>NZ_JBJJMM010000020.1:0-119268 GCF_046231795.1 Pseudomonas sp. KCJK9016 | reverse complement strand
GTGTATAAGAGCCAGCCCCGCGCCAGACGCTTGAGCGGTCGACTCTGCCAATGCACCAGCAAGCCGATGAACAACAGTAGAAAACCGCTGGTGAAGACAATGAACCACACCTGCTGCGTCGGCAGGCCTTGCTCTTCGAGGCTGGTGTAGGGCTCGGGCAACAGCGAGGCGATGTACAGCCATTCACCGGGCGCCAACTGGATCTGAGTCACCAGCACCGGCGGATTGACCGGCTCCAGCGTCAGCGCGTAATGCGCCCAGGAGCGTGGCAACTCATCGAGCTTCAACCCGGCGTTGAAGATCCGTAGGTCATCGGGACTGACGAAAGTCACCAGAATGTCGGTGTCCTGGCCCAACGACTGACGCAGCACTTCATCCACTGCTTGCAACACCGCTGCCTTGCGCGGTGTGACCGGCAACACTTCCATGCCCAGCGGTTTGTCGTTGAGCGTCACCACAAAACGCGTGCCGCCCATGCTGCGTAATTGATCGAGTACCAACGGCCGGTAGGCTACCGGTAGCGAGCGGAAATAACTGACGCTGGCGGTCATCGAGTGGGCGAGGCTGCGGGCGCTGGTGACCAGGCCTTCGAGCTGGGTTGCGCGCAACTGGGAAACCCAGATCACGCTGGACAAGGTCTGCGCAAACAACACCGCCAGCAACGTCAGCAGCAACATCCGCCCGAGCAGCGAACGCGGCATCGGCACTTTGCTTGCGATGTTGCGCAGAAACTCAGTGGCCATTGGCGGCAACCACATTGGCTGCCAGTTGGTAGCCGCTGCCGCGCACGGTACGGATCAATCGTGGCGGCTTTTCGGTGTCGCGCAGACGCTGACGCAGGCGGCTGACAGCCATGTCGACGATGCGATCAAGGGGCATCAGGTCACGGCCACGGGTGGCATTGCCGATGGTGTCGCGATCGAGGATTTCCTGGGGATGATCGAGGAACAGCTTGAGCAGCGCAAAGTCGGCGCCGGACAGAATCACTTCCTCGCCGTCAGCGTGGAACAGTCGATGACTGACCATGTCCAGTCGCCACTCGTCAAAGGCCAGCACTTCACTGCCGCTGCGTTCCTGACCGAACTGGGCACGGCGCAGCAAGGCCTTGATTCGCGCTTGCAGTTCGCGAGGGCTGAAAGGTTTGCCGAGGTAATCGTCGGCGCCCAACTCCAGACCGATCACCCGATCGGCCTCGTCGGAACTGGCAGTGAGCATGATGATTGGCACCTGAGCCTGACGTGGATGCTGGCGCACCCAGCGGCACAGACTGAAGCCGTCTTCATCCGGGAGCATCACATCAAGGATCACCAGATCGCTCGGCGCCTCGTTCAGCGCCTGGCGAAAACCGGCGCCGTCGGCCGTGGCCCGTACCTGAAAACCCGCGCGGGTCAGGTAGGTTTCCAGCAACTCGCGTATCTCCTGGTCGTCATCGACCAACAAAATCGACTTGTTGACTGAACTCACTTCGAAGGCATCCTTGTTGTTGGAATTGGGCGGATTATGCCTTAAGCACTGAATCTACAGACACTGCAGAAACAATTGTGGGAGCGAGCCTGCTCGCGATAGCGGTGTGTCAGTCAACGGATGTGTTGAATGTGAAACCGCAATCGCGAGCAGGCTCGCTCCCACATTCGATCGCATTTCAAGCCTGTTCGAGCGCCACTCCCGCACCGACGAGCCCCGAATACGGCGCCGTCACCAGCCACACCGGAATCCCCTTGAAGTAATCGCTCATGCAGCCCTTGTCCGCAAAGCTGCGGGCGAAGCCACTTTCGAGGAAGAAATCGGCAAAACGTGGAATCACGCCGCCAACGATGTACACGCCGCCGCGAGCGCCCGTGGTCAGCACGTTATTGCCGGCCACACGACCGAGCCAGCAGCAGAACTGCTCCAGCACTTCCAGGGCAATCGGGTCACCGGCGAGGCCGGCAGCGGTGATGGCTTCCGGCGTGTCCAGTTTTGGTTCGTGACCATCCACCGCGCAGATCGCCCGGTACACTCGGGGCAGGCCGCCGCCGCTCAACGCGGTCTCGGCGCTGACGTGGCCGATCTCGTCATGGATGTGCTGCCAAAGCTGGGTTTCACGCGGGGTGCTCAGCGGCAGATCGACGTGACCACCCTCCCCCGGCAACGCGGCAAACCGGCCTTCGCCCAGATCGAGCAAGGTGCCGACGCCGAGGCCAGTGCCCGGGCCGATCACCACCGCCGGACGCAGCGGCTCAGGCTCACCTTCGCAGACCACACGGAATTCGCCGGGCTGCAAACGGGTCATGCCCAGCGCCATGGCCGAGAAGTCGTTGACCAGCAGCAACTGCTCGACCTGCAACGCCTGGCAAAAAGCCTTGCGGCTCAGGCGCCAATGGTTGTTGGTGAACTTAAATTCGTCGCCGCTGACGGGACCTGCCACCGACAGGCACACCGAACCGATGGCGCCAGGCGCCAGGCCGAGCCCGCTCAGGTAGAGGCTGATCGCCTCTTCCGGGCTGGCATGGTCGGCCGTGGCCAGCACCTGCACCGATTCGAGCTGCTGATCTTTCCACAACGCGAACCGCGCGTTGGTGCCTCCGATGTCACCGACCAAAGCCAGTTTCAATTAAGCGTCTCCAGGGCAGAAGTGAAGGCGCTGGCGCCCTGCTCTGCCGAGCTGAAGGCCAGACGCATGAAGCCAAACAGTTCGCGACCGCTGCCGATGTTGTTGCCCAACAGGCCTTTGGCGGGTTCGCGCGCTGCGAATTCGGCGGCGTCCACCTTGATTTCCAAAGTGCCTTTGACGCCATCGACGCGGATGATATCGCCCTCTTGCACGCGCGCCAAAGCGCCGCCCACATAAGCTTCCGGACTGACGTGGATCGCCGCCGGGATTTTCCCCGAGGCGCCGGACATACGCCCGTCGGTGACCAGCGCAACCTTGAAACCGCGATCCTGCAGCACGCCGAGGAACGGCGTCATCTTGTGCAGTTCCGGCATGCCGTTGGAACGCGGGCCCTGGAAGCGCATCACGGCGACAAAATCCTTCTCCAGCAGACCCGCCTTGAAGGCGTCGGCCAGATCCTGTTGATCCTGGAACACCATGGCCGGTGCTTCGACGATCTGGTTTTCCAGCGCAACGGCGGACACCTTCATCACGCCGCGACCGAGGTTGCCTTCCATCACCCGCAAGCCGCCCTCTGCCGAGAACGCACGGGCCACAGGACGCAGGATGTTTTCGTCGAGGCTTTCGGTCGGGCCTTCGCGCCACACCAGTTTGCCGTTATCCAGGAACGGCTCCTTGGTGTACTGGCTCAGGCCGTGGCCAAGCACGGTGTTGACGTCTTCGTGCAGCAGCCCGGCCTCAAGCAGTTCGCGGATCAGGAACGACATGCCGCCCGCCGCCTGGAAGTGGTTGATGTCGGCCTTGCCGTTCGGATAGACGTGGCTCAGGGTCGGCACGACTTCGGAGAGGTCGGCCATGTCCTGCCAGGTCAGTTGAATGCCCGCCGCCATGGCGATGGCCGGCATGTGCAGGGTGTGGTTGGTCGAGCCGCCGGTTGCGTGCAGCGCGACGATCGAGTTGACCAGCGCCTTCTCGTCGACGATTTCGCCGATCGGCAGGAAGTTGCCGTTCTGTTTGGTCAGGCGCGTGACCTGATGCGCGGCTTCGCGGGTCAGGGCCTCGCGCAGCGGCGTGTTCGGGTTGACGAAAGAGGCGCCGGGCAAGTGCAGCCCCATGACTTCCATCAGCAGCTGGTTGGTGTTGGCGGTGCCGTAGAAGGTGCAGGTGCCGGGGCTGTGGTAGGACTTCATTTCCGATTCCAGCAGCTCTTCACGGGTCGCCTTGCCTTCGGCGTACTTCTGCCGCACGTCGGCTTTTTCCTTGTTGGAAATCCCCGAGACCATCGGCCCGCCCGGCACGAAGATCGTCGGCAGGTGACCGAAACGCAGCGAGCCCATCATCAGACCCGGCACGATCTTGTCGCAGATGCCGAGCATCAGTGCGCCATCGAACATGTTGTGGGACAGCGCCACCGCCGTCGACATCGCGATCACTTCACGGCTCGGCAGGCTCAGCTCCATGCCCGGCTCGCCCTGGGTAACGCCGTCGCACATCGCCGGGGTACCGCCGGCGAACTGGCCGACCGAACCGATTTCGCGCAGGGCGTTCTTGATCTGTTGCGGGAAGACTTCGTACGGCTGGTGCGCCGAGAGCATGTCGTTATACGACGACACAATGGCGATGTTCGCCGAGTTCATCATCCGCAGGCTGTGTTTGTCTTCGCTGCCGCATCCGGCCACGCCGTGGGCGAAGTTGGCGCACTGCAGCTTGCCGCGCATCGGCCCGTCGGTTGCAGCGCCGCGAATCAGCGCAAGGTAAGCCTGACGCGTGGCGCGGCTGCGGGCGATAAGCCGTTCGGTGACCTCAAGAACGCGGGGATGCATGTGTAGAACTCCAGGCTAACGGATGTGGCGACCTGATTGTCTATGCTGACCAAGGCGCCCGCACGCGTGGGATGACGGGCGGTTTCCTTGACCATTCGGACCAGTTGATTCAGGTCACTCGTTGTAGATAAAACAAAATACTGCCACCAAAAAGGCTTGTTTTCTATTTTTTTGCGAATAATCTTGTAATTCCAACAACAAAACGACGGCGGCGCTGCTCAATGACTCTTCGAATCGCAATCAATGGTTTTGGCCGCATCGGCCGTAATGTCCTGCGCGCACTGTATACCCAGGGCTATCGTCAGGATTTGCAGATCGTCGCCATCAACGATCTGGGCGACAGCGCGATCAATGCGCACCTGCTCAAATACGATACCGTTCACGGCACGTTCGATGCTGAAGTCGCGCATGACAACGAGAGTCTGACCGTCAACGGCGACCGCATTTCAGTCAGCGCCATCCGCAACCCCGCCGAACTGCCATGGGCGGCGGAAAAGATTGATGTGGTGTTCGAATGCACCGGCCTGTTCACCGACCGGGCCAAAGCCGCCGCGCATATTACTGCCGGTGCGCGCAAAGTCATCATCTCGGCCCCGGCCAAAGGCGCCGATGCCACCGTGGTTTATGGTGTAAACCACGACATCCTGCGCCAGTCGCACCAGATCATTTCCAACGCCTCGTGCACCACCAACTGCCTGGCCCCGGTGGCCCAGGTGCTGCACCGTGAACTGGGTATCGAAAGCGGTCTGATGACCACCATCCATGCCTACACCAACGACCAGAACCTGACCGACGTCTACCACACCGACCCGTACCGCGCCCGCTCCGCCACGCAGAACATGATTCCGAGCAAGACCGGCGCCGCTGAAGCCGTGGGCCTGGTGCTGCCGGAACTGGCCGGCAAGCTGACCGGCATGGCCGTGCGCGTGCCGGTGATCAATGTGTCGCTGGTGGACCTTACCGTGCAACTCAAGCGCGAAGCCTCGGCCGATGAAGTCAACGCACTGATGAAAGCCGCGAGCCAGCACTCGAAAATCCTCGGCTACAACGCCCTGCCGCTGGTCTCGAGCGACTTCAACCACAACCCGCTGTCGTCGATCTTCGACGCCAACCACACCAAATCCAGCGGCAAACTGCTGAAGGTGCTGGCCTGGTACGACAACGAATGGGGCTTCTCCAACCGCATGCTCGATAACTGCCTGGCGCTGTGTAACGCGGAATAAAAGCACATCCCTGTGGGAGCGAGCCTGCTCGCGAAAGCGGTATATCTGCCAGCATAAATGCAGGACGACACATCGTATTCGCGAACAGGCTCGCTCCCACAGGTTTCGATTTCAATTTGAAATCAGAGCTTGACCACTCAACTGGATGATAAGCATTATCATTCGCTCGAAATGGATCAGGCCCTCCCGTGAGTCAGTCGCAGTTCAATCACGTTTTCCTCGCCCAGCGCACGTCACTGCTGCGTACGCTGGAACGCATGGTCAACAATCACAGCACCGCCGAAGACCTGTTGCAGGAAACCTACCTGCGTGTCACGCGGGCGCTGAGCGAACGGGCCATCGATCACCTTGAGCCCTTTGTCTTCCAGACCGCGCGCAACCTGGCGCTGGACCATTTGCGTGCCCGCAAGATTCATTCGCGAACCATGGTCGACGACGTGCCGCAGGACGTGGTGCATAGTGTCGCCGCCCCCGCCAGCAGCGCCGAAGACGCCGCCCACGCCGAACAATTGCTGGAGCGCCTGAACGTGAGCCTCGGTGAACTCAGCCCCCGTCAACAGCAAATCTTCATCCTCAGCCGCCTGCACGGGCACAGCTATCAGGAAATCGCCGAAGAGCTGAGCGTGTCCCTCAGCACAGTGCAAAAAGAACTCAAACTGATCATGACCATCTGCATCGGTGTCGCCGAACGTTTAAATGACGACTGATGCTGCAGGGCTTTTCTGTAGGCCTCAGGATCGACTGCACTGATCATCGGGCTTTGTTACCCTTGCCCGACTTTTACGCTTCACTAAAAAACAGCCGTGCACAGACACTGCCGAGGAAACACCGTGACGGACACCCACCGCCCTCCTTCGCCCGACACGGCGCAGGATGCCGCCAACGCAATGGACCAGGCTCTGGACTGGCTCATCGTGCTCGGCAGCCCGGACGAGGAGCAGACCCGGCAGTTTCATGCCTGGCTGGCGGCCGATCCGTTGAACGCCCAGGCATTCGCCAAAGCCCAGGCAATCTGGGACGGGCCGCAGATCGCCCAGTGCGCGCAGAACCTCGCAGCCAGACCGAAGAAAGTCACCGTCCTCACCCGCCTGCGCCCGCACTGGAAACCGCTGGCCACCGCTGCGGTGCTGATTCTCGGCCTGTTCAGCTTCAGCAACCTGCCGATGCGTCTTCAGGCCGATCACCTGACGCTGGTCGGCGAGCGTCAACGTTTGCAGCTTGAGGACGGTTCGAAAGTCCTGCTCAACACCAACTCCGCCTTCTCCAGCACGATCAACGATCGACAGCGGATGGCGCGCCTGTATCAGGGCGAAGCGTTTTTCGAGATTCCGGCCAGCCGCAGCCAACCGCTGGAAATCGACGCCGGCCCGGTGAAAGCCAGCGTGCAAGACACCGCGTTTGCCGTGCGCTATCTGGATGGCGTGGCGCAAGTGCGGGTGCAGCGCGGCGATGTCGATCTGCGTGCGACCCGTGACGATGCCCGCGTGCGTCTGTCCGCCGGGGAAAGCATCCGCATCGGTCCGAATGGTTTCGACGGGCCGGCCAAGGCCGATGCCGCCACCGATCTGGCGTGGGTACAAGGGCGGCTGATCTTCGAGAACTGTCCGCTGAGCCAGGTGCTGGCGGAGCTGCGCCGCTATTATCCGGGCTTCATCATCAACACCAACGAACACTTGGCCGACGTCGCCGTCACTGGCAATTACCGTCTCGACCAGCCGCTGGACGTGGTGCGTTCGCTTGCTCACATCACCTCCGCCAGGCTTCAGGAATTCCCGGCGCTGGTGATCCTGAACTAAATGAGAATTATTTTTACTCGATAGCCGAAGCTCGTTCGTCTCGTTATAGCCAATGCAATTGATTCGCATCTTCTGACGCGAATCAGCACCTATAAAGATTCGTGCGACACGGAGCGCTATCGATGTCCTCACGCCTTACCCGCCAGACTTCCTCTCCTTCCCGCGTGCTGTCGCTGCTGACCGCCGCCATCCTGATGGCCGGCACCGCGCCGCTGATGGCCGCCACCGAACAACCGGCACGCAACATGGGCGATTACTCGTTTGCCATCGGCCAGCAATCGCTGGTGTCGGCACTCAACGCGTTCACTGCCGTCACCGGCTGGCAGGTCGGCTTGCCGGCTGAATTGGGTAAAGGCGTGTCGTCGCCGGGCGTGCGCGGTTCGCTGCCACCGGAAAAAGCCCTGGAGCGCTTGTTGGTGGGGACCAACCTGAGCTTCCGAAAAATCAGCAACAACAATGTCGTGCTGGAAAAACGCATCAACAGCGGCGCACTCAACCTCGAGCAGGTGACCATCAGCGCCACCCGTCAGGAACAGTCAGTCAACAGCGTACCGGCCACCGTCACCGTGCAGACCCGTCAGGAGCTGGACCGCAACAACGTCAACACCATCAAGGATCTGGTGCGCTACGAACCGGGCGTCTCCGTGGGCGGCGCCGGCCAGCGCGGCGGGATCAGCGGCTACAACATTCGCGGTATCGACGGTGACCGCATTCTGACCCAGGTCGACGGCGTTGAAGTACCGGACGGCTTCTTCAACGGCCCGTACGCCAAGACCCAGCGCAACTACGTTGACCCGGAAATCGTCAAACGTGTGGAAATCCTCCGCGGTCCGGCTTCGGTGTTGTACGGCAGTAACGCCATCGGCGGCGCGGTCAGCTACTACACCCTCGACCCGGATGACATCATCAAGCCCGGCAAAGATGTCGGCGCCCGCCTGAAGACCGGCTACAGCTCAGCCGACGACAGTTGGCTGAAATCCGCCACCGTCGCCGGTCGCGCCGACCAGTTCGACGGTTTGCTGCACTACAGCCGGCGCGACGGCCATGAAACCGATTCCTACGGCAACAATAACGGCACCGGCCTGGAGCGCACCGCCGCCAACCCGGAAGACGTGAAAGCCACCAACGTTCTGGCCAAAATCGGCTGGAACTACAACGAAGGTTCGCGCCTGGGCCTGACCTACGAAAAGTACAAGGATGATCGCGACACCGATCAGAAAAGCGCCTACGGCGGCCCGTACTTCAACGGCGCGCCGACCATTCCGAACAGCGTACTGCCCGGCGGCATGTACCAGTGGCGCACCGGCAACGACACGGTCACTCGCGAGCGTTTCGGCCTGGAACACAGCTTCGAGCTGAACAGCCTGCTGGCGGACAACGTGAAGTGGAGCCTCAACCACCAGACCGCCAAGACCGACCAGAGCACCGACGAGTTCTACTACCCGATGACCCGTAAAGTGCTGCGAACCCGCGACACGATCTACGAGGAAAAACAGTGGGTGTTCGACGCGCAACTGGACAAGGCTTTCGCCATCGGTGACACCGATCACGTGCTGACCTACGGCACCACGATCAAACAGCAGAAGGTCACCGGTTCACGCAGCGGCGACGGCAAGTGCCTGGCGGTCGGTCGCGGCTGCACCGCCATCGGCGCCACCAGTGCGGCTGACGTGCTGAAGAAGTCCAGCGACTTCCCGGACCCGACCATCAACACCTACAGCCTGTTCACCCAGGATCAGATCAGCTGGAACAAATGGACTTTCCTGCCGGGCCTGCGCTACGACTACACCCAGCTCAAGCCGCACATCACGCAGGAATTCCTCAACACCGTGGCCGCCGACGGCAAGGGCACGGTCAGCGATCAAAACAAGACCTGGCATAAAGTCTCGCCGAAATTCGGCCTGACCTACGCCCTGACCGACCACTACACCTGGTACGGCCAGTACGCCGAAGGCTTCCGCACCCCGACCGCAAAAGCGCTGTACGGTCGCTTCGAAAACAGCACCACCGGTTACAACGTGGCGCCGAACCCGAACCTGGAACCGGAAAAAAGCAAAAGCTATGAAACAGGCCTGCGCGGCAACTTCGAGCAAGGCTCGTTCGACGTGGCGGTGTTCTATAACAAGTATCGCGATTTCATCAACGAAGACGCCGTCACCCCGGGCTACAACGAGCTGACATTCCAGACCAACAACATCAAGCACGCCACCATCAAGGGTGCCGAAGTCAAGGGTCGCCTGAACCTGGATTCGTTCGGTGCGCCACAAGGCCTGTACACCCAGGGCTCGATTGCCTACGCCTACGGGCGCAACAACGACACCGGCGAGCCGCTCAACAGCGTCAATCCGCTGACCGGCGTGTTCGGTCTGGGTTACGACCAGGACACCTATGGCGGCCTGCTGAGCTGGACCGTGGTCAAGAAGAAGGATCGCGTCGACGACAGCAACTTCAAGTCGCCGGACGGTGTCAGCAGCCAGTTCAAGTCGCCGGGCTTCGGCATTCTCGACCTGACCGGGTATTACAAAGTCACCGACGACGTCACCGTCAGCGGCGGCGTCTACAACCTGACCGACAAGAAGTACTGGCTGTGGGATGACGTGCGTGGCTACGACAGCGTCGGCGAAGCCGCCGTGCTGAGCCCTGCCAACCTTGATCGCCTGACTCAACCGGGTCGCAACTTCGCGATCAATCTGGTCTGGGACATCTGATCCGCCCCCACCTCACTGCGTGTGTGAATCAGCGCGCAGTGAGGTTTTTTTACGCTCCCACGACTACTTGTTCGTCTCGTTATCAAGCGCCTCTTTTATCAAGGACACCCCATGAGCACCTCGGAAAAAGCCCTGCGTTCGCAACGCCTGAACCAGATCACCCACGCGCCGCACAGCAAGCTCGATGCGCTGGTCAAGGCCCACGCGCCGTTCGAGACACGCGCCAGTTTCGCCCGCTTCGTGGTCGCGCAGTACCTGTTCCAGTCGGAACTGGTCTCGCTGTACAACGATGCCGAACTGACTGCCATCATCCCTGACCTGCCGGCCCGCTGCCGCGCCGAAGCGGCCAAAGCCGACCTCGCCGACCTGGACACTGAAGTGCCAGCCCCGGTGGCCGGTGCAGTGAAAAACCCGAGCAAGGCCCGCGCCCTGGGTTGGATCTTCGTCTCCGAGGGCTCCAAGCTCGGCGCCGCGTTCCTGATCAAGCGCGCGGTCGCATTGGAGCTGAGCGAAACCTTCGGCGCCCGTCACTTGGGCGAGCCTGAAGGTGGCCGGGCCGAAGGCTGGAAAAGCTTCGTGCGCACCCTCGACTCTTTGCAGTTCAGTGCCGAGGAAGAAGCCGAAATCGAGCAAGGCGCGCTCGACGCATTCAACCGCTTCACCGTGCTGCTGGAACAGGCTTACACCACGGAGGCCGAACCGGCCTGAAGCCACGCGACTCCCCAATGTGGGAGCGGGCTTGCTCGCGAAGAAGCTGTCAGATTCAATCTCAGCGTTGACTGACATGGCGCTTTCGCGAGCAGGCTCGCTCCCACAGGGAACCGCACAAATCTGTAAGATTGCCATTTCGCCTCACGCACTCCCTCGAGCCCATGCCCCAACCCGCCTCCTCCCGACTCGCCCGCCTGCTGTTCGGCCTGCTGGCCTACGTCAGCCTCGGCATCGGCCTGATCGCCATCGTCGTGCCCGGCCTGCCGACCACCGAGTTCATCCTGCTCGCCGCCTGGGCCGCGACCCGCAGCTCGCCGCGCCTGAGTGCCTGGCTGGAAAACCACCGGCTGTTCGGGCCGATCCTGAGCAACTGGCGCAACGGCAAGATCATCGCCCGCAAGGCCAAGGTCAGCGCCACCGTCAGCATGCTGCTGTGCGCGACCCTGATGCTGGTGATGCTCGACCACGGCTGGCCGGTCTACCTGGCCATTGCCGGCATGACGCTGGGCAACCTGTGGATCTGGTCGCGCCCGGAATCTCGGCCAGAGATTTCCTGATTTTTCATCGCTTTCCAGGGCATTTCCCCGCGCAAACGTTTTGCCGCGACCGTTCGTCGGCAGACGGCTCATGCCGCCTCGCCCCGCGCCGATGAGCATTGAATGGCGCTGAATGGATTTGGCGAACCGGGCAATTCCGTGCCCCGTAGCCAACAGCTCATTCATTCGCGAGAACGTCCCATGTTCGACTCCCTGTCCATTCGCCTGAAAATCGTCCTGCTGTCCGGGCTGTGCCTGCTCGGCGTGGTGGCGCTGATCGTCGGCATCAACATCTACCAGACCAACCGGAACGACGAACTGGTCAGCGACTCGAGCAGCAAGATGCTCACCGCCAGCGTGCAGAATCTGCTGCAGGCCAAGGCCGCCGAACAGGCGGTTCAAGTGCAGAAGACCTTCGGCGAGAGCCTGCTGGTGATCACCGCACTGGCCGACCAGATCAAGGACATGCGCGTCATGGCCGCCAAGCGTTCGCTGGACGCCGGGGCCTTGCGTGAAGAATTGAACCTGAGCCTGAAAACCGCGTTCGAGCGCAACAGCAAGGTGCTGGGCATCTGGCTGGCCTTCGAGCCCAACGGGCTGGACGGCAAGGACAGCGAGTTCGTCAACGACGCCGCCCGCCAGTCCAACGAAGCCGGGCGCTTCGCCACCTACTGGAGCCGCGCCGCCGGTTCCGCGCTGAACACGATCATGGTCGAAGAGGACATGACCAAGACCACCCTCAGCGTCAGCGGCACGCCTTACAACAGCTGGTACACCTGCCCTCGCGACAACAAGCGCACCTGCCTGCTCGACCCTTACGCCGACACCGTGGGCGGCAAGGAAATGCTCATGACCACCATTGCCGTGCCGCTGCTGGTGGATGGCAAGGCCATCGGCGTGGTCGGCGTCGACATCGCCCTTGATGCGTTGCAAGCGGCGGCCGTGGGTTCCCAGCGCGAACTGTTCAACGGTGCCGGGCACATGCTGATTGTCTCCGGCAGCGGCGTGCTGGGTGCGTACAGCACCGACGCCACCAAGGTCGGCAAAGGCATCGCCGAAACCCTCGGCACCGAAGGCAAGGACATCCTGCAACTGCTGAGCGCCGGCACGCCGAAGATTCTCGAACAGGGCGATCTGATCCGCGCCGTTTACCCGGTCGATCCGATTGGCAACTCCCGTGCCTGGGGCGTGGTCATCGACCTGCCGAAGCAAGTGCTGCTGGCCGACTCGGTCAAACTGCAAGCGGTACTCGACGAGGCGCAGAAAGCCGGCACGATCACCGCATTGTCGGTGGCCGTGATCGCGGGGCTCATCGGTCTTGTACTGATCTGGCTCACTGCGTCGGGCGTGACCCGGCCGATCAACAGCGTCGCCGAGATGCTGAAGAACATCGCCAGCGGTGAAGGTGACCTGACCCAGCGCCTGAACTACAGCAAGAAGGATGAACTGGGTGAGCTGGTGAACTGGTTCAACCGCTTCCTCGACAAGCTGCAACCGACCATCGCCCAGATCAAACAAAGCATCACCGAGGCCCGTGGCACCGCCGATCAATCGTCGGAAATCGCCCGCCAGACGAGCGAAGGCATGCAAGTGCAGTTCCGCGAGATCGATCAGGTGGCCACCGCGTCCAACGAAATGAGCGCCACCGCCCACGATGTCGCCAACAGCGCCTCGAACGCCGCCAGCGCTGCGAAAGGCGCGGACCAGTCGGCCAGAGACGGGCTGTCGATCATCGAGCGCAGCACCCGCGACATCAACCAGTTGGCCGACGAAGTCAGCAAAGCGGTGACCGAAGTCGAAGAACTGGCGGTCAACAGCGAACAGATCGGCTCGGTGCTGGAAGTGATCCGTAGCATCGCCGAACAGACCAACCTGCTGGCGCTGAACGCCGCCATCGAAGCCGCCCGGGCCGGCGAAAGCGGTCGTGGTTTCGCGGTGGTCGCCGATGAGGTCCGCAACCTGGCCAAGCGCACCCAGGATTCGGTGGAAGAAATCCGCGTGGTGATCGAACGCATCCAGACCGGCACCCGTGACGTGGTCGCCACCATGCATTCGAGCCAGGCACAGGCCCACAACAACGCCGGGCAGATCCGCCAGGCCGTGGACGCTCTCGGCAAGATCAGCGATGCGGTGACCGTGATCAGCGACATGAACCTGCAGATCGCCAGCGCCGCCGAACAGCAAAGTGCGGTGGCCGAAGAGGTCAACCGCAACGTCTCGGCGATTCGCACCGTCACCGAAACCCTGACCGGACAGGCCACCGAATCGGCCGCGATCAGCAGCCAGTTGAATGCCCTGGCCAGCCAGCAGATGAAATTGATGGATCAGTTCCGCGTCTGAATTGATCTATGATCAGGCCCTCCCCCGGAGGGCCTTCGATGAATGATTTGCTCACGTCCGTTCAAACCGCACTCGGTTTGTCCCCCACGCCGATTCCGTTCACCGCCAGCGGCGCCCTGCCCTCGGCGTTTGCCGTCACCGACCTGGCCTGCGCGAGCATTGCCGCAGCCGGGCAGGCGATCAGCGAATTGCTCCGGCAGCAAACCGGACATTTACCTACCCTTGAAGTGGACCGCCGCCTCGCCTCGTTCTGGTTCGCCACCTCACTACGACCAACAGGTTGGGAAGTGCCGCCGCTGTGGGATCCGGTAGCCGGCGACTACGCGACCCGGGACGGCTGGATTCGTCTGCACACCAACGCCCCACACCACCGCGCCGCCGCTGAAAGCGTGCTCGGTGCCTGCGCCGATCGCGCGGCGATGGCGGCGAAAGTCGCGCACTGGGCCAGTGCCGATCTGGAGCAGGCGGTAGTCAATGCCAAGGGCTGCGCTGCCCAAATGCGCAGTTGGGCGCAGTGGCAAAAACATCCCCAAGGATTGGCGGTGAATGCCGAACCCCTGGTGCATTTCAGTGATGGGAAAGACGAAAGTCATCACCTCTGGCAAGGCTCGGTGGCGCAACCATTGGCCGGGCTCAAGGTGCTCGATCTGACCCGCGTCCTCGCCGGCCCGACCGCCAGCCGCTTTCTCGCGGGCATGGGCGCGAACGTCCTGCGCATCGACCCGCCGACCTGGAACGAGCCCGGCGTGGTGCCGGAAGTCACCCTCGGCAAACGCTGCGCACGGCTGGATCTGCAGCAACCGGCAGATCGTGCGGTGTTTGAAGGCTTGCTCAAGGAAGCCGACATTTTGCTGCATGGCTATCGCGCCGATGCGCTCGAACACCTCGGCTATGGCGTCGAACGTCGCCGGCAACTGAGACCGGGGCTGATCGACGTCTGCCTCAACGCCTATGGCTGGAGCGGCCCGTGGCAGAACCGCCGGGGCTTCGACAGCCTGGTGCAGATGAGCAGCGGGATTGCCGAAGCCGGGCAGCGCTGGAAGCAGGCGGACAAACCGACGCCGCTGCCGGTGCAGGCGCTGGATCATGCGACCGGGTATCTGATGGCGGCGAGTGCGATCCGCTTGCTGATTGAAAAGCTGAGTAACGGTCGTGGTGGATCGGCGCGATTGTCACTGGCGCGGACGGCGAAGTTGCTGATCGAACACGGACCGGGGACTGATGAAGTGCTGCGTCCGGAAAATCCACAGGATCAAAGCTTGCTGGTGGAGCAGACACCCTGGGGGGCGGCGCATCGACTACAGGCGCCATTGAAGATCAGCGGGACGCCGTTGCAGTGGGCGTTGCCGGCCACTGAGCTGGGTTCACATCAACCGCGATGGTTTTAAAGATGTGCGGATATCAATCCGCACGACTCGACGACGTCCACAGCAGCTGCGCCGCGTAACCGCGAAACGGGCGCCAGGCCTCGGCGCGGGCTGACAACTCCCGCGCCGTCATCCGCTCGCCTTCCAGCACCTCCAGTGCTCGCAACAACCCCACATCACCGGTCGGGAACCCGTCCATGTCCCGCAACTGCCGCAAGGCAATGTATTGCGCCGTCCAGTCGCCGATCCCGTGCAGAGCCAGCAACCGCGCAGTCCCTGATTCAAACAGCAACGGATCATCCAGCAACGCCTGGGCCACGCCGCACAAGGTGAGTGCGCGACTTTTCGGCATACCCAACGCTGCCAGATCGGCGTTCGCCAAAACCGCGGCCTGAGGAAACACATGAGTCAAGCCAGGCACCGATGAACACAACGGCTCGCCATGCTGCGCCAGCAGTTTCCCCGCCAGCCGGATCGCCCCGATCATGGTAATCTGCTGCCCCAGCACAGCCCGAAACGCCAGCTCCAGTCCGTCCCACGCCCCCGGCACACGCAACCCCGGACGCTCGGCAATCAATCGCGCCAGCAGCGGGTCAGCGTTCAGGTGCCGTTGCATCGTCGGCAGATCCGCATCCAGATCGAACAGCCGACGCAAGCGCGCCACAATCTCGGGAACAGCCGTCGCCTCCGGAAAATCCAGCTCCACCTCCAACGCATCGCCGTCACCGGGCCAGACCGAAACCGTACCCTTCACACCGTTCAATCCGATACTGCGCGAATACACCCCCTCGACCACGGTCTCCATCCCGATCACCGCCCGCGCCGCGAGAAACCCGAGCATCGCCGGCCAGTCGCAGGGCGCCCGGTAGTCGAGGCGCAGCCTCACAGCGACAGCAGACCGCTGTACAAACCGTAGGCCGCCAGCCCGGCCCCGGCGATCACACAGGTGAAAATCCCCTTCTCGATCGTGGTGAACAGCGGCTCGCCCTGTTCATGCTTGGCCTTGGCGAACAGGATCACGCCCGGCGCATAGAGCAACGCCGACAACAGCAGGTATTTCACCCCGCCGGCGTACAGCAACCACACCGCGTAGCAAAGGGCGATGCCGCCGATCAGCAGATCCTTGGTGCGTTCGGCCGAGGCGTGTTCATAGGTTTCGCCGCGCCCGCTCAACAGCACCGCGTACGCTGCCGACCACAGGTATGGCACCAGAATCATCGACGAGGCAAGGTAGATCAGGCTGGTGTAGGTGCCGGCGGAAAACAGCGTGATCAACAGGAAAATCTGGATCATCACATTGGTCAGCCACAGCGCGTTGACCGGCACATGGTTGGCGTTTTCCTTTTTCAGGAACGCCGGCATGGTGTTGTCCCTGGCCGTGGCGAAGAGGATTTCGGCGCACAGCAGCGCCCATGACAGCAACGCGCCGAGCAGTGAAATCGCCAGGCCGATACTGATTGCCAGCGCCCCCCAGGGCCCGACGATGTGTTCCAGCACCGCCGCCAGCGAAGGGTTCTGCAGGGTCGCCAGTTCCGGTTGGCTCATGATCCCCAGCGACAACACATTGACCAGCACCAGCAGCGCCAGCACGCCAATGAAGCCGATCACCGTGGCCCGCCCGACATCCGTACGCTTCTCGGCCCGCGCCGAGTAAACGCTGGCGCCCTCGATACCGATGAACACGAACACCGTCACCAGCATCATGTTGCGCACCTGATCCATCACCCCGCCGAAGTTCGGATTGCTGCGACCCCAGATATCACGGGTAAAGATGTCGGCCTTGAATGCCACGGCGGCGATGACGATGAACATGATCAACGGCACGATCTTGGCTACGGTGGTCAGTTGATTGATGAACGCCGCCTCCTTGATCCCGCGCATCACCAGAAAGTGCACGGCCCACAGCAGCACCGAAGCACAACCGATGGCAATCGGCGTATTGCCCTGGCCGAACACTGGAAAGAAGTAGCCGAGGGTACTGAACAGCAACACGAAATAACCGACGTTGCCCAGCCAGGCGCTGATCCAGTAGCCCCAGGCAGAAGAGAAACCCATGTAGTCACCGAACCCGGCCTTGGCGTAGGCGTAGACGCCGGAGTCCAGCTCCGGCTTGCGGTTGGCCAGGGTCTGGAACACGAAGGCCAGCGTGAGCATGCCGATGGCGGTGATTCCCCAACCGATGAGGATCGCCCCGGCATCGGCCCGCGCCGCCATGTTCTGCGGCAAAGAGAAAATCCCCCCGCCGATCATCGAACCCACCACCAGAGCGATCAGTGCGCCAAGGCGCAGCTTTTGCGTCGGTTGCGACATTCAAATCTCCTTGAAATAGGTGGCGAGGCTTTATCTGTAACAACTATTAACCAAGTGGATAAAACTGGCCGGCGTTTATCAGGGAATACCGGACAACATCCATTTATATATAGCGAATGACGCTAACGCATAGCACAGGAAGATAGTTTTGTGCGCTGATCCTGATAAATCAATTCTGTGCTGAAAACAGATGTGAAAAATTTGCCAAACGTCGAAAAGCAACTAGCGTGATAACTCGAAAGCAATAGGATCCATTCCCAACCGCACCATCGAAAGGCCTCTGGGACGGGCCTTCCAGACACAAGCCTTATGCCACTATCGGTCTCATAAGTCATTCATTAACAATGGAATGTGAGCATGCACTGATCTAAGTCAGCTGTTTGAAAAGCCAACAGAACTACGCTGTGAACTCTTCTCTCCTGCAATGGAGTCATGCAATGTCTGAAGCTCCCGGAAAACTACGACTAGGTGCACTGGTTGCATTGGTAGTCGGTTCAATGATCGGTGGCGGGATATTCTCTTTGCCACAAAACATGGCAGCCAGCGCCGACGTCGGCGCGGTGCTGATCGGTTGGGCCATCACCGCCGTCGGCATGCTCACCCTGGCGTTCGTCTTTCAAACCCTGGCCAATCGCAAACCTGACCTGGACGGCGGTGTATACGCCTACGCCAAGGCCGGTTTCGGCGACTACATGGGTTTCTCTTCGGCCTGGGGTTACTGGATCAGTGCCTGGCTGGGCAACGTCGGCTACTTCGTGCTGCTGTTCAGTACGCTAGGTTATTTCTTTCCCGTGTTCGGTGAAGGCAACACGGTCGCGGCCGTCATCGGTGCCTCGGTGTTGCTGTGGGCCGTACACTTTCTGGTGCTGCGCGGGATCAAGGAAGCGGCGTTCATCAACCTGGTGACCACCGTCGCCAAGGTCGTCCCCCTGCTGCTGTTCGTCCTGATTGCACTGTTCGCCTTCAAACTGGACATCTTCACCGCCGACATCTGGGGCTTGAAAAACCCTGACCTGGGCAGCGTGATGAACCAGGTGCGCAACATGATGCTGGTCACCGTGTGGGTGTTCATCGGCATCGAGGGCGCAAGCATCTTCTCGGCCCGGGCGGAAAAACGTACGGACGTCGGCAAGGCCACCGTGATCGGCTTCATCACCGTGCTGCTGTTCCTGGTGCTGGTGAACGTACTGTCGCTGGGCATCATGACTCAGCCGGAACTGGCCAAGCTGCAGAACCCGTCGATGGCCGCCGTGCTGGAACACGTGGTCGGTCACTGGGGCGCGGTGCTGATCAGCGTCGGTCTGATCATCTCGCTGCTGGGGGCATTGCTGTCGTGGGTGCTGCTGTGCGCGGAGATCATGTTCGCCGCCGCCAAGGACCACACCATGCCGGAGTTCCTGCGCCGCGAAAACGCCAACCAGGTGCCCGCCAATGCCCTGTGGCTGACCAACGCGATGGTGCAACTGTTTCTGGTCATCACCCTGTTCTCGGCCAGCACCTACCTGTCGCTGATCTACCTCGCCACCTCGATGATCCTGGTGCCGTACCTGTGGTCGGCGGCCTATGCCCTGCTGCTGGCGGTGCGTGGCGAAACCTATGAAGGTTTTGCCGCCGAACGACGCAAGGACCTGATCATCGGCGCCATCGCCCTCGTCTACGCGATCTGGCTGCTGTATGCCGGCGGCGTCAAGTACCTGCTGCTCTCGGCCCTGCTCTATGCCCCCGGCGCAATTTTGTTCGCCAAGGCCAAGCTCGAACTCAAACAAGCGGTTTTCACCAACGTCGAGAAGCTGATTTTCGCCGCAGTGATCGTCGGTGCCCTGGTGGCGGCCTACGGTCTCTACGACGGCTTCCTGACTCTGTAGTAGCTGATTGATTTGTTATCTGGAGGATCACTGAAATGACCACGGAAAAAGTTAAGTACGGCGTCCACTCCGAAGCCGGCAAACTGCGCAAAGTCATGGTTTGCTCCCCAGGTCTGGCCCATCAGCGGCTGACCCCGAGCAACTGCGACGAACTGCTGTTCGACGATGTGATCTGGGTCAACCAGGCCAAGCGCGATCACTTCGATTTCGTCACCAAGATGCGTGAGCGCGGTGTCGAAGTGCTGGAAATGCATAATCTGCTGACTGACATCGTCGGCAATCCCGAAGCACTGAAATGGATTCTGGATCGCAAGATCACCCCGGACACCGTCGGTGTCGGCCTGACCAACGAAGTGCGCAGCTGGCTCGAAGGCCTGGAGCCCCGCAAACTCGCCGAATTCCTGATCGGCGGTGTGGCCGGCGAGGATCTGCCGGACAGCGAAGGCGCCAGCGTGATCAAGATGTACCGCGATTACCTGGGCCACTCCAGCTTTCTGCTCGACCCACTGCCCAACACCCAGTTCACCCGCGACACCACCTGCTGGATCTACGGCGGCGTGACGCTTAACCCGATGTACTGGCCGGCGCGCCGTCAGGAAACCCTGCTGACCACCGCCATTTACAAATTCCATCCCGATTTCACCAGCGCCGATTTCGACGTCTGGTACGGCGATCCAGACAAGGGGCACGGCAAAGCCACCCTCGAAGGCGGCGACGTGATGCCGATCGGCAACGGTGTGGTGTTGATCGGGATGGGCGAGCGCACCTCGCGCCAGGCCATCGGCCAACTGGCGCAGTCGCTGTTCGCCAAAGGTGCGGCGGACAAAGTCGTGGTCGCCGGCCTGCCGAAATCCCGTGCGGCGATGCACCTGGATACCGTGTTCAGTTTCTGCGACCGCGACCTCGTCACGGTCTTCCCGGAAGTGGTTAAGGAAATCGTGCCGTTCATCATCCGTCCTGATGAAAGCAAACCTTACGGCATGGACGTACGCCGGGAGAACAAAACGTTCCTCGAAGTGGTGGCCAGCTCGCTCAATCTGCCGAACCTGCGCGTGGTGGAAACCGGCGGCAACAGCTTCGCTGCCGAACGCGAACAATGGGATGACGGCAACAACGTGGTGGCCCTGGAGCCCGGGGTCGTCATCGGTTACGACCGCAACACTTACACCAATACGCTGCTGCGCAAGGCCGGGGTCGAGGTCATCACCATCAGCGCCGGCGAACTGGGTCGTGGCCGTGGCGGCGGCCACTGCATGACCTGCCCGATCGTGCGCGACCCGATCGATTACTAAAACTCTGAGCCCTGGCCGCGACTCGCCTTCTTTCAACAGAAAGTCGCGGCCAGGGGGACAACCCAGTACGCAAGGAGATCCATCATGGCTTTCAATATCCACAACCGTAACCTGCTCAGTCTCGAACATCACAGCACCCGCGAGCTGCGTTATCTGCTGGACCTGTCCCGTGACCTCAAGCGCGCCAAGTACACCGGTACCGAGCAGCAACACCTCAAGGGCAACAACATCGCCCTGATCTTCGAAAAAACCTCGACCCGCACTCGCTGCGCGTTCGAAGTCGCCGCCTACGACCAGGGCGCCAACGTCACCTACATCGACCCGAATTCCTCGCAGATCGGCCACAAGGAAAGCATGAAAGACACGGCCCGCGTGCTGGGTCGCATGTACGACGCCATCGAGTACCGTGGCTTCAAGCAGGAAATCGTCGAAGAGCTGGCCAAGTTCGCCGGCGTACCGGTGTTCAACGGCCTGACCGATGAATACCACCCGACTCAGATGATCGCCGACGTGCTGACCATGCGCGAGCACAGCGACAAGCCATTGCATGACATCAGCTACGCCTACCTGGGCGATGCCCGCAACAATATGGGCAACTCGCTGTTGCTGATCGGCGCCAAGCTTGGCATGGACGTGCGCATTGCCGCACCGAAGGCCCTGTGGCCCCATGACGATCTGGTGGAGCGCTGCCGCAAATACGCCGAAGAAAGCGGCGCCCGCATCACCCTGACCGAAGATCCGAAAGCGGCGGTCAAGGACGTGGACTTCGTGCATACCGACGTCTGGGTCTCGATGGGCGAGCCGGTCGATGCCTGGGGTGAACGCATCAAGCAACTGCTACCGTATCAGGTCAACAAAGAGCTGATGAAAGCCACCGGCAACCCGCGCACCAAGTTCATGCACTGCCTGCCGGCGTTCCACAACAGCGATACCAAGGTCGGCAAACAGATCGCCGAACAGTACCCGCACCTGGCCAACGGCATCGAAGTGACCGATGACGTGTTCGAGTCGCCGGCCTGCATCGCCTTCGAGCAAGCGGAAAACCGCATGCACACCATCAAGGCGATTCTGGTGTCGACCCTGGCTGATCTGTAAGCGTTGCCCCTGACCTGCGGGCGCCGCCAAAGGCTGCCCCCGCAGGCTCACCGAATTCTGAAAGGACTGCATCATGCGTATCGTCGTAGCTCTGGGCGGTAACGCCCTGCTCCGCCGTGGCGAGCCGATGACCGCTGACAACCAGCGCGCCAACATCCGCATCGCCACCGAGCAAATCGCCAAGATCCATCCCGGCAATCAGCTGGTCATCGCCCACGGAAACGGCCCGCAAGTCGGCCTGTTGTCGTTGCAAGGCCTCTCCTACAAACCTGATGAAGCCTATCCTCTGGACGTGCTCGGTGCCGAAACCGAAGGCATGATCGGCTACATCATCGAACAGGAACTGGGCAACCTGCTGGACTTCGAAGTCCCGTTCGCCACCCTGCTCACCCAGGTCGAAGTCGACCCCAAAGACCCGGCCTTCAAGGACCCGACCAAATTCATCGGCCCGGTCTATGCCAAAGAAGAAGCCGAGCGCCTGGCCAAGGAGAAAGGCTGGGTGGTCAAGGCCGACGGTGACAAATACCGTCGCGTGGTCGCCAGCCCGAAACCCAAACGCATTTTCGAGATCCGCCCGATCAAGTGGCTGCTGGACAAGGGCAGCATCGTGATCTGCGCCGGCGGTGGCGGCATTCCGACCATGTACGACGAGCAGCGCAACCTCAAGGGCATCGAGGCTGTCATCGACAAGGACCTGTGCTCGGCATTGCTCGCCGAACAACTGGAAGCGGATCTGCTGGTGATCGCCACCGACGTCAACGCCGCCTATGTCGACTTCAACAAGCCGACCCAGAAAGCCATCGCCCAGGCCCACCCGGACGAACTGGAGCGCCTGGGCTTCGCCGCCGGCTCCATGGGGCCGAAGGTGCAGGCAGCCTGCGAATTTGCGCGCCATACTGGCAAGGTTGCGGTGATCGGTTCGCTGGCAGACATCGAAGCCATCGTCCAGGGCACCGCCGGTACTCGCGTCAGTACCGCGAAACCCGGCATCACCTACCGATAAAAATGAAATGCTGGGGCAGACTCCAGGTCTGCCCTTCTCCCATGCCTTGAAAGGAGAGAACACCATGGCCCAGTTCGAACCCGGTCATTTGCACATCGAGCGGCACGCGTTGACCCAGGATGACGTCAACTACAACATCCGCCTCGAATACGAGGTGTCGCAGGATCCGCAAAAAGGCAAAGGAATACAGTTCCGGCT
This sequence comes from Pseudomonas sp. KCJK9016, assembly GCF_046231795.1. Lineage (NCBI taxonomy): Bacteria > Pseudomonadati > Pseudomonadota > Gammaproteobacteria > Pseudomonadales > Pseudomonadaceae > Pseudomonas > Pseudomonas sp. KCJK9016. Next base: position 96,408 of record NZ_JBJJMM010000020.1, on the reverse strand, counting down.
GATCGGAAGCATCCAGGGCAAAGAGGTCAACGAGCCGTTCTTTCTGCCCAAGGAAGAGGCCTACAACTTCGCCCGCAACGTGACGCAGATCGCCGAAAAATACGGCATCCCCAAAAGCCATAGCCAGCTCGGCTCGGTGCACAAGCATTACGACCTGATGTTTGAAGACATTCGTATGCAGCTGAATATGAAATCCGGGGACCCGGTCAATCCCGAGCATTTCGAGTAACCCTGCACAGCACGTTTCCATTGTGGGAGCGAGCCTGCTCGCGAAGCCGGCTTTTCTGTCGACATCTTCATTGCTGACACACCGCTATCGCGAGCAGGCTCGCTCCCACATCGGTTGGCCGGATTTCACCATTTCCCCGCCCCAAGGCATACTTGCCCCCCTCCGCACTCCAGAATCCAGAACCACCCCATGCGTATCCACGTCAGCTTCATCGACCGCGTCGGCATCACCCAGGAAGTCCTGGCGATTCTCGGTGGACGCAACCTCAATCTGGATGCGGTGGAAATGGTCCCGCCGAACGTCTACATCGACGCCCCGACCCTCAGCCCGCAAGTACTCGAAGAACTCAAGGATGCGCTGTTCCGGGTACGCGGCGTGGAGGCCGTGGTGGTGGTCGATATCCTGCCTGGCCAGCGTCGACACTTGCAGCTCGACGCCTTGCTCGCGGCGATGACAGACCCGGTGCTGGCGCTGGACAGCGCCGGCAAGGTGCTGCTGGCCAACCCGGCGCTGATCGCCCTGTACGGTCGCGAACCAGCGGGGGAAAGTGTCTCGGAGCTGTTCAACGATCCGGGCCTGCTCGAAACCCTGCTCGAACAGGGTTTCCGCCTGCCGCTGCGGGAAATCACCGTCAACGGCCAGACCCTGCTGCTGGACGCCACACCGATCACCGACGCCGGCGCCCTGCTGACGCTGTATCAACCGAATCGCATCGGCGAACAGCTCTCGGCGCTGCACCACGATCACGCCGAAGGCTTCGACGCACTGCTCGGCGATTCCCCGCCGATCCGCACTCTCAAGGCCCGCGCACAACGGGTAGCGGCGCTCGATGCACCGCTGCTGATCCAGGGCGAAACCGGCACCGGCAAGGAGCTGGTGGCCCGTGCCTGTCACGCCAGCAGCGCCCGACACAATGCGCCTTTCCTGGCACTGAACTGCGCGGCCCTGCCGGAGAATCTCGCCGAGAGCGAACTGTTCGGCTACGCCCCTGGCGCCTTCACCGGCGCACAACGGGGCGGCAAACCGGGACTGATGGAACTGGCCAACCAGGGCACGGTGTTTCTCGACGAGATTGGCGAGATGTCACCGTACTTGCAGGCCAAGCTGCTGCGATTCCTCAACGACGGCAGCTTCCGTCGGGTGGGCGGTGATCGCGAAGTGAAGGTCGATGTGCGGATCCTCAGCGCGACCCATCGCGATCTGGAAAAAATGGTCAGCGAAGGCCTGTTCCGCGAAGACCTGTTCTACCGTCTCAACGTGCTCAACGTCGAAGTGCCACCGCTGCGCGAACGCGGTCAGGACATTCTGTTGCTGGCACGCTATTTCATGCAGCAGGCCTGCGCGCAGATCCAGCGCCCGGTCTGCCGCCTCGCCCCGGGCACTTACCCGGCGCTGCTCGGCAACCGCTGGCCGGGCAACGTGCGGCAATTGCAGAACGTGATCTTCCGCGCGGCGGCGATCTGCGAAAGCAGTCTGGTGGACATCGGTGACCTCGACATCGCCGGTACCGCGGTGGCACGCCAGACCGACACCGATGTCGACAGCCTGGAAGAAGCGGTGGAAGCCTTCGAGAAATCGCTGCTGGAAAAACTCTATGTCAGCTATCCCTCGACCCGCCAACTGGCCAGTCGTCTACAGACCTCACACACCGCAATTGCCCATCGGCTGCGCAAGTACGGGATTCCAGGAAAAGCCTGACCCCGACAAAAGCGACCTCTATCTGTACTGAAAGCGCTACAGCGGAACGATATCGCTACACCCCTCTCCGATCACCGTCGTGCAAGGCTCTGATCCGCTTCAGCTTTTTTCTTCGCTCCAAGCTGTAGCGATTTCGCTACACCCTGCTCGATCATGATTACCAGATAGCTATTCAAATTATTGATTTATAAGGACATTTTTACTTTGGCCGCGTTCTTGCTAAGTAACCGCTCATAAAATCAGGGCATTGCCGCCCGAGTATTCCACCGCGTCCACCAGACGAGTCTGGCCCTTAGGAGATTCCATGAGCGAGTTGCGTTTTACCGAAGATCACGAATGGCTGCGCGCCGAAGCCGATGGCTCTGTCACCGTTGGCATCACCGCTTTCGCGCAGAACGCCCTGGGCGACGTGGTGTTCGTGCAACTGCCTGAATTGCAGGCTTACGAGAAAGGCGCCGAAGCTGCCACCGTGGAATCGGTCAAAGCCGCGAGCGGCGTTTACATGCCGCTGGACGGCGAGGTCCTGGCGACCAACCCGGCGCTGGAAGACAGCCCGGAACTGGTCAACGAAGATCCGCTGGGTGAAGGCTGGTTCTTCCGCTTCAAGCCTGCCGACGCGTCGGCTGTCGCGAAGTTGCTGGATCAGGACGCCTACGACCGTCTGATCAAAGCCCAAGCCGAAGCCTGAGGAACCTGACATGACCCAAGTAAATCTCGGCACCGCCAACGAATTCATTACTCGTCATATCGGTCCTCGCACCGGTGACGAGCAGGCCATGCTCAACAGCCTCGGCTTCGACTCGCTCGAAGCCCTGACCGCCAGCGTCATCCCGGAAAGCATCAAGGGCACCAGCGTACTCGGCCTGGACGATGGCCTGAGCGAAGCCGACGCCCTGGCGATGATCAAATCCATCGCCGGCAAGAACCAGTTGTTCAAGACCTACATCGGCCAGGGCTACTACAACTGCCACACGCCGTCGCCGATCCTGCGCAACCTGCTGGAAAACCCGGCCTGGTACACCGCCTACACCCCGTACCAGCCGGAAATTTCCCAGGGCCGTCTCGAAGCGCTGCTGAACTTCCAGACTCTGATCAGTGACCTCACCGGTCTGCCGATCGCCAACGCCTCCTTGCTCGACGAAGCCACCGCCGCTGCCGAAGCCATGACCTTCTGCAAACGCCTGAGCAAGAACAAGGGCAGTCACCAGTTCTTCGCCTCGATCCACAGTCATCCGCAAACCCTCGACGTGCTGCGCACCCGTGCCGAGCCGCTGGGCATTGAGGTGGTGGTGGGCGACGAGCGCGAACTGACCGACGTGACGCCATTCTTCGGCGCCCTGCTGCAGTACCCGGCGAGCAACGGTGATGTGTTCGACTACCGCGAACTGACCGAACGCTTCCACGCTGCCAATGCCCTGGTAGCCGTGGCCGCCGACCTGCTGGCCCTGACCCTGCTGACCGCCCCGGGCGAGTTCGGTGCAGACGTCGCCATCGGTTCGGCACAACGCTTCGGCGTGCCGCTGGGCTTCGGTGGCCCGCACGCGGCTTACTTCTCCACCAAAGATGCGTTCAAGCGCGACATGCCGGGCCGTCTGGTCGGCGTTTCGGTTGACCGCTTCGGCAAGCCGGCCCTGCGTCTGGCGATGCAGACCCGCGAGCAGCACATCCGCCGCGAGAAGGCCACCTCGAACATTTGCACCGCACAAGTGCTGCTGGCCAACATCGCCAGCATGTATGCCGTGTACCACGGCCCGAAAGGCCTGACCCGGATCGCCAACCGCGTGCACCACCTGACCGCGATCCTGGCCAAGGGTCTGAGCGCACTGGGCGTGACCGTCGAGCAAGTCAGCTTCTTCGACACCCTGACCCTGGCCACCGGCGCGCACACTGCTGCGCTGCATGACAAGGCTCGCGCTCAACAGATCAACCTGCGCGTGATCGATGCTCAGCGTCTGGGCCTGTCGGTGGACGAAACCACCACCCAGGCCGACATCGAAACCCTGTGGGGGCTGTTCGCCGATGGCAAGGCCCTGCCGGATTTCGCCGCTCTCGCCGCCTCCGCTCAGAGCACCATTCCAGCCGCACTGGTGCGTCAGTCGCCGATCCTCAGCCACCCGGTGTTCAACCGTTATCACTCGGAAACCGAGCTGATGCGCTACCTGCGCAAACTGGCGGACAAGGACCTGGCACTGGATCGCACCATGATCCCGCTGGGCTCGTGCACCATGAAGCTAAACGCCGCCAGCGAAATGATACCGGTGACCTGGGCCGAATTCGGCGCCCTGCACCCGTTCGCCCCGGCCGAGCAAAGCGCCGGCTACCAGCAACTGACCGACGAGCTGGAAGCGATGCTCTGCGCCGCCACCGGTTACGACGCGATCTCGCTGCAACCGAACGCCGGCTCCCAGGGTGAATACGCAGGTCTCTTGGCGATCCGCGCCTACCACCAGAGCCGTGGCGAAGACCGTCGCGACATCTGCCTGATCCCGTCGTCCGCCCACGGTACCAACCCGGCCACCGCCAACATGGCCGGCATGCGCGTGGTCGTGACCGCGTGCGACGCCCGTGGCAATGTGGACATCGAAGACCTGCGCGCCAAGGCCATCGAGCATCGCGAACACCTCGCGGCGCTGATGATCACCTACCCGTCGACCCATGGCGTGTTCGAAGAAGGCATCCGCGAAATCTGCGGCATCATTCATGACAACGGCGGCCAGGTGTACATCGACGGCGCCAACATGAACGCGATGGTCGGCCTCTGCGCACCAGGCAAGTTCGGCGGCGACGTCTCGCACCTGAACCTGCACAAAACCTTCTGCATTCCCCACGGCGGTGGTGGCCCGGGCGTCGGCCCGATCGGCGTGAAATCGCACCTGGCCCCGTTCCTGCCGGGCCATGGCCACATGGAACGCAAGGAAGGCGCGGTCTGCGCGGCACCATTCGGCAGCGCGAGCATTCTACCGATCACCTGGATGTACATTCGCATGATGGGCGGCGCAGGCCTCAAGCGTGCTTCGCAACTGGCGATTCTCAATGCCAACTACATTTCCCGTCGCCTGGAAGAGCACTATCCGGTGCTGTACACCGGCAGCAACGGTCTGGTGGCGCACGAGTGCATTCTTGATCTGCGTCCGCTGAAAGACAGCAGCGGCATCAGCGTCGATGATGTCGCCAAACGTCTGATCGACTTCGGCTTCCACGCCCCGACCATGTCGTTCCCGGTGGCCGGCACGCTGATGATCGAGCCGACCGAAAGCGAATCCAGGGAAGAACTGGACCGTTTCTGCGACGCCATGATCCGCATCCGCGAAGAAATCCGCGCAGTGGAAAACGGCACTCTGGACAAGGACGACAACCCACTGAAGAACGCTCCGCACACTGCTGCCGAGCTGGTCGGCGAGTGGACTCATCCGTACAGCCGTGAACAAGCGGTGTACCCGGTGGCGTCGTTGATCGAAGGCAAGTACTGGCCGCCGGTCGGCCGCGTCGACAACGTGTTCGGCGACCGCAACCTGGTCTGCGCCTGCCCGTCGATCGAAAGCTACGCTTGACCTGTGAGGGGGGCGGGTTCGCCCGCCCCCCTCATGCGTGCCTGATGTGCCTATAACAAGAAACCGGAGAACAACCATGTCGTTAAGCGTGTTCGACCTGTTCAAGATTGGCATCGGCCCTTCCAGTTCCCACACCGTCGGCCCGATGCGCGCTGCTGCGCGCTTCGTCGAAGGCCTGCGCCGGGAAAACCTGTTGTCGGCCACCACCAGCGTCAGGGTCGAGCTGTATGGATCCCTCGGCGCCACCGGCAAGGGCCACGGCAGCGACAAGGCCGTGCTGCTGGGGCTGGAAGGTGAACATCCGGATACCGTGGACACTGAAACCGTCGCCGCCCGTCTACAGGATATTCGCGGCAGTGGCCGTTTGAACCTGCTCGGTGAACACAGCATCGTGTTCAACGAGAAAGAACATCTGGCCATGATCCGCAAGCCGCTGGCCTATCACCCCAACGGCATGATCTTCCGTGCCTTCGATGCAGCGGGATTACAGATCCGCAGCCGCGAGTACTACTCGGTGGGCGGCGGTTTTGTGGTCGACGAAGACGCGGCCGGGGCCGACCGCATCGTCGAAGACGCCACACCGCTGACCTTTCCGTTCAAGAGTGCCAAGGACTTGCTCGGTCACTGCGCCACCTACGGACTGTCGATCAGCCAGGTGATGCTGACCAACGAAAGCGCCTGGCGCCCGGAAGCGGAAACCCGTGCCGGCCTGCTGAAAATCTGGCAAGTGATGCAGGACTGCGTGGCCGCCGGCTGTCGCAACGAGGGCATCCTGCCGGGTGGTTTGAAGGTCAAGCGACGAGCGGCGGCGTTGCACCGGCAACTGTGCAAGAACCCGGAATCGTCGCTGCGCGATCCGTTGTCGGTGCTCGACTGGGTCAATCTATACGCCCTCGCCGTCAACGAAGAAAACGCCCACGGCGGGCGCGTGGTCACGGCACCGACCAATGGCGCGGCGGGGATCATTCCGGCGGTCCTGCATTACTACATGCGCTTCATTCCTGGGGCGAACGATGACGGCGTGGTGCGTTTCCTGCTGACCGCGGCGGCCATCGGCATTCTGTACAAGGAAAACGCCTCGATTTCCGGCGCCGAAGTCGGCTGTCAGGGCGAGGTTGGTGTGGCCTGTTCGATGGCGGCCGGTGCGTTGTGCGAAGTCCTCGGCGGCAGCGTGCAGCAAGTGGAAAACGCCGCCGAAATCGGCATGGAACACAACCTCGGCCTGACCTGCGATCCGATCGGCGGGCTGGTGCAGGTGCCCTGCATCGAGCGCAACGCCATGGGCTCGGTCAAGGCGATCAATGCCGTGCGCATGGCCATGCGTGGAGACGGGCAGCATTTTGTCTCCCTCGACAAGGTTATCCGCACCATGCGCCAGACCGGCGCCGACATGAAAAGCAAATACAAGGAGACCGCCCGCGGCGGTCTGGCGGTCAACATTATCGAGTGCTGATCGCGTCATTAACTCACTCTCCCTCCGGGAGAGAACACAAAACGGTTCCCTCTCCCTCCGGGAGAGAGTTGGTGTGAATCAAGGAGTCACGCATGTCCACCGAACAACTGTCGAAAACCCCGCTGCACGCTCTGCATCTCGAACTCGGCGCCCGCATGGTGCCGTTCGCCGGCTACGACATGCCGGTGCAATATCCACTGGGCGTGATGAAAGAGCATCAGCACACCCGTGAGCAGGCCGGGCTGTTCGATGTGTCACACATGGGCCAGATCCGCCTGACCGGCGCCAATGCCGCCAAAGCCCTGGAAACCCTGGTGCCGGTGGACATCATCGACCTGCCGGCGGGTATGCAGCGCTACGCGATGTTCACCAACGAAACCGGCGGCATTCTCGATGACCTGATGGTCGCCAACCTTGGCAACGACGAGTTGTTCCTGGTGGTCAACGCTGCGTGCAAACATCAGGACCTGGCCCATCTGCAAAAACACATCGGCGATCAGTGCACCATTACCGAGCTGTTCGAAGCCCGCGCCCTGCTCGCCCTGCAAGGCCCGGCAGCCGTCACCGTGCTTGCACGCCTGGCGCCGGAAGTGGCAAAGATGACTTTCATGCAATTCACCCGCGTGAAACTGCTGGGTGTGGATTGCTTCGTCAGCCGTTCGGGTTACACCGGTGAAGATGGTTTCGAAATCTCCGTACCGGCAGCCGAGGCGGAAAAACTCGCCCGTGCCCTGCTGACCGAACCGGAAGTCGCCGCCATCGGCCTGGGTGCCCGTGACTCGCTGCGCCTGGAGGCCGGCCTGTGCCTGTACGGCCACGATATGAACACCGATACCACGCCGATCGAAGCGAGCCTGGTATGGGCCATTTCCAAACCGCGCCGCGCCGATGGCGCGCGTGCCGGTGGTTTCCCGGGTGCAGAACAAGTATTCAGCCAGCAGCAGAACGGTGTCGTGCGCAAACGCGTCGGCCTGCTGCCGCAGGAGCGCACACCGGTCCGTGAAGGTGCAGAAATCGTCAACGAAGCCGGCGAAATCATCGGCAGCGTGTGCAGCGGCGGCTTCGGCCCGACGTTGGGAGGGCCATTGGCGATGGGTTACCTCGACAGCGCCTACGTCGCGCTGGACACGCCAGTCTGGGCCATCGTTCGTGGGAAAAAGGTGCAAATGCTTGTAAGCAAAATGCCATTCGTTCCACAACGCTACTATCGTGGTTGATTGACTGTTTCTATAAGTAACGCGATTGCGTTATGCGTGCACTAATGTGTAACGCAATCGCCATAAAACAGTGCACTTTCCTTACATTCGATTCGAATATGAACTTGGCTTATAACGATCGAAAACAATTGAACAGGCTAATCGTATAAGCCCGACTAGTGGACCGCCTAACAGTCTGCAAGCACAGGAAAACCGGGGCCTTCACAGGGCTTGTATTTCCTCATGTAGTTGGCGTAGAGTTTGCCCACTGTGTTTGCATGGGTCAGCTTGGAATCGTGACCTGGGCAGTAGCCTACAAGTTAGCTACATCCCGTTCGACGTCTTCTTACTCTCCTGCAACCAGCCCCAGTACTCTTTCATGAGGAAGAGACTGTCATCAATTTTTGCGTCAAAGGAAATAAGAAATGTCCACACGTCAGAGCGGTACCGTCAAGTGGTTTAACGACGAGAAAGGTTTTGGTTTTATCACTCCAGAAAGCGGTCCGGATCTGTTCGTGCATTTCCGCGCCATTCAGGGCAGCGGCTTCAAGAGCCTGAAAGAAGGCCAGAAAGTGACCTTCGTTGCAGTGCAGGGCCAGAAAGGCATGCAAGCTGACGAAGTCATCGCTGAAGCCTGATTTTCTGTAACGAAAAAGCCCCTGATATTGATATCAGGGGCTTTTTTGTGCGCTCGAATCCGTAAAATGGCGCTTCACTTTCCGTCCAGAGGCTGCCATGTCGAAACACCTGCTCAATCCCCAGGGCGAGTTCCCCGCCGTCGGCCTGGGCCGTCGCCTGGCAGCGGTGTTCTATGACTTTCTGCTGTGCACCGCCCTGCTGATCGTGACTGGCGGCATCTACAAGATGATTCAGGCCGCAATCATCGGCGAGGAACGTCTGCGGATCCTGACCGATGCCGGCAAGCTGGATGGGGACCCCCTGTACTCCACAGTGCTGCTGCTGGTGCTGTTCGCCTTCTTCGCCAAATTCTGGACTCATGCAGGCCAGACACTGGGCATGCAGGTGTGGGGCATTCGTGTGCAGAACGCCGATGGCACTGCGATCAGCCTGTGGCAGGCGCTGCTTCGATTCATGGTATCGATCGCTTCGTGGCTGTGTCTGGGCCTGGGGTTCTTCTGGTCGCTGTTCGATAAACAGAAGCGCGCCTGGCATGACATCTATTCGGATACGCAACTGGTGCGGGTTCCGAAGAAAGCGAAGTAATTCTGTGGATGCAAAAACGCCCCGATACGATCGGGGCGTTTTTTTGTGCAGCACAGAATCAGGCGTTGCCCGCCAGCTTCATCCGCGCAGCCTGAGTGAAGTCCAGCATGCGCTTGAGCGGACGAATGGCCTGGGGAATCAGCGCCGGGTCGACGAAGATCTCGTTCGAACCCTCCTTCAGGCACTTCAGCGTGCGCTCAAGGGTGTTCATGGCCATCCACGGGCAATGGGCGCAACTGCGACATGCTGCGCCGTTACCGGCGGTTGGCGCCTCGATGAAGACCTTGTCCGGGCACAGCTGCTGCATCTTGTAGAAGATGCCACGATCGGTGGCCACGATCAGGGTCTTGTTCGGCAACGACTGTGCAGCTGCAATCAGCTGACTGGTGGAACCGACAGCGTCCGCCAGCTCGATCACCGAAGTCGGTGACTCCGGGTGCACCAGAATGGCCGCATCCGGGTACAGCGCTTTCATGTCTTCCAGTTGCCTGGACTTGAACTCTTCATGAACGATGCAGGCACCGTCCCACAGCAGCATGTCGGCGCCGGTCTTGCGCTGAATGTAGGTGCCCAGATGCTTGTCCGGACCCCAGATGATGGTTTCGCCGTTGTCCATCAGGCTTTCGACGATCTCCAGTGCGCAGCTCGATGTCACCACCCAGTCCGCCCGTGCCTTCACGGCTGCCGAAGTGTTGGCGTACACCACAACGGTACGCTCCGGATGCTGATCACAGAACGCCGAAAACTCGTCCACCGGGCATCCCAGATCCAGCGAGCAGGTCGCTTCCAGGGTCGGCATCAGCACGCGTTTTTCCGGGTTGAGAATCTTCGCGGTCTCCCCCATGAACTTCACGCCGGCGACCACCACGGTCCTGGCCGGATGAGCATTGCCGAAACGGGCCATTTCCAGAGAGTCGGAAACGCAACCGCCGGTTTCTTCAGCAAGGGCCTGGATGATCGGATCGCAATAAAAATGGGCGACCAGCACCGCGTCCTGAGCCTTGAGCTCGGCAGCGATGGCGGAACGGTAAAAAGCCTCCTCCTCGGCCGTCAGCGGTTTGGGCTGCTTGGCGTCGAGGTGGGCTTGTACCAGAAGGCGTTCGGATATCTGCGTCATGTTCGCAAGACCTGCAGGCGCATTCGCGCGAAAGTCGAGTATACACCCGGCTCCGGACCGCTTGAGGGTACCGCCGGGAGAGTGAGTGTTATCAGGCACGGACAGCGTTGAAGCTGCGCAAGGCTACAGAATATCCCGGTGATGCAAAAGATGAATCTGACCTGTGTCAGCGCAACGGCGCCAAAAGGAGGGAGCCAGATCGCAGGCAAAAAAAAATCCGGAAATCCTCACTTTCGTGGGCCTTCCAGACTTTTAAAAACATCAAAAATGGTGGGTCGTGTAGGATTCGAACCTACGACCAATTGGTTAAAAGCCAACTGCTCTACCAACTGAGCTAACGACCCGCTGTGTGGTGGCGCGTATAATACTGATTTTTAAGGACTATTCAACACCTAATTTGAAAAAAATCAAAAATAACGTGTCGGATCGCTGATTCCGGCCGCTGCGAAGCCTTCTGCACGCAGCCGGCAGCTGTCGCATTTGCCGCAGGCACGGCCTTCATCGTTCGCCTGATAGCAGGAAACGGTCAGCCCGTAGTCCACACCAAGCTTCACACCCGCCTGAACGATCTGGGCCTTGCTCAGGTTCTGCAATGGAGCCTGGATACGGAAACCGTTGCCCTCCACGCCGGCCTTGGTCGCAAGGTTGGCCATACGCTCGAAAGATTCAATGAACTCAGGACGGCAATCCGGATACCCGGAATAATCCACCGCATTGACACCAATGAAGATGTCACGGGCACCCAGCACTTCAGCCCAACCCAGGGCAAGGGACAGGAACACGGTGTTGCGCGCTGGCACATAAGTCACCAGAATACCTTCTCCCGGCTCCTCCGGTATATCGATATTACTGTCGGTCAGGGCCGAACCACCCATGCCGTTCAGGTTCAGACCGATGACCTTGTGCTCGACCACGCCCAAATCGCGGGCGACGCGCGCGGCAGCATCCAACTCGGCATGGGAGCGCTGGCCGTAATCGAAGCTCATGGTGTAGCAGCGATAACCTTCCGCGCGGGCCATGGCAACAACCGTTGCCGAGTCCAGACCGCCGGACAACAAAATGACCGCACGTTTTTCAGTAGTGTTCAGTTGCTCTGCCATCTCAGCGCCCCGGCTCGTCATTCCACAGATATTTGTGCAGTTGCAATTGCAGGCGTACCGGCAAATTATCCGCCACCACCCAATCCGCCAAGTCCCGAGCATTCAGGTCGTGGTGACTGGGGGAAAACAGCACTTCGCCAGCGCGTCGCTCAAGACCGTACTGAATCAGCTTTGATACTGCCCAGTCGTAGTCTTCCCGCGAACAGATGACAAACTTCACCTGATCGTTGGGTGTCAGCAGTTCGATGTTCTCGTAACGGTTGCGATGCGCCTCTTTCGAGTCCGGGGTCTTCAAGTCGACAACTCGACTGACCCGGGGATCGACCGCCGAAATATCGAGAGCGCCGCTGGTTTCCAGCGAGACCTCGTAATCGGCATCACACAATCGCTTGAGCAAAGGAATGGCATTCGGTTGCGCCAACGGCTCACCGCCAGTGACGCAGACGTAGCGAGGATGATATCCGGCTACCTGTTCAAGGATATCGTCGAGCGTACGAATCGTGCCGCCGCTGAACGCGTAGGCACTGTCGCAGTATTGGCAACGCAATGGGCAACCGGTCAGGCGCACAAAAACAGTGGGCAGCCCGGCAGTCCGCGTTTCCCCCTGCAAAGAGTAGAAAACTTCGGTGATTCTCAATGTGTCTTGCATAGTCGCCACGGGCGTAACAGCTAAACAGGCTGTCCGCCTCCGTCAGGCACTCCAGGCAACCCCGCCAACGCGTAGATCACCAGAAGCGTGTTTCATAAAAGGGCGTGAATTCTAACGAAAAAACCCGCGACAAGCGCGGGTTTCTTCCAGACGGACAAACACAGTTACATGCGTTGCAGATCGCGTTGTGCCAGTTGGGCTGCAGAGGTGCCCGGGTATTGGGAAACCACTTGCTGCAGAATACCCTTGACCTTGTCGGTGTGACCGAGACGGCGCTCTACGTCAGCCAGCTTGTACAGCGAGTCCGGCACCTTGGCGTGCTTTGGATACAACTGCGAAACCTTGGCGAAAGCCTGACCTGCGCCCTGCAGGTCGCCCTTGGCCAGGTTCACCTCACCCAGCCAGTACTGGGCATTGCCCGCGTACTGACTGTTCGGGTATTTACGCAGGAACGCAGAAAACGCCTGGCTGGCCTTGTCGAAGTCCTTGGCCTTGATAAGGTCGAAGGCTGCATCGTAATACAGCTTTTCCTTGGCCGGATCACCCGGCTCACTGTTCGCGGCGGGCGCCTGGGCTGCAGCAGCCCCGGCACCGGCGGCGGCGGCGGCACCGGCAGCAGCGCTTGCATCGCCACCGGCTGAAGAATTCTCTGGAGTCGCGGCAGGTGCAACACCCGACCCTATGCGCCGATCAAGATCCTGGTATCGCTCCAGGGATTCCTGCTTCATGCGCGCAACCTGATTCTGCAGTTCTTCGATCACACCCTGCTGGCGCGATATCTGATCCTGCATCTGTTGCAGTTGGTTGAACAGCATGCCTTGTGCCGAGGCAGGGGCCGTAGCCGCTCCCCCGGCATAGGCGCCGTTCGTACCGTAACCTGCAGGCGGATAACTGCTCCCGCTATTGTTATAACCGGAGTTGTCATCGACCACAGGAACCGCAGCCCACGCCGCAAGCGGCGCGAGGCTGAGAGCCAGAACAGTTACAGCACGACGGCACGTTCGCATATCGAATTACTTACGCAGTTCGACGCGACGGTTTTGAGCCCAGGACTGCTCGTCGTTGCCGGTAGCAACTGGACGCTCTTCGCCGTAGGAAACCAGTTCCAGCTGAGCTGGGGAAACACCTTGCAGTACCAGGTAGCGCTGAACGGCTTTCGCACGACGCTCGCCCAGTGCCATGTTGTACTCACGAGTACCACGTTCGTCGGTGTTGCCTTCCAGAACAACGCGAGCGCCGTTTGCTTTCAGGTCTTTGGCGTGAACGTCCAGAGCGCGCATGGCTTCTGGCTTCAGGTCCGAGCTGTCGTATTCGAAGTAGAAGGTGGTGATTGCGCGCAGAGCAGCTTCTTCGCTCAGGGAACCGTCAACTGCACCAGTGTTTGCGCCGTAACCAGCGTTTGGATCAACAGCGCCTTCACCGGCGTTGTCGCCACCCTTGGACGAGCAACCTACAGCTACAGCCATGGCCAGAGCCAGCGCAGCAAATTTACCAAACTTCAGCATTTCCATCGTGAAACTCCTAATGAACCCCAGTGTGTTAAGTAAAACGTAAAGCGCCGCGTCAGTTCAGGTAAGGGGACCAGGACGGTTCTCTGACTTCGCCTTGAGCGGTAGGAAGCGGGAGCCTCACGCGTCCATTAATGGACACGAGCATCAAGACTCCCCGGCCCTGCTGGCGGGTGGCGTAGATTACCATGGTGCCGTTGGGCGCAACAGTAGGCGACTCGTCCAGAGTGCTATCAGTGAGGATTTTTACACTTCCGCGCTGCAAATCCTGAGCCGCCACTTTGAAATTGGTGAAACCGTCCTGACGATGGATCATCACCAGGGTCTTTTCATCAGCCGACAGCTTCGGGTTGGCGTTGTAGTTGCCCACGAACGTCACACGCTCGGCACCACCGCCATTGGCGCTGGTCTTGTAGATCTGCGGCTTGCCACCACGGTCGGAAGTGAAGTAGATGGTCGAACCATCCTTGCCCCAGTACGGTTCGGTGTTGATGCCGGGACCTGCAGTCACTCGGGTGATCTGGCGCGAGCCGAGGTTCATCACGTAGACGTCCGGGTTGCCGTCCTTCGACAGTACGAACGCCAGGCGATTGCCATCCGGCGACCAGGCCGGAGCACCGTTCAGGCCTTCGAAGTTGGTGATCTGCTCACGACGACCGGTGTCGATGTTCTGCATGAAGATGCGCGGACGCTTCTGTTCGAACGACACATAGGCGATGCGCTTGCCATCCGGTGCGAAACGCGGCGACAGAATAGGCTCGCGCGATTGCAGCAGGGTCACGGCACGGGCACCGTCATAGTCCGAACGTTGCAGCGTGTAACGGGTGTTCTTCTCGGAGAAGCGCTCGGCTGTGACGTACAGCAGGCGAGTCGAGAATGCACCTTTAATGCCGGTCAGTTTTTCGAAGGACTGATCGGAGATGTAGTGCGCCATGTCGCGCAGCTGTTCGGTGGTGCCGGAAACACTGCCGTCCGCCACTTTCTGCTCGGTGGCGACGTTGAACAATGCCCATTGCACCTGCAGACGACCGCCCGCCGGAACAATATTGCCGACCATCATGTACTGGGCCCCCACCGCCTTCCAGTCACGGAAGATGATTTCGCTCGGCTGGCTTGGCTGGCTGATCATGTTTTGCTTCGGAATCGGCGAGTAATAGCCCGAGTTCCGCAAATCGTTGCCAATGATTTCAGCCATGTCATCCGGCAGCACGGCACCGCCCTGGAAGCCGAACGGTACGACGGCGATCGGGGTCGCCCGATCGCTGCCGCTGGTGACCAGAATGTTCTTTTCATCCGCCATCGCGATCCCTGCCATGCAGCAGATCACGACCAGCATTCCTCGAAGAAGGTTTCTCACAAGGCTAGATCCTCAGGTGTGAATGTCATCTTGAATGAACGATACGGAGCGAAATCGCTCGGCTTCATTCCCTGCATTTCCGTCAAACGTCCAATATTCTTGACCGCTGCCACTGCCGACGCATCGAACGGACCGTCGCCACTGGACTTGGCCACGCTGACCGTGGTCACCGTACCGTCCGGCAACATGCCGATCTGCAGCACAACCGTCATGCCTTTGCGTGCCGAAGGAGGACGAGCCCAGCCTTCCGCCGCCCGCGCGCGAATCAGATCATCGAAGCTGCCCGCGGTTTCGTCACCACGCTCATCCGCCAAAGCCTGCTGACGCTCGGTCTTGTCGGACAACAGGTCGGCAAGTGCCTGGGCCTTCTTGTCCTCGACCGATTTGCGTGCCGCTTCCTGCGCTTTCTTCTTCGCAGCATCGGCAGCCGCTTTCTTCTTGGCTTCGTCGGCGACTTTCTTTTTCGCCTCTTCAGCTTCGGCTTTCTTCTTGGCGTCTTCGGCGGCTTTCTTCTTCGCGTCTTCGACGATTTTCTTCTTGGCTTCTTCAGCGGCCTCTTTCTTGGCCTCTTCTTCAGCAGCCTTCTTGGCTTCTTCTTCAGCTTTTTTCTTGGCTATATCAGCCAATTGTTTCTCTTCTGCCTTCTTGGCTTCGGCGGCTTTCTTAGCGTCTTCGGCTTTCTTGGCTTCGTCAGCCTTCTTCGCCTGTTCCGCTTTCTTCGCCTCATCGGCCTTCTTGGCTTCCTCGGCCTTTTGAGCCGCTTCTTCTTTCTTTTGTTCCGCCGCCTTGATTGCCTCCTGCTCGACCTTTTTCTGCTCCATCTGCTCGACTTCGGTCTGGCGCGCGGCGGACTTCTTCGCCTCACCCGCAATCTTCTGATTGGTCTGGGTGGTTGCCTGACTTTTCGATTTCAGTTGGTACAAGGTTGCCTGGACAATCGGCTTGGCCGGCGGCAGCTCAGGCGTCATGGCGAAACTGACGAACAGCATGCCGAACACCAGCACGTGCAAGCCAATCGCCCAGACGCTGGGCCAGAAGTAGCTTTCCGAGGCGGACGGCTCTCGCTGTTGCTGCATCAGGGGGCCTCGGTGATCAAGCCAACATTACCGACCCCGGCTTTCTGCAACCCGCCCATGGCGCCCATGACGGAGCCATAATCGACGGACTTGTCGCCACGGATGAAGACCTGGGTACGCTTGCCGTTATCATTACCGGCCGCGATGATCTTGGTCACCGCGCTGGTCATCTGCGGCAGGGTCATGGCCCGGTCCTGTTGCTTCTCGGTGTCGACTTCGCTGCCAAGGTTCCAGTAGTAGGTCTTGTCAGCCTTGATCGAAATGGTCAGCACCTGGGTGTTGTTGTCCTGCGGCAAGGCTTCGCTGGAAACCTTGGGCAGATCCACCTTCACGCCCTGATTGAGCATCGGCGCAGTCACCATGAAGATGACCAGCAGCACCAGCATCACGTCGATGTAAGGCACTACGTTCATCTCGGCGACCGGCTTGCGCTTGTGTCGGGCTCGAGTGATTAAAGCCATCGGGAAATACCTGCTTATTCTTCGCTGGTGTGCACTTTGCGGTGCAGGATCGCCTGGAACTCATCGGCGAAGGTGTAGTAGCGGCCCAGCAGGGTTTCGCTGCGGGCAGAGAAACGGTTGTAAGCGATAACGGCCGGGATCGCGGCGAACAGGCCGATCGCGGTAGCGACCAGGGCCTCGGCAATACCCGGAGCCACTGTGGCGAGAGTGGCCTGTTGTGCACTGGCCAGGCCGCGGAAGGAGTTCATGATCCCCCAGACGGTACCGAACAGACCGATATACGGGCTGACCGAACCGACGGTGGCCAGGAACGGCAGGCTTTGCTCGAGTTTTTCTTCCTCGCGGGAGATGGCCACGCGCATGGCACGGGCCACGCCTTCCATCACCGCTTCAGGATCGACACCCGGCTGCTGGCGCAGACGCGAGAACTCCTTGAAACCGGCACGGAAGATCTGCTCCACGCCCGAGTCCGGATCCGGGTTGCTGCCGGCCTGACGGTAGAGTTTGGACAGGTCGATACCCGACCAGAAGCGCTCCTCGAAGCTCTCCAGGGCACGTCGACCGGCGCGCAGCAGATTGCTGCGCTGAAAGATCATGATCCATGAGGTCACCGATGCGGCCACCAGGGTCAACATTACCAACTGCACCACGATGCTGGCATTGCTGACCAGGCTCCACATGGAGGAATGGTCGACGACGTTAGCTTCCACGCTTTATCTCCTGCTTCAAGTGTGTACCCGTGCCGACCGCCTCGGCGAAAGCCGTACGCAGGTCTTCGGGAAGGGCCCGGGGTTTCAAACTGTTAGTGCGCACACAGGCCACCAGAAACTGCCCCTCACAGAGCAGCGCATTATCCGTTGCCCGCCTGACCTGCTGTCGAAAGCGCAGGCTGGCACGGTTCAATTCGATTACATCAGCGCTTACCAGCAGTTCGTCGTCCAGTCGCGCCGGCGCGTGATAACGCGCTTCGCTGGAATGCACGACGAACAACAGATCCTCACCTGCCAGCGCCGACTGGGCAAAGCCCAGCTCCCGGAGCCGCTCGGTTCGAGCCCGTTCCATAAACTTGAGGTAATTAACGTAATACACGATGCCGCCCGCATCGGTGTCCTCGTAATAAACGCGACAACGATGTGCGAACGGCTCAAGCCCGTTTTGCGCGCGCATACTCTAGTGCTTACTCCTCGGGTTGCCAATCCGGCCAGGCAACTGTTTTTCATTGTTCAAAGGCTTTACCGCAAAAGTACCGTCCTGAGACAGTACAAACGCTGAATAAATCGCCAATAAATGTGTATCAATCGTCCAAGGCATCGAGAAACTCGTCTGCCACGGGTGTTTCGCCCATTCGTGACGGAATGTTTAAACCAAAATGCAAATACGCATGCCGGGTCACCACCCTGCCTCGCGGCGTGCGCATGATGTAGCCCTGCTGAATCAGATACGGCTCCAGCACATCCTCGATGGTATGGCGCTCCTCGCTGATCGCAGCGGCCAGACTATCAATACCGACCGGCCCGCCATCGAACTTCTCGATCATGGTCAACAGCAGACGCCGGTCCTGATGATCGAAACCGTGCTCATCGACATCCAGCAGGTTGAGTGCCAGGTCGGCAACGGACTTGGTGATATGCCCCTTGGCCCGGACTTCTGCAAAATCCCGCACCCGACGCAGCAGTCGATTGGCGATTCGCGGCGTGCCTCGGGCACGACGGGCGACCTCGAAAGAACCTTCAGGATCCAGCGGCAAACCGAGGATGTTCGCCGAGCGGCTGACAATCGTCGCCAGATCCGCAGTGCTGTAAAACTCAAGACGCTGGACAATCCCGAAACGGTCGCGCAACGGGTTGGTCAGCATCCCCGCCCGCGTCGTCGCACCGACCAGGGTGAACGGCGGAAGATCAAGCTTGATCGAACGTGCCGCCGGCCCTTCACCGATCATGATGTCGAGCTGAAAATCCTCCATCGCCGGGTACAGCACTTCTTCCACGATCGGCGACAGACGATGGATTTCATCGATGAACAGCACGTCGTGAGGCTCGAGATTGGTCAGCAGCGCCGCCAGATCGCCCGGCCGTTCGAGTACCGGCCCCGAAGTGCTCTTGATCGATACGCCCATTTCCTGGGCAATGATATTGGCCAGAGTGGTCTTGCCCAGCCCCGGCGGACCGAAGATCAGGGTGTGGTCGAGGGATTCGCCACGACCCCGGGCGGCCTGGATAAATAGTTCCATCTGCTCGCGCACGGTCGGCTGGCCGATGTACTCGGCCAGGCTGACGGGACGTATCGCCCGATCCTGGACTTCTTCGCGCTCACGCGGACTGTGCGTGGCGGCGATCAGACGATCAGCTTCAATCACTTAAATCATTCCCTTCAGGGCGCGTCGGATCATGTCTTCGCTGCTCAAGCCTTTCTCCTTGATCGCGGAAATCGCCTTGCTGGCTTCCTGCGGCTTGTAGCCCAGGGAAATCAGCGCGCTGACTGCGTCGTTCTCGGCGGTATTGACCGGCGCCGGGCCGTCCGGCTGGTTCGGCACCAGCGCAAACATGGCCGGCGAGGTTTCCCAGGCCTTGAAGCGGTCCTTAAGCTCCACCAGCAAGCGCTCGGCGGTTTTCTTGCCCACGCCCGGCACCTTGGTCAGCGCCGAGGTGTCCTGGGACTGCACGCAACGGATCAGCTCGTCGACCTCCAGGCTGGACATCAAGGCCAGCGCCAGCTTCGGCCCAACACCATTGAGACGGATCAGCTCGCGAAAAAAGTCTCGCTCGCGCTTGCCGGCAAAACCATAGAGTAACTGCGCGTCTTCGCGCACGACCAAATGGGTGTGCAAGGTCAGCGGTTCACCGACCGACGGCAGGCGATACAGGGTAGTCATGGGCACTTCCAGCTCATACCCGAGGCCGTTTACATCCAGAATCAGATGCGGCGGCTGTTTTTCAGCGAGGGTGCCCCGCAAGCGTCCAATCACGTTTCAGATCCTTGAGCGTTGGCCAGCCGTGGGCTGGCGACTGTCGAAAAGCGGTTTTCGGGCCGACGACCCAGGCACGAGATCCGCCTTCCGTAAATTTGACTGCTGATGCTATCAGAGACGCAGGCGACCGCCACGACTGCGTGCGGTGCCCAGGCCATGAGGCAGCAGGCTGGACCGGGTGTGTGCATGACAAATGGCGATTGCCAGGGCATCCGAGGCATCGATCTGCGGTTTGCTGGTCAGCTTCAACATATGCATGACCATCATCTGCACCTGCTCCTTGTTTGCAGCACCAGTGCCTACCACCGCTTGCTTGACCTGGGTCGCCGTGTACTCGGCGATCTCCAGACTCTCTTCAGCGCCAGCAACAATGGCGGCTCCCCGCGCTTGCCCCAGTTTCAGTGCGGAATCGGCGTTTTTCGCCATGAACACCTTTTCGATACCCATGGTCACCGGTCCGTAGGTCTGGATGATCTCCCGCACGCCGCGATAGACGATCTGCAGACGCTCGTGCAACTCGCCGGCACCGGTGCGAATGCAGCCGGAAGCCACGTAGACGCAACCACGTCCGGTATCGCGTACAACGCCATATCCGGTGATGCGCGAACCGGGGTCGATACCAAGAATTAAAGTCATAAGCCTGCAGGTTCGAAAAAACACAAAACAAATGTGGGAGCTGGCTTGCCAGCGATGACGGAGTGTCAGGCCCCATCATTGCCTGATGTGCCGACGCCATCGCTGGCAAGCCAGCTCCCACATTGAAGACTAGCCGCTATCAGCCGAGCTGAGCCGCCACGTCTTCCGGAATGTCCGCGTTGGAATAGACGTTCTGCACGTCATCCAGATCCTCGAGCATGTCGATCAGCTTGAGCACCTTCTCCGCACCTTCCAGATCCAGCTCGGCGCTGGTGGTCGGCTGCATGACGATTTCCGCGTCATCACCCTTGAAGCCCGCCGCTTCCAACGCATTGCGTACCGCGTAGAAGCTGCTGAACGAGGTGAACACGTCGATCGAGCCGTCTTCATGCGCAACCACATCGTCGGCATCGGCTTCCAGCGCTGCTTCGGTCAGGGAGTCTTCATCAACACCCGGCGCGAAGCTGATCTGCCCCTTGCGTTCGAACAGATAGGCCACAGAACCGTCAGTCCCGAGGTTGCCGCCACATTTGCTGAACGCATGGCGCACGGCCGCGGCAGTGCGGTTGCGGTTGTCGGTCATGCACTCGACCATCACCGCCACGCCGCCCGGGCCGTAACCTTCGTAGGTCAGCTCTTCAACGTTGTCCGCTTCGGTCGCACCGGCACCACGGGCCACCGCACGATCGATGATGTCACGACTCATGTTGGCGCCCAGCGCCTTGTCCAGGGCCAGTCGCAGACGTGGGTTGGAGCCCGGATCGCCGCCGCCCTGACGGGCCGCGACGGTCAGTTCACGAATCCACTTGGTGAAGATCTTGCCTCTCTTGGCATCCTGACGTTCTTTGCGGTGCTTGATGTTCGCCCACTTGGAATGACCTGCCATAACTCGCTCCGAATTCTCTTTGAAACCTTACCCGCTTGGCACATTGCGCAGCCGGCAAACAAAAAATCTCGACCCGTTCCTTGCAGAAAGAAAAAAGGCGCATCCGAAGATGCGCCTTCAGGCCCGTCTTACTCAGCCTTTGGCGTTTCGCGCAAACGAATGTGCAATTCGCGCAGTGCCTTGGCATCCACGACACCCGGTGCCTGCGTCATCACGTCGGCGGCACTCTGGGTTTTCGGGAAGGCGATCACTTCACGGATCGACTGGGCACCGGTCATCAGCATCACCAGACGGTCCAGACCGAAGGCCAGACCACCGTGTGGCGGCGCACCGTATTTCAGGGCATCGAGCAGGAAGCCGAACTTCTCTTCCTGTTCCGCTTCGTTGATACCCAGCAGACGGAATACCGCCTGTTGCATCTCTTTGCGGTGGATACGGATCGAACCGCCACCCAGCTCGGTGCCGTTCAGAACCATGTCGTAGGCACGGGACAGCGCGCCAGCCGGGTTGGCTTCGAGCTCTTCCGGGGTGCACTTCGGCGCCGTGAACGGGTGGTGCAAGGCGGAGAAGCTGCCGTCATCGTTCTCTTCGAACATCGGGAAGTCGACGACCCACATCGGTGCCCATTCGCAGGTCAGCAGCTTCAGGTCGTGACCGAGCTTGATGCGCAGCGCGCCCAGGGCTTCGCTGACGATCTTGGCCTTGTCGGCGCCGAAGAACACGATATCGCCGTCGACTGCGCCAACGCGATCGAGGATCACGTTCAGGTTGGCTTCCGGGATGTTTTTCACGATCGGCGACTGCAGGCCTTCAACACCGGCAGCACGCTCGTTGACCTTGATGTACGCCAGGCCCTTGGCACCGTAGATGCCGACGAACTTGGTGTAGTCGTCGATCTGCTTGCGCGGCATGCTCGCTCCGCCTGGCACGCGCAGTGCGGCGATACGGCATTTCGGGTCGTTGGCAGGGCCGCTGAAGACCTTGAAATCGACTTCTTTCAATTGGTCGGCAACGTCCACCAGCTCCAGCGGGTTACGCAGGTCCGGCTTGTCGGAACCGTAACGGCGCATGGCTTCTTCGAACGTCATGTGCGGGAATTCGCCGAACTCCAGATCCAGCACTTCCTTGAACAGGTTGCGGATCATGCCTTCGGTCAGGCCCATGATGTCTTTTTCGTCGAGGAAACTGGTCTCGATGTCGATCTGGGTGAATTCAGGCTGACGGTCGGCACGCAGGTCTTCGTCGCGGAAGCACTTGGCGATCTGGTAGTAACGGTCGAAACCGGCCACCATCAGCAGCTGCTTGAACAGCTGTGGCGATTGCGGCAGGGCGAAGAACGAACCGGCGTGAGTACGGCTCGGCACGAGGTAGTCGCGCGCGCCTTCCGGAGTCGCACGGGTCAGGATCGGCGTTTCCACGTCGAGGAAGCCGTTCTCGTCGAGGTAGCGACGGATGCTGGTGGTCATGCGCGAACGCAGACGCAGCTTCTCGGCCATTTCCGGACGACGCAGGTCGAGGAAGCGGTAGCGCAGACGGGTTTCTTCGCCGACGTCCGAGTATTCGTTCAGCGGGAACGGAGGCGTTTCAGCCTCGTTCAACACTTCCAGCTCGTAACCCAGCACTTCGATTGCACCCGAAGCCATGTTGGCATTGACGGCACCGGCCGGACGCAGACGCACCTTGCCGGTGATCTTCACGACGTATTCGCTGCGAACGCGGTCGGCGGCGGCGAAGCTTTCGGCGCGATCCGGATCGAATACCACCTGGGCCAGACCGTCACGATCACGGATATCGAGGAAAATCACCCCGCCGTGGTCGCGGCGACGGTGAACCCATCCGCAAAGGGTAATTTCCTGGCCTTCCAGGCTTTCGTTCAGTTGGCCGCAATAATGGCTGCGCATCATGGTAGTGGTTTCGCTTCTCGTAATTCGAAATTCGGTGGAGATCCGCCGCACTCAGATTCCGTGCGACCGGTGGATGCTCTCGCGTGTCGTTGGACCCGGGCCTCAACCCTAGTCGGATTTGTCGCCACCGGCCAGATTCTTCTTCGCGCCGGTCTTGAAATCGGTTTCGTACCAACCGCTGCCGCTTAGACGAAAGCCTGGCATGGACAGCTGTTTCCTGAGTTCTGGTGCCTGACAGGCAGGGCAATCGACCAGCGGTGCGTCACTGATCTTTTGAATGGCTTCCAACTGATGACCACAGGAAGCACATTGGTAATCGTACATCGGCATGGAGTTGTCTCGGCGATCAGATTGCCAGCTCCCGCAGGGCGGTGTGGCGAAAGAGCGGGATTATATCCATTAAATGCGGCCTGTGCAGCCGGAAGACTGCACAGGCCGCCCCCTCATCGACAACTCCCGGTTGTCGCCGAGGCATCCCGCAGGCCGTGGACGACACAGACCACCCGCACAAGGCCGCTGAAGTTCTTGACCCCGCCGTGGCGCAGATGCACTTCGCGATCCACACGGGACAACAGCGTCCCGACCGAACAACTGTTGTTCTCGGCCATGCGGCCCAGAATATTCCAGTAAACCTGCTCCAGCCGCATGCAGGTCGCAAAACCGTTCAATCGCACCGAACGGGCCAGCGGCCGGATCAATGTCATATCGAACTCTTCAAGAAGCGGCGGCTGCCCCCTCTCCTGTCGCAAACCCATGACGAGGCCATCTCGCCTCTCTCCATCTTCCATGTCGTTGACACTCCTTTGCCATCGCTGCCTCTTGTCGAGGCAACATCCTGTCAACTCATTAAATGCGCAGGGGCAACGGCATATCCAGACGACTTTTTGTCCGTCCGCGTAGGATAAGCCAACACAGTAGGGAGGATCATGGAGCGGCAGATCGCCTTCCGAATTTCTTACGTCATTGGATGCCTTTTCACGTTTCAAAAAAGGCGCACGCCCCACAACTTGTGTCCGTGCGCCTGCGCGATCAGGCTTCGAGCAACGCCCTGAGCATCCAGGCGGTTTTCTCGTGAACCTGCATGCGCTGAGTCAGAAGATCAGCCGTAGGTTCGTCACTGACCTTGTCCAGCAGCGGAAAAATGCCGCGAGCGGTTCGGGTGACCGCTTCCTGGCCTTCGACCAGCTGCCTGATCATGTCTTCGGCACTCGGCACGCCCACTTCTTCCTTAATAGAAGAAAGACGCGCATAAGTCGCATAGGCGCCTGGTGCGGGGAAACCCAGTGCACGGATGCGCTCGGCTATCGAGTCCACGGCCAGGGCCAGTTCGTTGTATTGCTCTTCGAACATCAGGTGCAGGGTGCGGAACATCGGTCCGGTGACGTTCCAGTGGAAGTTGTGGGTTTTCAGATACAGCACATAGGTGTCCGACAGCAGGCGCGACAACCCTTCGACGATGGATTTGCGATCCTCTTCACTGATACCGATATCGATTGCCATGTTTACCCCCTGAGGCGATTGAGTTCATCCAGCAGATGCCGTTTCACTGTAGCAAGGGCACCCTCGCCCCGCAGCCCCCGTATCGAGCCCATAGAGGCGACAAATCGCCCCACGCACGCCGCTGGCCGGGGTGATTTGAGTCGTTACGGGCTTTGCTGTTAAATAGGCAGTGTGTCGCTACGCCCCGTTTTCCGGGCGTTGCGCATAGGCTGATGCCGGGCACGTGTCCAACGCCTCTTATTGTTTCGAAGCGAACCGTGCGCCTTCAGCTCTTCCTTGTGAGCCGTCATAACGTGAGTCAATAAAATGTTGAAAATCGTCCACCTGCTGATGGGCGCAGCGGCGTTGCTGCTGTCGTTCATACCCAGCTTGAAATCCGAAGCCGTTCCTTACCTGCAACAACCCGATGCACTTTACCTGGCCTTTTTCGGCCTGCTGAACCTGGTCATTGCTCCGGTGATCCCTAACTGGAACAAAGGCCCGCGCCAGCATCTGCAAAATCTGGTCAGCGCCCTTCTGGTTCTGACCGTCGTACTGCAAACCCTGACCCTGATCGCACCGATGCCGGTCATCGCCGGTCAGCCTGCGGTTCTGTTCAGCCTGGCAATCGCTCTGGTTGCCGTGGTACTGCACCTGGCCGTCAGTTTCTACAAGTCCTCCCCGGCTGCCGCTCCAACCAGCTACGACATGAGCAACCGCGATACCGGCACCGTCAAGTGGTTCAACACCTCCAAGGGCTTCGGCTTTATCTCCCGGGACTCCGGCGATGATATTTTCGTGCACTTTCGCGCCATCCGCGGCGAAGGGCACCGCGTTCTGGTCGAAGGCCAGCGCGTGGAGTTCTCGGTGATGAACCGTGACAAAGGCCTGCAGGCCGAAGACGTGATCGCCGCCCTGCCGCGTCGCTGATCCACAACAAAAAAACCGCGAACAGCCCGGCTGCTCGCGGTTTTTTATCGTCCTGAAGAAGCTGAAACTCAATAGTGCGGAGGCGGCGCATCTTCCTCGAAGGAGCCGATCTGACCAACCATCTCCTCCTGACGCTTGAGCACTGCGGCCATCTGCAATTGCAGACGCTCAACCACGCGCTGCTGCTCCACCAGCACATCGTTCAACGCCTGAATGGTGTCGTCCTGAAACGCCAGGCGACTTTCCAGATCGGTAACACGTTGTTCCAGGCTCATGATTCAGCCCTCCAGAAACTTGAAATCTTCATCCAGCACCAGGCGCAGGCGTTCACGAATCGCCGCCACCTGTTCTGCGCTGTAAGGCTTGGCCGGATGCTTGCCCCAGACCGGTGCTGGCCATGCGGCATCGTCACGCTTGCGCACAATTACATGCATATGCAATTGACTGACGACGTTACCCAGGGTGGCAACGTTCATCTTGTCGGCATCGAACGAATCCTTGAGCACTTCGGCCAGCGCGGTGGTTTCCTGCCACAGACGCTGCTGGTCGGCGACATCCAACTGAAACAACTCGCTGATATCGTCGCGACGAGGCACTAGGATGAACCAAGGGTAGTTGGCGTCATTGGACAGCAGCAATCGGCAGAGCGGGAAATCGCCGATGGTCAGGCTGTCCTGTTGAAGTCGTGGATCTAAAGCAAACACTGCATGCACTCCCGGCTGATCGGCATTATTCAGCTTAGCGGGCCTCCTGCGGGGACGGCGCACCAAGCGACAGGACGGCAGCATACCTTTGATTGCCCGGCCCTTCACGGCGAAACGGTGCCCCGACATGGAACATTTCCGGCGATTGCGCACCAGCACGAGACCGTTCAGGACGTGCAACCTGCCGGAATGACCGCAGCGCGCTCCCGTGTTCAGGCTCATGACAGGACCCAAGTGTTTGAATTCAGCACAGCCGGAAAAAATTTTTGCACCAAAACCGTACAGCGCGTCTACGCTCAATGGCTTGAGTATCCGCCAAATACTCACTGACAGGGTGAACCGGTAACGTTTTTGATTGTCGCGGGCTGAAACACCTGCGATAGCACCAAGCAACAGGGAGGCGTCAACCCCCGTCAACTGCGTGCCAGAAACCCCGGTTTTACAAGGTTTTTACAGAGACAGGCGGGTGCGAAAGAAAATAACCGCATCGATTCTGCGGTTTGTGCACGCTTGTTGCATTCATACTCAAATGGGCCATGAGTACTCCACGGGAAGTGGACACTCAAGACCCCAGAAAAACAGTGGCAGGGTTGCCCGATGGAGATTCAAGTGTTTTGCCAGGGACTCTTTTTTACCGATGCAGAAAGGCTCCGAAACAGCGATAAAGTTGTCAGCCCGGCTGCATGGGTACTGTGAATTTGCGACATCGACCCAGTCATTTGCGACAGCGTCGTAAAGAACATGAAAGGTTGTAGGCGCAAGTATCGCCAACATGGTCGGCGTGATATAAGTTTGCGCCGACACAAAAAGAAAGAGCCGCCCAGATAATAAAACAGGTGGGACGGCAGTACTCTTCTAAAACCAAAGGAGCAAATCACGATGCGCGTGATGAAGTGGAGCATGATCGCACTGGCCGTTACAGCAGCCAGTTCCCAGTTGGCTACGGCCGCGCCTTTTGTAAGTGACCAGGCAGAAGCCAAAGGTTTTGTTGAAGACGCGAAACTGACCGAGACGCTGAAGAACTACTACTTCAACCGGGACAACAAGAACGGCGGCCACGACCAGAAAGACTGGACCCAGGGCTTCCTCGGCAACTTCACTTCCGGTTACACCCAAGGCACCGTAGGCGTCGGTATCGATGCATTCGGTTACCTGGCTGTAAAACTGGACGGTGGTGACGGTACTAGCGGTACCGGTAACATGAGCCGCAGCAATGCTGTCAAAGCCAACGGTTACGCCCATGACGTCAACGACAGCCAGGGCAAGGCCGGCGCTGCCATCAAGTTCCGCATTTCCAAGACCGAGCTGAAAATCGGCGACCAGCAGCCAACCACGGCTCCAGTGTTCGCTATCGGCGGTTCCCGTATCCTTCCGCAAACTGCCAGCGGCTTCCAGCTGCAGAGCAGCGAAATCAAGGACCTCGACCTGGAAGCCGGCCACTTCTACTCGGCCACCAGCCAGGACAAGAACGCCCGTGAAGGCGGCCTCTACGCCACTTACGCTGGCGTCGAAGCCAAAAGCATCGACTACTTCGGCGGCAAATACGGCATCACCGACAACCTGACCGCATCGTTGTACGGCGCCAAGCTCGAAGACATCTGGAACCAGTACTACGCCAACGTGAACCTCACCACGCCGTTCGGTGGTGACACTTCGCTGAACACTGACTTCAACATCTACCGCACCACCGACACCGGCAGCGCCAAAGCAGGTGACATCAGCAACACCACATTCTCCCTGGCGACCGCTCTGTCGTTCCTGAAGGCACACACCTTCACCCTGGCCTTCCAGAAGGTCAACGGCGACACCCCGTTCGACTACATCGGCGTGGGCAAAAACAACCGTGGTGGCGACTCGATCTTCCTCGCCAACTCCATCCAGTACTCCGACTTCAACGGTGCAGGCGAGAAATCCCTGCAAGCCCGTTACGACCTGAAAATGGCCGAGTACGGCGTTCCTGGCCTGAGCTTCATGGTTCGTTACGTCAAGGGCTGGGACATCGACGGCACCCACACTCCAGCGGGTAGCGCTTATACCGGCCTCTATGGTGAAGACGGCAAACACCACGAAACCAACTTTGAAGCCAAGTACGTGGTTCAAAGCGGTCCGGCCAAAGACCTGTCCTTCCGCATTCGTCAAGCCTGGCACGTTGCCAACGCTGATGAAGGCGAAGGCGACGTCAAAGAGTTCCGTCTGATCACCGAGTACCCACTGAACATCCTGTAATCGTCAGTGGTTAGTTTGGTTGAATGAAAAAGGCCCATCTTCGGATGGGCCTTTTTTGTTATCTGTCACTTGTAATAACTGCCTGACCAACAAGTCAGGCAATTAATTAGCAACCTATCATTGCACCGCTGTTTCCTGAACCACACGAATCACTCGCTGTGGAAACGGAATATCGATACCGGCCGCCTTTAAACGATCACGGGACTGTTCGTTAAACATGAACATCACATCCCAGTAGTCTGCGGTTTTAACCCACACACGCAGAGAAACAGTGATCGAACTGTCACCCAGTGTCGAAATAACGGCCTGCGGTGCAGGATCCTGCAGAACGCGATCATCCTTGGCCAGATCCAGCAGCACCTGACGGGCCTTTTGCAGATCGGCTTCGTAATCGACACCCACATCGAACACAACCTTGCGGGTCGGCTGACGGTTGGTGTTGGTGATGATGCCGTTCGACAGATTGCCGTTCGGGACGATGATGGTCTTGTTGTCACCGGTGCGCAGCACCGTGTGGAAAATCTGGATACTGTCGACAGTACCCGCCACGCCCTGCGCTTCGATCCAGTCACCGATACGGAACGGACGGAACAGCAGAATCAGCACGCCGCCGGCGAAGTTCGCCAGGCTGCCCTGCAACGCCAGACCGATGGCCAGGCCCGCCGCACCGATCGCCGCGACGAACGAGGTGGTCTCCACACCGATCATCGACGCGACGCTGACGATCAGCAGCACCTTGAGCACGATATTGGCCAGGCTGCTGATGAAACCTTGCAGGGCCAGATCGGCATTGCGCAGGGCCAGCAGGCCGCCCAGCTTTTGCGTGACCTTGTTGATCAGCCACCAGCCGATGGCCAGGGTAATCACCGCCAGCAGCACACGGCTGCCGTACTCCATGATCATCGGAATCCACGCCTGGGACACCTTGACCAGGTTGTCCACCTCAGCATTCAAATCCATCTTTTATCTCCTGATTTCCGGCTACCCGGGCTATGAAAGATCAACGGCAGAAAGACCGAGCCCCTTGAGGCTCAATCGTTTCTGCCGTTGCTTGGCCCTCGGACGCTGAAAACGCCGAGAGGTTCCCGACCGAGGTGGCTCAATCGCGGAAGTTGTTGAACTGAAGTGGCATGCCGAACTCCTTGGCACGCAGTGCTGCAATGGCTTCCTGCAGATCGTCACGCTTCTTGCCGGTCACGCGCACCTGCTCGCCTTGAATGGCGGCCTGCACCTTGAGCTTGGCGTCCTTGATATGAGCGACGATCTTTTTCGCCAGCTCCTTGTCGATGCCCTCCCGAAGTACGGCATCCTGCTTCATCACCTTGCCCGATGCATAAGCGTCCTTGACCTCGAGGCACTGCACATCGATCTTGCGCTTGACCAGTGCCAGCTTGAGGATTTCGATCATCGCCTCCAGCTGAAACTCGGCTTCGGCGGTCAGGTTGACGGTCAGTTCCTTTTCCTTGTACTCGTAGCTGCCCTTGCCTTTCAGGTCATAACGACGATCGAGATCCTTCGCGGCGTTCTCGACCGCGTTGGTGAGCTCGTGTTTGTCCAGTTCGGATACCACGTCGAACGACGGCATGTAATCTCTCCAATAAAA
The DNA here is from genome assembly GCF_046231795.1 of Pseudomonas sp. KCJK9016. Taxonomy (NCBI): domain Bacteria; kingdom Pseudomonadati; phylum Pseudomonadota; class Gammaproteobacteria; order Pseudomonadales; family Pseudomonadaceae; genus Pseudomonas; species Pseudomonas sp. KCJK9016. The sequence goes on along the minus strand of NZ_JBJJMM010000020.1, from coordinate 66,453 downwards.
AGGCGCGCTCGTTCAGGACGCGGCGCGCTTGGCTTGCGGTTAAAATCGGGCTCATTATAACGGGTCTTTACCCACCGACACGGCGAGCCTTGCATGCCTGTACCTTACCGAGTGAAAAACTGATGTCCACCCCCTGGCACATCCTCGGCGCCGGAAGTCTCGGCACCCTCTGGGCCACACGTCTGGCCCGGGCCGGATTGCCGGTGCGGCTGATCCTGCGCGACATCGACCGCCTGCATGACTATGCGACCGCTGGCGGGCTGACTCTCGTCGAACAAGGCATCGCCAGCACTTACGTCATCCCTGGCGAAACCCCGGACAGCCCCGAACCGATCCGCCGCCTGCTGGTGGCCTGCAAGGCCTACGACGCCGAAAATGCCGTGGCCGCCGTGGCTCATCGACTGGCGCCGGACGCCGAACTGATTCTTCTACAGAACGGCCTCGGCAGCCAGGAAGCCGTCGCAGCACTCGTGCCGCAGGTACGCTGCATCAGCGCATCGAGCACCGAAGGTGCATTTCGCGACGGTGACTGGCGCGTGGTCTTCGCCGGCCACGGCTACACCTGGCTCGGTGATGCCGGCCATCCTGTGGCACCGATCTGGCTCGACGATCTGGAGGCTGCAAAAATCCCCCACGAATGGAGCGCCGACATTCTCACCCGACTGTGGCGAAAACTGGCGCTCAATTGTGCGATCAATCCTCTGACCGTGTTACACGACTGCCGCAATGGCGGTTTGCAGCAGCATCACTGCGAAGTCGCCACCCTGTGTGCCGAACTGACCGAACTGCTGGAACGTTGCGGTCAGCCTGCGGCGGCCGACAACTTGCAACAGGAAGTCGAGCGGGTGATTAATGCCACCGCGGCCAACTTCTCTTCCATGTATCAGGACGTGGCCAACAGACGCCGCACCGAAATCAGTTACCTGTTGGGCCATGCCTGCAGAGTTGCGCAACGCCATCAAATCGGCCTGCCGCATCTGCAACAATTGCAGCAACGGCTGACAGCCCATCTGCACAGTCTCGGATTGCCCGTCGACTGAGCAGCGGCTACGCTGCCCACTTGTTCCTTTGCAGCGATAAAACTGATGCCATTGCGCCAGCGCCTCGAAAACCTGCCGGTCGGCCAGAAACTGCTGGCCGCCCTGCTGGTGCTGTTGACCACCGTATTACTGGTCGCCAATCTGACTTTCATCAGCGCGGCCTATTACATTTCCCAGGAAAGCATGGCACCCCAGGCGCTGCAGACCATCGGCCGCCTGGTCGCGAACCCGAGCCTGATCGCCGAAGCCCTGCAATCACCGCAAAGCGCCGAACGCCTGCTCAAGGAGCTCGACAGCTACTCGCCGCTACGCGCCGCCGCGCTGTACGACGGCAAGGGCGAGCGCATCGCTCAGGTGCAGCGCGGCGACAAGCTCAACCTGCCGGAACGCTACCGGCACATCGAAGCCTGGCAGCTCACCGAGTTTCGCAGCAATCAACTGATCACCCTGCCCCGCCCCGGCACTGCGCCAGGTCATCTGTTGCTGGTGGCCAGCAGCGAATTGCCGATGGCGTTCTACACCGGCACCCTGACCGCAAGCCTGGGGATCCTGATTTTCAGCGTGCTGCTGTGGCTGGTGATCGCCCGACAGATCAAACGCCTGATTACCCGGCCGATCCATGAACTCGAAGAACTCTCCCGTCAGGTAACCCGCGAAGAGAACTACTCCCTGCGCGCCTCCCGTGGCAACCACGACGAAATCGGCAGCCTGGCCGAGGCCTTCAACACCATGCTTTCGCGCATCGAGGCCCGGGAACAGCAGCTCAAGCGTGCCCGCGACGACTCGCAGGCGGCCTACGATCAGGCGCAAGGCCTGGCCGAAGAAACCCGCCACACCAATCGCAAACTGGAACTGGAAGTCCAGGTGCGCAGCAAGATCGAGAAGAAGCTCACAGGCTTTCAGAACTACCTCAACAGCATCATCGACTCCATGCCTTCGGCGCTGATCGCCCTCGACGAACAGCTCTACGTCACACAGTGGAACCAGGAGGCCAGCGCCCTCTCCGGTACGCGGCTGGACGAAGCGTTGAACCAGCCGATCTTCCTCGCCTTCGAACCGCTCAAGCCGTTTCTGCCGCAACTCAAGCAAACGGTGGAAGAACACACCGTGGCGAAGATCGAGCGGGTGACCTGGCTCAAGGACGACGAACCCAAGCACTACGCCCTGACCTTCTACCCGCTGATGGGTGGCGCCGGGCGTGGCGTGGTGATCCGGATCGACGACATCACCCAGCGTCTGTCCCTGGAAGAAATGATGGTGCAGTCGGAAAAAATGCTTTCGGTCGGCGGCCTCGCCGCCGGCATGGCCCACGAAATCAATAATCCGCTGGGCGCGATCCTGCATAACGTACAAAACATTCGCCGGCGCCTGTCGCCGGACCTGCCGAAGAACCTCGAACAGGCCGAACACCTGGGGATCGAGCTGGAGACCGTGAACCGCTACCTGCAAGCCCGGGAAGTCCCGCAACTGCTCGACGGCATCCAGCAGGCCGGCGCCCGGGCGGCGAAGATCGTCACTCACATGCTCAGTTTCAGCCGTCGCAGCACGCGACAGATGGCGCCGTGCGACCTGCCGGCCCTGATCGATCAAGCGGTGGAGATCGCCGGCAACGACTTCGATCTGGCCATCGGCTTCGACTTCAAGGGCCAGGCGATCATCCGCCAGTTCGATCCGGCACTCGGGCCGGTGCCGGGCACCGCCAACGAACTCGAACAGGTACTGCTCAATCTGCTGAAAAACGCTGCGCAAGCGATCCACCAGCGCGCAGACGATAGCGAACCGGGGCGGATCATCCTGCGTACCCGGCTCAATCCACCCTGGGCCGAGATTCAGGTCGAGGACAACGGCATCGGCATGAGCGAGAACGTGCGCAAACGCACGTTCGAACCGTTCTTCACCACCAAGGAAATCGGCCAGGGCACCGGCCTCGGGCTGTCGGTGTCGTACTTCATCATCACCAACAATCACAAGGGGCAGATGGAAGTGCAGTCCACACCGGGGCAAGGCACTTGCTTCACCCTGCGCCTGCCGCTTGCACAACCGGCGCCCATCGCTGCCGAAACCACCCCACTACCGAGGTAAACCATGGGCTATCGCTTGTCGAAGATCTACACCCGCACCGGCGACAAAGGCGAGACCGGCCTCGGCGATGGTCGCCGCGTGCCCAAGGATCACCCGCGCATCGAAGCCATTGGCGAAGTCGACACCCTGAACAGTCAGGTCGGCGTACTGCTGGCCGGCTTGATCGCCGAACGCGAGACCTGCCCCGGGCTGAATGAGTTGATCGACGTGTTGGCGCCCTGCCAGCACCGATTGTTCGATCTCGGTGGCGAGCTGGCGATGCCGGAATACCAGGCCTTGAATGCAGCAGAAATCCACAGGCTGGAAGCGGCCATCGATGTATGGAACGAAGAATTGGGGCCGCTGGAGAATTTCATCCTGCCCGGCGGCTCGATGCTGATTGCCCAGGCCCATGTCTGCCGCAGCCTGGCGCGCAGTGCCGAGCGGCGTTGTCAGCATTTGAATGCCATTGAACCGTTGGCCGGGGTGGGCCTGGCTTATATCAATCGCTTGTCGGATCTGTTTTTTGTGGCGGCGAGGCTGATTGCACGGCGCCAGGGTGTTGCCGAGATTCTGTGGCAGCCGGCGAGCAAGCCTTCAGATCAATAACGACTGTCAGGACGCCTTCGCGAGCTGGCTCGCTCTCACAAAGAAAATGCATTCCTGTAATTGGCATGCAATCAAATGTGGGAGCGAGCCTGCTCGCGAAAGGGCCAGTTGCATCAATGCTTCATCAAGCTTCCGGCCAGAACGCCCGAATCCCCGCCACACCCTGAGCCCCCGCACTCCAAGCTTTTTCGCGCTCGTTCGGTCCGACTCCGCCCAACAGGAATACCGGTTTGCTGAAACCTTCGATCAATGTCGAAGCCTGCTCCCAGCCCAGCGGCTGTGCGTCCGGGTGAGTCAGGGTCGGTTGCACCGGCGACAGGGTGACGAAATCCACGCCCATTTGCTCGGCCAGCGCCAGTTCTTCAGCACTGTGACAAGACGCCGCCAACCAGCGCTCCGCCGGCAGCGGCCGCCCGGCGACGGCGTACTTGCGCAACTGCGCCGAAGTGATGTGCCACCCGGCGGACGGAAAATCCCCGAGCCACTCGAACGGTCCCTTGATCATCAACTGCGCCTTGCCGGCACACAGACCGACCGCGTCCACCGCCAGGTCGCGGTACTTCGGGTCATAACCATTGGGCGCACGTAGCTGGATCAGCTTGATCCCACCGGCAATCGCCTTCTGGATGCCGCGCAGCAAGGCCGGGGCTTCCAGGTCTTCCGGGGTGATCAGGTATTGGGCAGGCAGGCGCGCCGCCGCCACGATGGGCTGGTTGGCGGCCGGGAATTCGTAGTTCGTCAGTTCCTTCGCCGAAACCCAGGCCAGCGGCTGGCCTTCGGCGCCGTGAGGCTCGCCGGTGAAACTCGAAACCTCCCAGACATCCAGCAACACCTGTTTGTCCGGGTAATCGTGACGAACCTTGATCAACGGGCGGGCGGCGCCGACGACTATGCCCAACTCTTCCTGCAGCTCACGGGCCAGCGCAGTCTGAACCGACTCGTCGGCCTCGACCTTGCCACCGGGGAATTCCCACAGACCACCCTGGTGCTGAGTATCGGCACGACGGGCGATAAGGATTTTGCCGCTGTCGTCACGAATGACGGCGGCAGCGACGTGTACGCGTTTCACGACTGCAATTCCTCCAGTCCGGCCTTTTGCCAGGCCTTGAAGGCCGGCCATTGGTAGACGGTTTCAACATAGGCTTCATCTTCGGCCGGCAGCTTCACCCGATAGGTCCGCAGGCGCACGGCAATCGGCGCGAAGAACGCATCGGCCAGCGACACGCGACCAAACAGGAACGGCCCCTCTTCGGTCGCCGCCGCACGGCACTCGGCCCACAGCGCGAGCATGCGCTCGACATCGACTTTCACCTCCGGCGGTACCGGATTGAGCGGTGCGTCATGGCTCAGGTTGAATGGCATGTGATTGCGCATGGCGAAGAAACCGCTGTGCATCTGCGCGCAGGCAGAACGCGCCTGGGCGCGGGCCGCGATATCGGTTGGCCAGAGTTGTTCGGATGGATACTGCTCGGCCAGGTATTCGGCAATCGCCAGAGAGTCGGCGATGGTGCCTCGAGCGGTTTTCAGCAGCGGCACCTTGGCGGTCGGCGAATGCTTGAGCAGCCGCTCGCGGGTGTCGGGCTTGCCGAGCTTGATCAGTTCTTCGGTGTAGGGCGCGCCGGTCAGTTCAAGCGCCAGTGCCGCACGCAGGGACCAGGAGGAAAGCAGTTTGTCGCCAATGATCAGGTGAAGGCTCATGTTCGGGTCCTTTCATGGGACAGCAGAAAAGGGAGGTCCGCGGACCTCCCTCTTTAGCAGGGATCAGGTGCGGTATTCGGCGTTGATCTTCACGTATTCGTGGGACAGGTCGGTGGTCCAGATGGTTTCGCTGCAATCGCCGCGACCCAGTTCGATACGGATGGTGATTTCTTCCTGCTGCATCACCGCCGCACCCTGGGCTTCAGTGTAGGTCGCCGCACGGGCACCACGGCTGGCGATGCACACGTCGCCGAGGAACACGTCGATCTTGCTCACGTCCAGATCCGGCACGCCGGCACGGCCGACAGCGGCGAGGATCCGGCCCCAGTTCGGGTCGGACGCAAACAGGGCAGTCTTGATCAGCGGCGAGTGGGCCACGGTGTAGCCGACGTCCAGGCATTCCTGGTGATTGCCGCCGCCATTGACTTCAACGGTCACGAACTTGGTCGCGCCTTCGCCGTCACGCACGATGGCCTGGGCCACGTCCATGCATACCTCGAACACCGCCTGTTTCAGCTTGGCGAACAGCTCGCCTTCGGCCCGGGTGATTTCCGGCAGTGCAGCCTTGCCGGTGGCGATCAGCATGCAGCAGTCGTTGGTCGAGGTGTCGCCGTCGATGGTGATGCGGTTGAACGACTTGTTGGCGCCGTCCAGCATCAGGTTATGCAGCACGTCGCGGGAGACTTTGGCGTCGGTGGCGATGTAGCCGAGCATGGTCGCCATGTTCGGACGGATCATGCCCGCGCCCTTGCTGATGCCGGTGACGGTAATGGTCACGCCGTCATGCTGGAACTGGCGGCTGGCACCCTTTGGCAACGTGTCGGTGGTCATGATGCCGGTGGCGGCGGCTTCCCAGTTGTTTTCCGACAGATCGTCCAGTGCAGCCTGCAAGGCGCCTTCGATCTTTTCGACCGGCAGCGGCTCGCCGATCACGCCCGTGGAGTACGGCAGGATCTGGCTGGCATCCACACCGGTCAGTTCGGCCAGTTTCGCGGTGGTGCGCTCGGCGGCGGCCAGACCCGGCTCGCCGGTGCCGGCGTTGGCGTTGCCGGTGTTGGTCAGCAGGTAGCGCACAGCGTTCTGCACACGTTTTTTGGCCAGGATCACCGGCGCCGCGCAGAAAGCGTTCAACGTGAACACGCCCGCCACGGTAGAACCTTCGGCGCAGCGCATCACCACGACATCCTTGCGCCCGGGGCGCTTGATACCGGCCGAAGCGATACCGAGTTCAAAACCGGCAACCGGGTGCAACGTTGGCAAAGGACCAAGACCAACAGCCATGAATGCGCTCCTTACTCAATGATGTCAGCACCGCCAGACGTATTGACGGTGGTGTAAATGGCAAAACGCCGCGACGGCTGATGCCGGTCGCGGCGCGGGTATTTCAGCGATTGAAACGGGGTTTACTGGATCTGCCCGTGGCAATGCTTGAATTTCTTGCCCGAACCGCAGTAGCACAGTTCGTTGCGGCCCAGCTTCTGCTCGTTGCGAACCGGCGCGGCGGCCAGGGCCACATCGACCTCTTCACCGCTGACGGCTTCCGACTGCTCCAGACCTGGCGCCTCGGCGTGTTCGAACTGCATGCGAGCGGCCAGTGCTTCGGCTTCCTGACGCAGGCGCGCCTCTTCCTCGGCCGGATCTTCGCGGCGCACCTGAACGTGCGACAGCACACGAATGGAGTCGCGCTTGATGGAATCCAGCAGCTCGGAGAACAGCGTGAAGGACTCGCGCTTGTATTCCTGCTTCGGGTTCTTCTGCGCATAACCGCGCAGGTGGATGCCGTGACGCAGGTGATCCATGGTCGACAGGTGGTCTTTCCACAGGTCGTCCAGCACGCGCAGCACGATCTGTTTCTCGAAGGTGCGCAGTGCGTCGGCACCGGCCTGGTCTTCCTTCTCGTTGTACGCGGCGACCAGCTCGTTCATAAGCTTCTCGCGCAGGGTTTCCTCGTACAGGTGATCGTCTTCGTCGAGCCATTGCTGAATCGGCAGTTTCACGCCGAAGTCGCTGGCAATCGCGGCTTCCAGACCGGCCACGTCCCACTGCTCCGGCAGCGATTGCGGCGGAATGTGAGCGCTGACGGTGGCGTTCAGTACGTCCTGGCGGAAGTCGGCAATGGTTTCGCCAATGTTGTCGGCGGCCAGCAACGTGTTGCGCATGTGATAGATCACTTTACGCTGCTCGTTGTTGACGTCGTCGAACTCCAGCAGTTGTTTACGAATGTCGAAGTTGCGGCCTTCAACCTTGCGCTGGGCCTTTTCGATGGCGTTGGTCACCATGCGATGCTCGATCGCTTCGCCAGGCTGCATGCCCAGGGCCTTCATGAAGTTCTTCACCCGGTCGGAGGCGAAGATGCGCATCAGGCTGTCTTCCAGCGACAGGTAGAAGCGGCTGGAACCAGCATCGCCCTGACGGCCGGCACGGCCACGCAGCTGGTTGTCGATACGACGGGATTCGTGACGCTCGGACGCGATCACCTGCAGGCCGCCGGACTCCAGCACTTGCTGGTGGCGTTTCTGCCAGTCGGCCTTGATCTGGGCGATCTGCTCAGGGGTCGGGTTTTCCAGCGAAGCCACTTCCACTTCCCAGTTGCCGCCCAACAGGATGTCGGTACCACGACCGGCCATGTTGGTGGCGATGGTCAGGGCACCCGGACGGCCGGCCTGGGCAATGATCTCGGCTTCCTTTTCGTGGAACTTGGCGTTCAGGACCTTGTGTTCGATGCCTTCCTTCACGAGCAACGCGGACATGTGCTCGGAAGTTTCGATGGTCGCCGTCCCCACCAGCACCGGACGGCCGGCGGCCATGCTTTCCTTGATGTCATTGACGATCGCCGCGTATTTCTCTTCGGCGGTCAGGAACACCAGGTCGTTGTAGTCCTTGCGGGCCAACGGCTTGTTGGTCGGGATGACGACGACCTGCAGACCATAGATCTGATGGAATTCGAACGCTTCGGTGTCGGCCGTACCGGTCATCCCGGACAGCTTGGTGTACAGACGGAAGTAGTTCTGGAACGTGGTCGAAGCCAGGGTCTGGCTTTCAGCCTGGATGTTCAGGTTTTCCTTGGCTTCGATGGCCTGGTGCAGGCCTTCGGACAGACGACGACCCGGCATGGTACGGCCGGTGTGTTCGTCGACCAGAACGACCTGGCCGTCCTGCACGATGTATTCGACGTTGCGGTTGAACAGTTTGTGCGCGCGCAGGCCGGCATAGACGTGGGTCAGCAGGCTCAGGTTGTGCGCCGAGTACAGGCTCTCGCCCTCGGCCAACAGGCCGATGCTGGTCAGCTGGTCTTCGATGAACTGGTGACCGGCTTCGTTGAGTTCGACCTGACGGGTCTTCTCGTCGACGGTGAAATGGCCTTCCTGGGTGACTTCGCCTTCGACTTCTTCAACGTGCAGCTTGAGTTTCGGGATCAATTTGTTGATCTCGATGTACAGCTTCGAGCTGTCCTCGGCCTGACCGGAAATGATCAGCGGCGTACGCGCCTCGTCGATGAGGATGGAGTCGACTTCGTCGATCACGGCAAAGTTGAGTTCACGCTGGAATTTCTCTTCCATGCTGAACGCCATGTTGTCGCGCAGATAGTCGAACCCGAATTCGTTGTTGGTGCCGTAGGTAATGTCGGCGGCGTAGGCGGCGCGTTTCTCCTCCGGCGGCTGGAACGGCGTCACGATGCCGACGCTCAGGCCAAGGAACTCATACAGCGGACGCATCCAGTTGGCGTCACGGCGGGCCAGGTAGTCGTTCACGGTCACAACGTGCACGCCCTTGCCGGACAGCGCGTTGAGGTAAACCCCCAGGGTACCCACCAGCGTCTTGCCTTCACCGGTGCGCATTTCGGCGATCTTGCCTTCATGCAGGGTCATGCCGCCGATCAGCTGGACGTCGAAGTGGCGCATGCCCATGACGCGTTTGCCGGCTTCGCGGGCGACCGCGAAGGCTTCGGGCAACAGCTTGTCGAGGGTCTCCCCCTTGGCGATGCGGTCCTTGAACTCTGCGGTCTTGGCGCGCAGTTGATCGTCCGAGAGGGCGACCATCTTCTCTTCGAAGGCATTGACGAGCTGCACCGTCTTGAGCATGCGTTTGACTTCACGCTCGTTCTTGCTTCCAAAAAGTTTCTTTAACAAAGGCGCAAACATATCGGCAGGATCTTCCACACTAAAGGGATGGAGGGCGGCCCCGTGAGCGTCGCCCGTGCAGCCCTCATGGCCGCATGCGAACGAGCATTCTACCCGGAAACGGAAGTGAGGAAAGTGGGGATATTCCACGATGCTGGCACTGCGCTTTGACGGGGCTCACTTAAAATAGGGACGTTTTGCTCAACTTCAAGCCTTTGGCGACAGAAGTTAATCGTTGATTTAATGGGCAAAGCAGGGACAAAAGCAATGGGCGATTGAAATGGGAGCCATCTGCTACCATGGCGCCTCAGTCAGATAAGGTGTTGGATCATGGCATTTCGCCCACTTACGGCCAAGGCGCCCGCCGTTCTGTTACGCGAAGCCAGGCCGTTGAAAGCCATCCTTGGCCAGGCCCAACGTCTGGCCCATCTGCAACGCCTGCTCGAAAGCCAGTTGCAGCCCGCTGCCCGCGAACACTGCCATGTGGCCAAGTGGCGCGAAGGCGAGCTGTCGCTGGTGGTCACCGACGGCCACTGGGCCACGCGCCTGCGCTACCAGCAGAAACGCCTGCTGCGGCAACTGCAGATGTTCGACGAGTTCACCAGCCTGACACGGATCAAGTTCTCGGTGCGCCCTCCCGTCATCCAGCCCGGGCCGGCCGGAAACACGCTGGACCTGTCGACGGATGCCGCCGCGACCATTCAGTCGACCGCCGAAGGGATCAGCGATCCGAACCTGCGGGCGGCCCTGGAGCGCCTCGCGGCGCACGCCAGGACCAAACCCTGACGCTCCCGATCAGCGGCGCTTGCTGCCACCGAGCAACGATCCCATCAACCCGCGCACCAACTGCCGGCCCAACTGGTTCGCCGCCTGACGCATCGCCGATTTCAGCGCCTGCCCTGCGGCAGTGCCGAGGAATTCCCCGGCCTTGTCCGCCAGACTCGGCTCCTCTGCCGCCGGTTTACCGGGGATCGCCTCGGTTTCAGGCCCCAAGTGCTTGCGTCCCGTCAGGATCTCATACGCCGACTCACGGTCGATCGGCTTGTCATACCGCCCCTTGAACGGCGATCCGGCAATCAGCACCGTGCGTTCGGTCTCGCTCAAAGGCCCGATCCGCGATTGCGGCGGTGCCACCAGCACACGCTGGACCATCTCCGGCGTGCCCTTTTCCTGCAAGGTGCCGACCAGCGCCTCGCCGATCCCGAGTTCGGTCAATACCGACAACGTATCGAATGCCGGATTCGGGCGGAACCCGTCCGCCACCGCCCGCAGGGATTTCTGCTCTTTCGCGGTGAACGCCCGCAGTCCGTGCTGTACCCGCAAGCCCAACTGCGCCAGCACGCTATCCGGCAGATCGCCCGGCGACTGAGTGACGAAATACACCCCGACACCTTTGGAACGGATCAACCGCACCACTTGCTCCAGACGCTCCTGCAAGGCCTTGGGCGTATCGCCGAACAACAAGTGCGCTTCGTCGAAAAACAGTGCCAGCAGCGGTTTGTCGGCATCGCCCCGCTCCGGCAGTTGCTCGAACAGCTCGGCGAGCAACCACAGCAGGAACGTTGCGTAGACTTTCGGTGCTTCATGCACCAGACGACTGGCATCGAGCAGATGAATCCGTCCACGACCGTCGGCGGTCGGTTGCAGGATGTCTTCCAGTTGCAGCGCCGGTTCGCCGAACAAGGCTTCGGCCCCCTGTTGTTCGAGGACTGCCAGGCGCCGCAACAGCGCCTGACTGGAGCCGGTGGTGAACAACGCAGCGTCTTCGCCGAGCAGTTGCGGGTTGTCCTTGAGGTGGTTGAGCAGCGCTTTCAGGTCTTTCAGATCCAGCAGCAACAAACCTTCGCGGTCCGCCACCTTGAACGCCGCGTACAGCGCCGACTGCTGGCTGTCGGTCAGCTCCAGCAACGCGCCGATCAGCAACGGCCCCATTTCGCTCAGGGTGGTGCGCAGCGGATGACCGGACTCTCCGTGAATGTCCCACAAGGTGACGGGATAAGCCCTGGACTGGTAATTGAGCCAAGGCATGCCGGCGATGCGCTCGGCGACCTTGCCCTGAGGGTTGCCGGCAGCGCCGAGGCCGCACAGATCCCCCTTGATGTCGGCGGCGAACACCGCGACGCCGGCATCGCTGAAGGCTTCGGCCAGCCTTTGCAGGGTAACGGTCTTGCCGGTGCCGGTCGCGCCGGCCACCAATCCGTGGCGGTTGGCCAGGCGCATCGCCTGGGCGATCGGTTGCCCGGAAAGATCGGCACCGATAACGAGTTGCGAAGAGTCAGGCATTTGGTCACCCAATAGTTAATCTTTGTCGAGCATGGCCGATAGAGAGAAATGAGAGACCCGATCAAAAATCCGGTCTGAGATTTCCCTAAGGAGAGACGGAAATATCAGTGAGCTTTCACCCCTGCCCATTTTGCGCGCTCTTATAAAAGCACGCGCTGGACATTAAGACCTTAGCGGAACCCCAAGCCATGAACAAAAATCTACGCTTCAGCCATAAAATCCTGCTTGCCGCCGCCCTCATCGTCATTGCCGCCTTCGCCTCGTTCACGCTGTACAACGACTGGCTGCAGCGCAATGCGATTCGCGATGACCTGAACAACTACCTCAACGAAATGGGCGAGGTCACTGCCGACAACATCCAGACCTGGCTCAGCGGGCGCATCCTGCTGATCGAGAACGCGGCACAGAACATCGCTATCAATCCCGAACCGGCTGCTGTTGCCAGCCTGCTGGAACAAAAAGCCCTGACCTCGACCTTCATGGCGTCCTACCTCGGCGACGCCACCGGGCACTTCACCATCCGTCCGGACGCGAAGATGCCGGACGGTTTCGATCCGCGGGTTCGCCCTTGGTATAAGGGTGCCGAAAGCAGCAGCACCTCGACCCTGACCGAACCCTACATCGACGCGGCCACCGGCCAGACCATCATTTCCATCGCCACCGCCGCGAAAAAAGCCGGCCAGAGCGTCGGTGTGGTGGGCGGCGACCTGAGCCTGCAAACCCTGATCGACACCCTCAGCGCCCGGGACTTCTCCGGTATGGGCTACGCGTTCCTGGTCAGCGCCGACGGCAAGATCCTGGTGCACCCGGACAAAACGCTGGTAATGAAGTCGCTCAAGGAAGCCTATCCGCAGGACACGCCGCGCATCAGCAGCGATTTCAGTGAAGTCACTGCCGACGGCAAGACCCGCATCGTCACGTTCGCCCCGATCAAGGGCCTGCCGTCGGTGAACTGGTACATCGGCCTGTCGGTGGACAAGGACAAAGCTTTCTCGATGCTCAGCCAGTTCCGTACCTCGGCCGTCATCGCGACCGTGATCGCGGTGGCAATCATCATCGCCCTGCTCGGCATGCTGATCCGTATCCTGATCCAGCCGCTGCACGTCATGACCCGCGCCATGGAAGACATTGCCGACGGCGAAGGCGACCTGACCAAGCGTCTGACCATTCAGAACCAGGATGAATTCGGCGTGCTCGGCACGGCATTCAACCGTTTCGTCGAGCGCATTCACGGTTCGATCCGCGAAGTGTCGTCGGCCACCGGACAAGTCAACGAAGTCGCGCTGCGGGTCGTCGCGGCGTCCAACTCGTCGATGTACAACTCCGACCAGCAAGCTTCGCGCACCAACAGCGTGGCCGCGGCGATCAATCAGCTCGGTGCCGCGGCCCAGGAAATCGCCCGCAACGCCGCTCAGGCCTCGACTCAGGCGAGCGACGCCCGTGGCCTGGCCGAAGACGGCCAGCAAGTGGTGGATCGCAGCATCAAGGCCATGAACCAACTGTCGAGCATGCTCAGCGCTTCCAGCAGCAATATCGAATCGCTGAACAGCAAGACCGTGAACATCGGCCAGATCCTGGAAGTGATCACCAGCATTTCCCAGCAGACCAACCTGCTGGCGCTCAACGCCGCCATCGAGGCAGCCCGGGCCGGTGAAGCCGGTCGCGGTTTTGCGGTGGTAGCAGATGAAGTGCGCAACCTCGCCCATCGCACCCAGGAATCGGCGCAGCAGGTGCAGACCATGATCGAGGAGCTGCAGGTCGGCGCCCGGGAATCCGTCAGCACCATGAGCGACAGCCAGCGCCACAGCCAGGACAGCGTGGAAATCGCCAATCTCGCCGGCGAGCGCCTGAACAGCGTGACCCAGCGCATCGGCGAAATCGACGGCATGAACCAGTCGGTGGCCACCGCGACCGAGGAACAGACCGCCGTGGTCGAGTCGATCAACGTCGATATCACCGAGATCAATACGTTGAACCAGGAAGGCGTCGAGAACCTGCAGGCGACCTTGCGTGCCTGCTCGGATCTGGAACAACAGGCTTCGCGCCTGAAGCAACTGGTCGGCAGCTTCCGCATTTAAATTCGATAACCTGCCCTCTCCTCCCCGGAGAGGGACAGGCGCTTTCGCCCCCCTGCTCGATCCCGACCGAACATCTATTCTTGATAAAGGTCAACCGAGGGAGATCAACGAGCGGAGGGCCGTTCAACGTGCACATCGCCGACATCACCATGTTTTACGCCCCGGCCAGCGGCGGCGTACGCACCTATCTGGATGCCAAGCACCGTCGTCTGGGCCTCAAACCCGACATTCACCACAGCCTGCTTATTCCTGGCGCGCGTTACGGCGAGCAGGATGGCGTTTACAAGGTTCCCGCCCCGGCTCTGCCCTTTGGAAAGGGTTATCGTTTTCCGCTGCGACTGGCGCCGTGGCGTAACGTCCTGCACGACTTGCAACCGGATCTGATCGAAGTCGGGGATCCCTATCTCACGGCTTGGGCGGCGCTGGATGCACGCCGGCAACTGGACGTGCCGGTGATCGGCTTTTACCACTCCGATCTGCCGCTGTTGGCGAGCAACCGCATGGGCCACTGGGTCACACCGAATGTCGAGGCGTATGTCAGCCGGTTGTACGGCAACTTTGACCGGGTACTGGCGCCAAGCCGGGTGATGGCCGACAAGCTGCGCGGTCTGGGGGTGAGCAATGTTTTCGTCCAGCCTCTGGGGGTGGATTTGCAAACCTTTCATCCTGAGGCGCGTGATCCTGGGTTGAAGGCGGAACTGGGCATTGCCGAAGACGCCCGCCTGCTGATTTTTGCCGGACGCGGCTCCAAAGAGAAAAACCTGCCGGTGCTGCTCAAATGCATGCAGCGCCTCGGCCCGTGCTATCACTTGCTGCTGGTCGGCTCGGCGATGCCGGCGGCGGTCCCCGACAACGTCAGCGTAATCGATGGCTTCTGCCCGGCAGCACAAGTCGCGCGCTTGCTGGCCAGTGCCGATGCGCTGGTGCATGCCGGCGATCAGGAAACCTTCGGCCTGGTGATTCTGGAGGCAATGGCCTGCGGTACACCGGTGGTCGCAGTGGCGGCCGGAGCCTTCGAGGAAATCGTCAACGACGCCTGCGGCCTGCTCTGTGCACCGAACAATCCGCAAGCCATGGCCAATGCCGTACGCGAGCTGTTCAGCAGGGATCCTGCACGCCTGGGTCGACAGGCGCGCCAGCATGTCGAACGGCATTACGCCTGGGACAGAGTGGTCGACAGCCTGCTGGGCCACTATCACGCCGTGCTCGGTGATTCGGCAGCGCGGGTGGCCAATGGCTGAGATTCTCGAGCGGCCTGCCGTGTTGCTGGTGCTGCACGACGTGGCGCCTTCCACCTGGGCCGACTATCAAGCCTTCGTCGAGGCCGTTGACGGGCTGGGCAACGTCCCGATGACGTGGCTGGTGGTGCCGGATTTCCATCGACAGGCTGCAGTGGATGCCCATCCCCGGTTTTACCGGATGCTCGACGAACGTGTGGCGCGCGGTGACGAACTGGCCCTGCACGGCTGCTTCCATGAAGACATCGAGCCCGGCCCGCGAACCCCGCGAGACTGGTTCATGCGTCGGATCTACACCCATGAAGGCGAATTTTTTCAGCTGTCCCGGAATGCCGCGCTGTCCCGCCTTCATCCGGGCCTCGAGCTGTTCCGGCGCCACGACTGGCCACTGCACGGTTTCGTCGCCCCGGCCTGGCTGATGAGCGCAGGCACTCGCCAGGCCCTGGGTGAATTGCCGTTGCGCTACACCAGCGATGCACAGCACCTTTATCACTTGCCGGACTTCATTCCGGTCAAGGCTCCGGGTCTGGTCTGGAGCGCACGCAGTCCGTGGCGTCGCGGCCTGTCGAAACTGGTCAGCGAACAGCGTGAACAACGCTGGCGTCAGGCACCGGTGATTCGACTAGGCTTGCATCCGGTGGACATGCGCCACCGGTTTTCCCGGGATTACTGGTGGCAAACCCTTGAACGCCTGCTGGCGGACGGACGACAACCAATGACCAAGATCGACTGGCTGGGGCGACAAGGCACGCAACCGGAATACCCCGCATGAATCGCGGCATGCTGTTATTGATCGGCCTGCTGGCCGCAGTGCTGATTCCGGTTCTGCTGGGCGGCGGCGAAACCTGGGGACGCCTGCAAGCCTTCCCGCTGCACTGGCTGTTGCTCATGTTCGCCATGGTCCTGCTGTGCTGGGGTATCAACACCTTGCGCCTGCGGCTGTTGCTCGGCGATCAGCGGGACCGGGTCACGCCGCTGAAAAGCTTGGGCGTGGTGATGGCCGCCGAATTCGCCTGGTGCGCCACGCCCGGCGGCAGTGGCGGGCCACTGACGATCATGGCGCTGCTGGCCCGCAACGGTGTACGTCCGGCCCGGGGCAGCGCGGTGTTTGCCATGGATCAGTTGAGCGATTTGCTGTTTTTCCTCTGCGCCCTGAGCGGGATTCTGATTTATGCCCTGTTTCAGCATCTGAGCGACCGTATGGAATGGCTGCTGACGGTCAGCGCCGTGTCGTTGTTCGGCGGTCTGTTCAGTTGTGTGTTGGTGGCGCGCTATCACCGCCTGCTGATTCGCTGGAGTGGCCGGCTGCTGGCTCGCCTGAACGTTCAACCGGGCACGCGGCGACGCTGGGCACGCAAGCTGCTGCATTTTCTCGCGGCCTTCACCGACGCCCTGAAATTGCCATGGCCGACCCTGATCAAGGTTTTTGCCCTGGCGTGCGTGCATTGGCTGCTGCGTTACAGCGTGCTGTATCTGGCGTTGCGCGGATTGGGGGCGGACTTGCAGTGGGCCTGGACCTTTCTGATCCAGATGCTTTCGCTGGGAGCCGGCCAGTTCAGCCTGCTACCGGGTGGCGCCGGCGCAGCAGAGTTGACCTCGGCGGCATTGCTGACTCCGATGGTCGGCAAATCCACCGCCGCTGCGGCAATCCTGATCTGGCGCGTGGTGACCTATTATTTCTATCTGCTGGTCGGTGGCCCGGTCTTTGTGCTGATGCTGGGCCGACCGCTGCTCAAGAAGCTGCTGAGCGTCAGGCAGGCTTCCTGACGTCGTCCTGTTCTTCCTGAAGCTGCTCCCACAACTCGGCAGCGCCGGGAAACTCCGTGCCGTCCTCGGGCGTCATGTCATCCGGGTCATAGCGGCTCAGGCAGCCCTCACCCAAAGTGGCGGGCGCTTTGGAGGTGGCTTTCTCCAGTGGATCGCTCATCGACATTTCTCCGGGGCTGAAACAAAAAAAAGGGCCTGGAGCGATTGAACGCCCAGGCCCTTGTTTTTTCAACCGCAAAGCTTCGATCAGAACACCACGGTCTTGTTGCCGTGCACCAGCACGCGGTCTTCCAGGTGATAGCGCAGACCACGAGCCAGCACCATTTTCTCGACGTCACGGCCGAAACGCACCATGTCTTCGATGCTGTCGCTGTGGCTGACACGCACCACGTCCTGTTCGATGATCGGACCGGCGTCCAGCTCTTCGGTCACGTAATGGCAGGTCGCGCCGATCAGCTTCACGCCGCGCAGCGACGCCTGGTGATACGGTTTGGCGCCGACGAACGAAGGCAGGAAGCTATGGTGAATGTTGATGACCTTGTGCGCGTATTCGCGGCACATGTCCGGCGGCAGGATCTGCATGTAGCGCGCCAGCACCACCACGTCGGCATTGTGCTGCTTGACCAGGCGCGATACTTCATCGAAGGCCGGTTGCTTGTCCTGCGGATTGACCGGGACGTGGTAGTAAGGAATGCCGTGCCATTCGACCATGCTGCGCAGGTCATCATGGTTGGAAATCACGCAGGAGATCTCGCAGTCCAGTTCATCGCTGTGCCAGCGGTGCAACAAATCGGCCAGGCAGTGGGATTCGCGGCTGGCCATCAGCACCACACGTTTTTTCTGCTCGGTGTCGGTGATGCGCCAGTCCATCGAGAACTCTTCGGCGATCGGCGCAAACTTTTCGCGCAATACTTCGATACCGAAAGGCAGGGAGTCGGCACGGATTTCGTGACGCATGAAGAACCAGCCGACCTGATTGTCCGAGTGGTGGCTCGCTTCGGTGATCCAGCCATTGTGGGCTGCCAGAAAATTACTGACTTTGGCAACGATGCCAACGCGGTCCGGGCAAGAAATCACCAGCCGAAAAGTGCGCATGAGGGGGAAACTCCAGAACTTCGCAAAGGCGGCCATTCTAGCGACTGCGCCACAAAACTGCAGTATTCGTGAGCTTCAGCCCTCGTCGCGACTCGCTTCAGTTTTTTTGACACAGCCATACGTCAGGATCATGGCGCAACAACCGCCATGTACGAACAGGTGACTGTGAATATTCGTGAAGACTGCATCACATTATTTAACTGAACATTCAAATCAGCGCTTTTCGACGTAACTAATTCAAATAAAAACCCCGGCTAAATGTTTACTTGATGAAACAGCCTGACTATTATTGCCACACTGTCCCCTGCCATCGTGCACTCCTACATAAGGTAGTAATCATGTCCTTGATCAACGAATATCGCGCCACAGAAGAAGCAATCAAAGAGCTGCAAGCCCGTTTGAAGAACCTGTCGCAAGACGACAAACTGCAAGCGGAGCTGGAATTCGAAGGCAAACTGCGCACCCTGATGGGTGAATATTCCAAGTCCCTGCGCGACATCATCGCGCTGCTGGATCCGGATTCCAAAACCAAAGCCCCACGTGGCGGTGCGGTAAAAACTACCGGCACCAAGCGTGCACGCAAAGTTAAACAATACAAAAACCCGCACAACGGCGAAGTCATCGAAACCAAAGGCGGCAACCACAAGACTCTGAAAGAGTGGAAAGCCAAGTGGGGTGCTGACGTGGTTGAAGGCTGGGCGACCCTGCTGGGCTAAGCCGCAGCTCCTGTTGCAGTCCACCTGCGACAACAGAAACGCCAGCATTCGCTGGCGTTTTTTTATGCCTGTCATTCATGTGGCAGACATGTTCGATTTCAAAGATTCAAACGTTTGCGTAATGCCTGGACATAATTCCGCCATTCAACAAGCACCTCACTCTGCATCGGCGTCGCATTTAGCAACCATTGCTCCACGGCCTCTGCAAAAGATTCCAGGGTATTAGGAGCGCCCCATTCAGGGTCGGACAAGCGTTGTCGGCAAAAGATTTTCCAGCGTTCTTGCTCTTCGGAATTCAACGAATCCGGAAAGTTACGCGCTCGATATCGAAACAACAATTCAGGCAAACGTTCGTCATCGAACGGCCATTGTTCTCGCGCCAATTGCGCGGGATCTGCCGTCCTCACTTGCTCACATAGTCGCCGGTCTCGATCACCGATAAATCCGTGGTACAACTGTTGTTCGGGATCTTCACTCGGGGTGAAATCTTCGCTGGCATAAATCGCCGGGATCTTATCTTTCCAAACTTGGTGTGCGTCACTTAGTCGCAATGCTCGGGCCTGATAAAGCGCCATGTCCAGCCCCAGACGCCGCTGATCTTCGACACGCAGCACCGACAGCGGTGCAACCACCGGGCACTTGTTGATGTGAATCAGCTTGAGCGGCACCGGCAGTTCGCCCTCGGCCAATTCGTCTCGAGGGGTATACAGGCGCTGACGCAAGGTTTGCGCATCCAGATCGAGCAGGCCCTGCGGGTCCAGATGCAAATCACAGACAATCAGCGCGTTCTTGTTGCGCGGATGCCAGGCCAGCGGCAGCACCACGCCGACAAAACTGCGCGCCGCCGAGAACCGTCCGGAAATGTGCACCATCGGCTGCAACAGACGAATCTGATCCAGCACCTTTTGTTTGCTGCGCAGCTGAAACAGCCAGTCGTACAACCGCGGCTGCTTCTCGCGGATCAGCCGGGCTAGGGCGATGGTGGCGCGCACGTCCGACAAGGCCTCGTGGGCGTTGCCGTGATCGATGCCATTGGCGGCGGTCAGGCGTTCGAGCTTGAGCGTGACCCTGCCTTCGTCATCGGTGGGCCAGACCAGTCCGTCGGGACGCAACGCACAAGCGGCACGCACCACATCAATCAGGTCCCAGCGACTGTTGCCGCCCTGCCATTCTCGGGCGTAGGGATCGAAAAAATTCCGGTACAGACTGTAGCGGGTCATCTCGTCGTCGAAGCGCAAGGTGTTGTAGCCGGCACCGCAGGTGCCGGGAGCGGCGAGCTGGGCGTGGACCCGGGTCATGAAATCGGCTTCGCTCAAGCCCTGCTCGGCGAGGCGGCTCGGGGTAATGCCGGTGATTGCACACGCTGCCGGGTGCGGCAGGATATCTTCGCTGGGCCGGCAGTAGAGATTGACCGGTTCGTCGATTTCGTTGAGATCGTGGTCGGTACGAATCCCGGCAACCTGCAACGGGCGGTCGCATCGGGGATTGATGCCGGTGGTTTCGTAGTCGTACCAGAAGATGGAAGTCACGGGCGGTTCCTGAACTGAAGATCGGCAAAGTCTAGGCGTTCGACCGCCGTCGCGGCCAGCACGGCATCATTCAGGCACACTTGCCTGAGCGAAGGGCGATACATAGTTATGTCGTTTTCCCCCGTGAGGCTGCTAGCATCGGATTCACTCGTATCCCGATCCGGCAACATCAGGTAGCCCATGCTCGAGACCTCAGCACCGCAATGGAAAGCAACGCTGGACCCGCCCCTGGACACACGGCATCAGGTCGAAACGCCGGAAGGCATCGACCTGCCGCTGCGTCCCGCCGGCCTGATGGTGCGTGCCGTGGCGTTCACCATCGATCTGGTGTTGCGCGGACTGATCCTGGGGCTGCTGTTCATGCTGCTGGCACTGCTCGGCAAACTCGGCATCGGCCTGGGTTCGCTGCTGTTGTTCGCCGTAAGCTGGTGGTACATGGTGCTGTTCGAGGTGCTGCGCCAGGGGCGCTCGCCGGGCAAGCAGTGGATGGGCTTGCGGGTCGTTCACGACGATGGCACACCGGTAGGCTGGTCGGCCTCGCTGCTGCGTAATCTGCTGCGTTTTGTCGATCTGATGCCGTTCGGCTATGTCCTCGGCGCCCTCAGTTGCCTGCAACATCCTGCGTTCAAACGCCTCGGTGACATCGCGGCCGGTACGCTGGTGGTCTATAGCGAGCGTCCGCTCAAGCGTCCGTCATTGCCTGATGCCGAGCCTCGTCGCTCCCCCGTCCCGCTTACCCTGAACGAACAACGCGCCCTGCTCGCCTTTGCCGAGCGCCAGGGTGAACTGTCGACGGCACGGGTCAATGAACTCGCGGCGCTACTGGCCCAGCCGCTGCACATCAGCGCACCGAAAGCCGTCGGCGAACTCAATGGCATCGCCCGCGGACTGATGGGGCCGATATGAAGCAAAGCCTGTTCGAAAGTCGTCACAAGGCGGAATGGGAGCGTTTCACCCTCGCGCTCGAACGTCTGGAGCGAGGCAAGGACACCTCGCAAGTGGCCGATTTTCCCAAGGCCTACCGCCGACTTTGTCATCATCTGGCGCTGGCACAGGACCGTGGCTACAGCAGTTTTCTCATCGACTCGCTACAGCAGCAGGTGCTGCGCGGCCATCAACAGCTTTACCGTCATCGCAGCCGGCTCGGCGCCAACCTGCTGGGTTTTATCCTGGCCGGGCTGCCACGTCTGGTACGGGCCGAATGGCGCTTCGTGCTGGTCGCCGCGCTGCTGTTCTTCGGCAGCCTGATCGGATTCGGCGTACTGGTGTATCTGAATCCCGAACTGATCTACAACCTGATCCCCGCCGAGCAGGTACGCGAGATGCAGGGCATGTACGATCCGGTCGCCGGCCATCTCGGGCGCACTGCCGAACGCGCCGCCAGCGAAAACTGGGTGATGTTCGGCTACTACATCATGCACAACATCGGCATTGCCTTTCAGACCTTCGCCAGCGGCCTGCTGCTCGGAGTGGGCAGTGCGTTTTTCCTGTTCTACAACGGCCAGATCATCGGCAGCGTGGCCGGGCATCTGAGTGAAATCGGCTTCGGTCAGACCTTCTGGTCGTTCGTGATCGGTCACAGTGCGTTCGAACTCACTGCCATCACCCTGGCGGGTGCTGCGGGGCTGAAACTGGGCTGGGCGTTGATCGCACCGGGACGTCTGACGCGGGGCGAGGCTCTGAGGCACGCGGCGCGCCAGAGCGTACTGCTGATCTGCGGGGTGATGCTGTTCCTGCTGATCGCCGCGTTTATCGAGGCCTATTGGTCATCACGCACCGGGGTTACGCCGCAGACCAAATACCTGGTCGGCGCCGGGCTCTGGCTCTGCGTGGCGACCTATCTGCTGTTCGCCGGAAGGACTCGCCATGCGCCTGAGTGACGCCACCGTGGTGATCCGCCCGCGTACCACCTGGGAAGCCATGGACCTGGGCGTGCGCATGAGCCAGCAACACCGGCGTCTGTTGATGACCAGCTGGGCCATCATCACCCTTCCGCTGTTTGGGGTGCTCAGCCTGTTGTTTTGGGATTCGCCATCGCTCGCCGTGTTCATCTTCTGGTGGCTGAAACCCGCTTACGAACGTTTGCCGCTGTACATCCTGTCCAAAGCCCTGTTCGGCGAAACGCCCACCCTGAAAGAAGCGTTACGCCAATGGCCGCGCCTGCTCAAACCACAGCTGCTGGCCAGCCTGACCTGGCGACGCCTGAGCTTCAGTCGCAGTTTCCTGATGCCGGTGGTGCAGCTCGAAGGCCTGGGCGGCCTTGCCCGCCAGCAGCGTCTGCGGGTGCTGCTGCAACGCAAAGCCGGCGCGGCCCAGTGGCTGACGATCATCGGCGTCCATCTGGAAACGGCGCTGTGGATCGGACTGATGGTGCTGTTCTACCTGCTCCTGCCGCAGCAGGTCGCAACCGACTGGGACTGGCAGAGCCTGATCTTCGCCGCCGACCATCAATGGCGCTGGCTCGAACACCTGACCAATGCTTTCTATGCACTGGTGCTGGTGATCTGGGAGCCAGTCTACGTCGCCTGCGGTTTCAGCCTGTATCTGAACCGGCGCACGGTATTGGAAGCGTGGGACATCGAACTGGTTTTCCGCCGCTTGCGTCAGCGCCTGAACAGCAGCGCACTCGGTTTGCTGCTGGTGGTTTGCCTGTTGCTGCCGGGAGTGCCTTCAGCATGGGCCGCCGCCCCCGCCATCGCTCCGGATGCGCCACGACTACTGAATCAGCCACTGACCAGTCAGGCATCCCGCGACAGCATCGAGGCCTTGCTCGAACAGCCACCGTTCAAGAACAAGGAAACCGTCACCCGTTATCGCTTCGGCGAAGATCCTGCCACCGTCGAAAAGACCGAGGACAGCAAAGCCCCACAATGGCTGAAAACCTTGCTGGACCGGCTCGACGGTCAACACCTGAACGGGTTGGCCAAAGCCATTGAAGTGTTGCTGTGGGCCGTCGTGATCGGTGCACTCGGCTGGCTGATCTGGCGCTATCGCGAGCTTCTGCAAACGTTCGTCAGTCGTCGCCCGTCCCTGCCTGTGGGGATAAAACGGCCCGTGCCACAGCAAGCCTTCGGTCTCGACCTGAGCAGGGAAACCCTGCCCGACGACATCGCCGCCAGCGCCGAACAGCTCTGGCAAACCCGGCCCCGCGCGGCGCTTGGCCTGCTGTACCGGGCGTTGCTCAGCCATCTGCTGCACGACTTCAACCTGATCCTGAAACCTGCCGACACCGAAAACGAAGTACTGGCCCGGATCGAACACTTACAGCGTCCCGACCTGCTCGCCTATAGCCGTCATCTCACCGGCCACTGGCAGAACATGGCCTACGGGCACCGCGTGCCGGCGGCGCATCTGCAACAGGAATTGTGCGATGGCTGGCGGTCACTGTTCGGCCAGGGAGCTGCCCGTTGAACCGGCGCGCAATCGGGCTGATCGGCGCATTGAGTGTTGCCTTGTTGGGCGCGCTGGGCGTTTATCTGTACCTCAAGGCCACGCCTTACCAGGCCGTGGTCGATCACGGCCCGTCCCCCGCCGCGCAAGCCAATCCTTATCTGGCAGCGGAAATGTTTCTGCGCGGTCACGGGATAAACGTCGACCATGCCGAAAGTCTGACCGTATTGCCCGAAATCGATCCGCGCCAACACACCCTGCTGCTGCTGTTCAACGACCGCTCGAAAATGACACCGCGTCAGGTCGATCAGGTTTTGAACTGGGCCCGGGCGGGCGGACGTCTGGTGTTCGTCGCCGAGTCGCTATGGGATGAGAAGACCGGCCAGAGCAATGACCTGCTGCTCGACCGCGTGCAACTGCGTCAGTCCCTGAGCAAGGATCTGAAAGACCCACCACCGGATGCCGGCGAAGACCCTTACCCCAACCTGACCAAGCTCTATCTGGAAGACGAAGACGCCCCTGCCTACGCCGGGTTCGACACCGCGTTCCACCTTGAAGACCCGAAAAACCTCGCCCAGGCCTGGGCCAACAGCGCCAGAGCCACCCACATGATGCAACTGGTGTACGGAAACGGCACGATCACCGTGGTGACGGATGCCGACCTGTGGAAGACCCCGGCCATTGCAGAGCACGACAATGCCTGGCTGCTTTGGTACCTGAGCGCCGACACCGCCGTGACGCTGCTGTACAACGCCGAACACGACGGTCTGCTGACCCTGCTCTGGCGCTATTTCCCACAAGCCATCGTCGCCCTGTTGGCCCTGATCGGTATGTGGCTCTGGCATGCAGGTATGCGCCACGGCCCGGTGCAGGTGCCCGCCCCGAGCGGTCGTCGTCAGTTGATGGAGCACCTTCGCGCCAGTGCCGATTTCATCCTGCGTCAGAACGGTCAGCAGACCTTGCTGCAAGCCCTGCAGCAGGATGTGATGCGCCGTGCCCGACATCGTCACCCCGGTTTCGACCAGTTGAACGTCGCCGAACAATGGCTGGCGCTGTCACGTCTGTCCCGCCAGCCAACCCGCGCCATCAGCCAGGCCCTGAGCCCGGTACCGAAGCGGCGCCTGTCCAGTGCCGAATTCTGCCGTCAGGTCGCCCACCTGCAAGCCCTGAGGAACTCGCTATGACCGAACACATCGAACCCGGTTCACCCGGCCACGTGGCCCAGCAGCGCCAGCGCGCCACGCAGTTGGCCCAGGCAGTGCGCGGTGAATTGCAGAAAGCACTGATTGGCCAGAACTTGGTGATCGACGACGCGCTGACCGCGCTGATCGCCGGCGGCCATGTGCTGCTGGAAGGTGTTCCAGGACTGGGTAAAACCCTGCTGGTCAGGGCCCTGGCCAAATGCTTCGGCGGTGAATTCGCCCGCATCCAGTTCACCCCCGATCTGATGCCCAGCGACGTCACCGGCCATGCGGTCTACGACCTGCAGACCGAGCAGTTCAAACTGCGCAAAGGCCCGTTGTTCACCCACCTGCTGCTGGCCGACGAAATCAACCGTGCCCCGGCCAAGACACAAGCCGCCCTGCTGGAAGCGATGCAGGAGCGCCAGGTCACCCTCGAAGGCCGCGCCCTGCCGATCGCCCAACCGTTTATGGTGCTCGCCACGCAGAACCCGATCGAACAGGAAGGCACCTACCCGTTGCCCGAGGCCGAACTCGACCGCTTCATGCTCAAGGTGCGCATGGATTACCCGGATGCCGATCAGGAGCTGGACATGGTGCGTCAGGTCAGTCGCTCGACCCGCGCCGACATGCTCGACGTGCAACCGCTGCGCACGGTGTTGCAGGCCAGGGACGTGCAGGCCCTGCAACGCATCGCCAGTGATCTGCCGCTGGACGATCAGGTACTCGATTACGCCGTGCGCCTCGCCCGCAGCACCCGCACCTGGCCGGGGCTGACCCTCGGCGCCGGGCCGCGAGCGTCCATTGCACTGGTGCGCTGTGCCCGTGCCCGGGCCTTGTTGCGTGGCGGTGAATTCGTGATTCCCGACGACATCAAGGGCTGCGCGCTGGCGGTTTTACGTCACCGGGTGCGCCTGGCGCCGGAACTGGACATCGAAGGGCTGCAAGTCGATCAGGTGCTCCAGCAATTGCTCGACCAAGTGCCGGCGCCGCGCCTGTGAAACCCTCGCGCCTGTTGTTGATCTGGCTGGCGATCCTGCTGGCCATCGGCATTGTGCTGGGCGCATTGCAAGCGCTGGATGTCGAGGTGCCGTCGAGCCTGCTGTCGATCAACTGGGGTTTGTTGCTGGCGCTGTTTGTGCTGAGCCTGCTGGATGCGCTGCGCCTCAAGCGCCTGCCCTCGCCCCGCGTACATCGGCAACTGCCTGGCAGCCTGGCACTGGGCCGCTGGAGCGAAATCCGGCTGGAAGTCGAACACGACTTCGATCAGCCACAGGTCATTCAAATTTTCGACCATGTCCCCGACGGCCTGAGTTTCGAAAACCTGCCGCTCGACACCGAGCTGCAACCCGGCCAGCGCAGCCTGATCGGCTACCGCCTGCGCCCGCTCAAACGCGGCCACTTCACCTTCGAAACCTGCGAACTCAACCTGCCAAGCCCTTTCGGCCTGTGGTCCGGCAAACGCCTGCTGAACCTCACCGACCAGACCCGCGTCTATCCCGACTTCGCCCGCGTTTACGACGGTCAGTTGCGGGCGGTGGACAACTGGCTCAGCCAGCTCGGCGTACGCCAGCGCCAACGCCGTGGCCAAGGGATGGAGTTTCATCAACTGCGGGAATTTCGCGAAGGCGACAGCCTGCGCCAGATCGACTGGAAAGCCACCGCCCGCCATCGCACACCGATTGCCCGGGAATACGAAGACGAACGGGATCAGCAGATCATCTTCATGCTCGATTGCGGACGGCAGATGCGCAGTCAGGATGGAGAGCTGTCGCATTTTGATCATGCGTTGAATGCTTGTCTGTTGTTGAGTCATGTGGCGTTACGGCAGGGGGATGCGGTGGGATTGAGTACGTTTGCCGGCGATCAGCCGCGCTACGTTGCTCCGGTCAAAGGGGCCGGGCAACTGAATGTGTTGCTCAATGGAGTTTACGACCTCGACAGCACACAACGACCTGCTGATTATCC
Source organism: Pseudomonas sp. KCJK9016 (assembly GCF_046231795.1). Classification (NCBI taxonomy): domain Bacteria; kingdom Pseudomonadati; phylum Pseudomonadota; class Gammaproteobacteria; order Pseudomonadales; family Pseudomonadaceae; genus Pseudomonas; species Pseudomonas sp. KCJK9016. The sequence continues at coordinate 39,679 of NZ_JBJJMM010000020.1, read as the reverse complement.
GGCGGCGGTAAATCAGTTGCTGGCGAGGCAAAAACGCCGGGCGTTGGTGGTATTGGTGACCAATATTCGGGATGAGGATGATGAGGGGCTATTCAGCTCAATCAAACGCCTGAGCCAGCAACACCAAGTACTGGTCGCGAGCCTGCGCGAGGAACTGTTCGCCACGCTACAGCACATGTCGACGCAATCCTTGTCGGAGGCACTGACCTATTGCACCTCAGTGGATTATTTGAATGCACGGGAACAAATTCATGAACGCTTGAGGACTTATGGAGTCCCCGTACTGGACACTCGCCCCTCAGAGCTGGGGGGCGAGTTAGTGTCGCATTACATAAGCCTGAAAAAAGCCGGGATAGCTTGACGAAATTCATACTCGACTCAATAACAACCTCAAGAAGAAGGCTGCCCGTGAAACCGGATCCGAACGGTCTCTTCGTCGAGTACGTTATTTTTTTCATCCAGGATGAAAACACGAATCACCTTATAGCCCACCATGCCTTCCGAAGAGAAAGATCTGCCTACCCTTCCATCCGAACCGGAAAACGTTTTTTCCAACGGCTTACCATACCTCTCCCAATATATTTCCTTACCCGCGATCGGTTCTCCATCAAGGAGAGAAACGACTCGGAACTCAATCGGAGCGAGCTCATCTATCGGGTAGTCACCTCCACCCTTGAATTCGGCCATCATTCTCAAAGGCTTCGAAACGCGGAATGTAACCGCCATCACATCCCACCCCACCAAACTTCCCCGCACCATGGCCAACAACTCGTTCTCTCCTGCCTCCTCGATTCTGAATTTACAGGCTGCAACGCCCTGGCTATCCGTCAACGAGGAACGCAGTAGCTTGTTCTGCAACTGCCACATCACTTCGACACCGGGAAGCGACGCGCCGCTATGGCTTGAAACCACCCGGGCCTGGGCTGTCACCTCCTGACCTAAATTTGGTGCCGAATCGGGCACTGTAAGTTCAGCTATGAGCCTTGGCTGTTCGACGGTATATCGCAATGTAAGGGACGTCGACTGATCACCACTCTCCCCTGCCCTGACTGTCAAAATCCCCAAGCCTGCGTGCGTCGGTTTGAAACGCACGCGGGCCTCGCCGTAGTAGTTGGTGGTTGCATGGATTGTCTGCTGAAAGACGCTTTCAAAAGCCACTTTCACCCCGGCCAATCCTTTGCCGGTGATACTGGAAACGATCCTGACCAAGGCATGAAAATCGCTCCCCCACTCCAACGTCTCAAGAGATTTTTCCTGAAGTAAAATTTTCAGGGTTGAGGAGCCTTCCCCCAAAGACATCGGTTGTTTTTTCGAAAGCTGCAATACTCTGGAGGCGGCTACTTGCAGGGAACAACTTGCATCCTCTACATCTCCGAAGTCGAGCGAATATTCCAAACCCTTTTCGCCGAGCTTTTGCCAGTCTCCCCACCCTACAGGCCCGATTCCAATATCAAGCGCTTGCGGCCCTTTATAGGATTGAAATCCTATAGCCACGCATTGATCCCTCAAGGCACTGTCGTGGGTGAACAACCGCAAATGATGTTTGCCTTTACGGCGTGGGAACACCGTCTCGCTGCCAAACAGCGTTTCCGCTCCCCCGTCAAAAGACATTCTGAGTGAGCCCAATGGATTGGCAGCCACGGTCTTGATCTGGAACGACTGCGTAGCCCGCGTGCCGTCATAAGCACTGAAAACAGACGCCTCGATTTCCTTCGACCCCGCTGCGGCAGGTGCCGAGCGATGGTATGCCCAGCCTCGGGGATCCGTTGGCGAGGATCTCGATGTGCGTCCCTGCTCCACCCATTCAACCACCGCCCCCTCAACCGCCTGACCGGTGAAGCGGGAGAACAACCGAAGGCCAACGACGGCACTTTCATCCAATGCCTCGACCGGATCCACCGCGGCTTCGCGGGCTGCCCCAAGGTCAAGCTTGTAATGTCCCAACTGCATCGGCTTCGCCGCTGATTCAAGTCCCAGTAAAGCAATAGCCACTGCCCATGAAAATGCTCCCGCCTCAGTGCTTGCACTGCAATCGAATGACCACAACACGCCGCCCGCCGTAACGGGTTGAATCTCGCTCGGCGCAGGAGAAACGACAATACCGAGCGGGGGCCCCATCCAGATTGCATCCATCGGCAACCCCACCAACGGACTCAATGCATGAGGTAAAAACCGCAACCGGTGTAACGCCCCGATACACGGATGAAAGGGCTCGCCATCCAGTTCTCCCTGGATCTGATCGAGCATCCATTGCCCTTCATCAGCAAAATTTCGGGACACTACCCGACCGGACAACTCACGCTTGGACGTCAGTTGATCGCTGTGCAGATCCAGACCAAACCGAATGCTCTGGTCACCCGCCGTCAAGGTCCAGCGCAGGCCCTCTGCCGGCAATACACGGGGCGTTCCCAAATCCGGTTCAGCCGTCAGCCCTTCAATGGGCACTCCATTGCGCGAGTTCAAGGTGATTGGCTTGCCGATCAGCGTGCTACCGGGTGAAGGTATCAGGGACAGAACAGGCGACGCTCCTCGCCAGCACACCAACCCTACGGTGGGCTCAACAGGTACACCGTCAAGCGTCATGTCCAATAGACCCTTCCAAGGGCTGCTCGCCTGGGCTTCCATTTCGAACGTATGGGTCAAAGGTTGATCACTCCCGAGAACCGGCACGAGGGCGACGATGGAATATTTCCCTGGCTCAGTGAATGTATGCAGCACACTGGCCCAACCGTCCAAGCCAGTACGGTTGACGATCTCTGAGCCCGGAATCTGCCAACGAACCTCGGCCCCGATCACCGGCTCACCGCTAATGGCGGCCAGCACCTGGATCCACACCTGAACACTTTCCCGCTCATCAACCACTGGCGATTTGTCGGCTTCAACGACTTGACCGATCTTCAGTCGATTGCGTGCCAACAACATCAAGTTCGAGGGCGAAGGCCTGAGTAGCCTGGAGCATCTGAGCTGCATTCCAAACTGACCATCTTTTTTGTCGCCGCAGTCAAAGTCCCAAGTGGTCTGTCGCCCAGTGATCGGGACTGGCGTCGACTCGGCGGGCGCTACCGTTGTATCCAACTCTGTCAATGGATCGCCATTGGTGGACAACGACATCTCGGTTCCAATCAAAGGACTATCTGCCGGTAGATCCAACGTCGCCTTGTACCGATACCCACGATCCGGGAATCCGGTTTTTTCGCCCCACTGTGCGGCCGTCATCCCTTCGAAGAGAGCCTTAGCCTCTTTCCATGGGTCCATCTCATGCACCAAGACTGGTATCGACTGTTTGATTACCCCTGACGTGTAGTACCGACTTTCAACCGAGGCCGTGATGTCGTGCAACCCGTGATCTGCAGGTTTATAAAGTAAACGGGCCCACCCCTGCGCATCCGTCTTGATAATGTCCAGCGTGCGTCCCGCCAGAGTGAACGTCACGTCGCGGTTCGACACCGAAGCATTGGTGTAGTGGGAAATTATCCGCACCCCCACCGTCACTTCCTCCGAATATTCAAGAACCGGGTCATGGGACGCTTGTTGTAGCTCGGCGATTGCCAGTCGGTGATGCCCCAGCGAAGCCGGGATGGAACAGGTTTCGGCGGTGTACTCATTACGCAGTTGCAAGGTGAGTTCATAGTTCTCCTGGTCCGGCTCCGGACAATGCAGCAGCCATTCAGCCTCAATCGGCTGATCTTCACCCATGGCTGGCTGACTGGTGATTGCCTCCTGAGGATTGTCGATAATCCCCAGAGCGGCCATCGTTCCCCACCAAGGATTGCCCGCAACCGGCTGCACGCTAAAGTGATGACAATATTCGCCTTTTGCTCCCAGACACAGATACAGCTTGTCACCCTCCTTGATCGTCTGTTCATCGAGCTTCAGATATTCCGCCACCAGCGGTTCCAGAACCATCAGCAATTCGATACGGGTGATACTGACCGAACCACGAACACCTGTCGGATTGGCTGGGCTGCTCACGGTGACAATTACCTTGTCACCTTCCTCTATAGCCAGTCCGACGGGAACCTCCATTTCTTTGAAATTGATAACCCGGTCTTCTTGCCCGGTATGACTTGGCGGTACAAACGAAGAGTCGGGTAATAGCTCGATCAGCTGCCGCTCTCCAGTTCTTTCATTGAGAATTTCCACACCGCCGGGTTCCGGGTGTTCGGTTAAATAAAGAAAGCGCAAAGAATAGGCTGCTGTTGCACCCGAATATCTTGGCAAAACCAGCGGTTGAGAAAACGCCGCCTCGTTCATGATCAACAGATACCTGATTTCCTCTCCATTCCATTCACCTTTGGGCCGATCACGGGCCCCCTTCTTGTTATACGTCCAATGGCTGTAACCCTCCATGAACTTGCCATTGAGTACAAAGCTCTTGTCCGCACGCGTAGCATTATTACCAATCATCGTTATTTCCTCCCTCTAGAGGATTTACTCAAAGAGGCTTTTTTCTCGGGATCCAGCGCTCGTTTCACCAGATCTTGCACACTGCGGGTAAACACGGGTCCGCCATCCTTGGCGGTGTAGCGCACCCGCACGATGACATCGGTGATTGAGTTGAGAATCTGTGATTGGCCGGATTCATCGGGGTAAGGAAATGACAACCGATACTGCGATACCGCACCTGTGTACTCGAATGGTTTGAGTCCACCGTCATCAGGTTTCAGCGTGACGAGACCGCTGTCGTTGATGCCCGATGACAAGGCAATCGACTGACCGCTCAATATGTTGAAAACCACCTCAGCCGGCGGCGCCGAGGATTCTGGTGTATGCAGATACTTCACCGCACCGATCGCCGGTTTGACCAGCGTCACGCTGCCCGTCTGCAGCAAGCGAGCGTGGATATCCTGCCAAGCCCCGGTCACCGCCGGAAATGTCAGTTCTATCCCATCAATCTGGCGACAGAAGAGGCCCGGGTAATCACGATCCAGACGCAATTGGGTGATCTTGAAATTCAATACGCCGTTGCTCACCAGCGAGCCGCGAGCCGTTTCCCAATCGGTAAAGGCATCCTGTGGATCAAGCGGGTCATCGAACAACTCTTTCAGTGAGAACGTTCTCGTAATTTCGAGTCGATACTCACGGTGCTGGGCGTGATGGGTCTGCATGAGCAACATGTCCAGACGCAACCAGTCACCGGAGGTCAGACCATGTTTGTCGTCCTGCCACATGTTCGGACGAATGAATTGCAAATCGTAATTACCGGTTTCGACTTTCAGTGCGGTTTCCGCACTGCGGCATAGACCGAGCACTGCATCGTAGGCCTTGTAATACAAGACCTTGTATTGGGAAAGCAGCCATCTGTAGAGCGGCAGCCCCGCTGCTCTTTTCTGAACGAACTCAAATTGTACAAGTGCCTGTTCGGTGCTTTTAATGGTTTGCGCCAGACCGGTTCTGGCCGCCTCGAGCCCCAGCTTGTGTGCGTTGATTTGCGCTTCGAACACCTTGACCTCGGCCAGTGCCTGCTTGCGTGTGTGGTCCCAATCCTCCGCCCTGCGGCGATAACCTTCGATGGCAGCGCTCTTTTCAGCACTCATTGAACTGGCCATGGACGTGATTTGCAGAACGGCTGCTGCAGCGTTGGGTATGCCGCTTGGCCTCATCCCTCCAGTCGCCAGACCAAAGATCACGGGTAAAGCATCCAGGCCTCCGCCGACGGTTGTAAGCACCGTCGATAACAGATTTGTCTCCCTGGCCGCATTCATTAGTTCCATGACCGAATATTCCTTGGGGGAAATATTCTCGGCATGTCGTCGGGAAAACTCGTCTGCACGCTCTTGCGCCATGCGTTGGCTCTGCTCCAACGCGGCCTGGGTGGCGAGCAGTTGCTCGATCGTCTGCTCCTGCATCACCCTGGCGTACTCCCCCATAGCCACCAGATGACCACGTTCCAGCTCCAGCATCTCGGCGTTGTCACACTCTTGTAGCAGGCTCTGGACCCGATTGCCCCACTCTTGCAGCGTCGCCACTCCAGACATCGCAACGTCGAACAAATATGACCATCGACGCCTGGTGTCGGCGACCCGCCCAGCCATCGACAGAGAAGGAGCGGATCCACCCGAGGCCAGGGCACTCAGCAACTGCCGTGGATCACCCTTGGGCTGGAACAGCGGCAGGTTCCCCGGCACACCGTCAATTGTCAGGCCATGGCGCAGGTTGAACAGCCGTTGTCCCGGCAGCTCATAAGCGCGGATCGTTTCTGCATTGATGGGGAGCCGGAAGTTCTCGGTGCCGATAACACCCAGCCACGGAGCTGTGCCTGACCGGGAGGGAAGTTGGGCAGAATTGACCGGGCATGATCGTTCGAACTCTTCCAGAACGGTTCGTTGCTTTGTGTCTTCCAACAGATCTTTCAAGGTTTTGGGAACCCAACGAGTAGCGGTGACAACTACCGGCGGAGTTCCCATCAAGTGCTGTGCTCTTAGGTAATGTGACCGGGCGACCTCCAGGCTGTCACTGGTGAAATTGCGGTAAAACCGATCACCCCAGGCCATCAGATTGGCCACATACGCCATGAATATGTAAATCCGGAAATGCCGGGGTTTTTCGTAACCAATCGCCACGGGATCGGCCACTCTCGCTGCCCCACAACCGATATGGCCTTGCGAAACCAACGGCCGGCAGCGCCACCAGGCCTTCATGGGATCCGGCTTGAACTCGGATTCCGGCGATAGATGGGCCGCGACCTCGGGTAATGCCGGATTGAATATGTAATGCAGCCAGTCCTGGGCTTCCTGATGACGCCCCTCATCGGTCAGGCGCCATGCCACATACTCTGGCAAGTGATAGAAGAGCTCCCAGAAATACAGCCCGTTGGCCCCGTCGAAACAACCATTGGGCTCGAAGATCGGGGTGCCTGCGTCCAGTTCCGGCTCTACGAAAAACTGCATGGCCCAGTCCAGGACCGCCTCGATGGAAATCGCAGCTGCCGCCACCAGCGCCGCCGCAAACAAGGTATTGAGGCGCACGGCCCTGAGTGCATAGTCAGATTGATTGAACCTTAAAAACTGCGCGCCCTGGGCGTTGCTCAGAACGAGCGATGGTTGTGGAGCGAACGACAAAGGCGTCTCGACTTTAACTTTGAATCGGTCGCGTCCGAACGTCCCTTTGTTGGTTTCGGTCCCTCCCAGGAGAAAGCTGAGCTCCGTGAAACTACCTGCACTCCTGCTGATTTCCATCACGGCAGTGAACTCCCACCCCCCCTGATCCGAGAGAGACTGCTTGATCGGCGAAGGATCATCAGTATTACGATTCTCCAGCGTCAGCTCAAAATCCGCATTCGCCTCTCTCCTGGTCCTGGTCTTGTTTTTTGCCTTGGCTTTGGCAACAGAATTGAGCGGATCGCAGTAGGCGCGCACCAGCACATAATCTTTACCAGCAGAGCGACAGGCAACAACATGCAAACCGTATTTGCCCACAAGGCTGCCCGGCGTTTCCGCCGCTGCTGGACTGATCGACACCGTGCCTCTGAACGAAACCGGCCGCTGAACAATGTCCCTGTGGGGAAAAACAAACCGGGTCAGCAGGGGGAAAGCCAACGGGTGATCCTTCAACGGACGAAGCAGTACATCCCGCGTTGCACGAATAATCGTGCCCTTGTCATTGATAAAATCCACCGTCAATGCACCACGGGGCTGCAAATCATCAGCGACCACCGTGGCAATCAGCCAACCCTGATTGTTCTCTGATTCGACAGAGTGCAGCGTCCACGGCGCGGACCAGTGATCGTTCTCACGTTTGACGGCTGCCTGTATTTCCAACCGACTTGGGACATCGATGACCGGCTCGCCGTCGACATCTCTTACGAGAGGCTCATGCCACTCCACCCACACCAGCCACAACTGTCCGTTCCACCATACGGGGCGAACATCGACGAAATGTTCCGGCAGTGGCACGTCAATCGGGGTGTATTCACTCCAGTCCGTAGGATTGAGGCCAGTGCACTGATGGGTAAGAGCCACCTGAGCCTTGCGCCAATGAAGACCGTAAGGCGGCACTCGATCACGAGCTACAAAACAGTAATTGCCATCGGGAGGTGAGTGGCTGTCCATGCAACAACTGAGCACATCGAGGTTGGCAATGCCTTCAAACTCACGAACATACTCCTGAACACCAGCCAGTACGGTGTCGTTGGTAAGCCGTCCCTGGTCAATATACATTTCCAGACTTTCAAACAACCGCGTCTTGCTGAAACGCAAATCCGATGTCATGAAGTTCTCTGGATAAAATTCGATGCTGGTCCTCGCCGACCAGTTCGAGTACTCCCGGTAAAACCACTCCCAGTCGCTCAGCTCTGTCTTTGGAAAATCAACATCCCGATAACCCGGGTCCATCTTGTTATAGATACCGGTGACATACCTCTGAGCCGTGCGGATGGCATCCGCCACCGGCGATGTTTGCACTTCGACACCATCCTCGACGTCATGGGCCAACAGTTGGCCCAGTTCCGACGTCGAATAGCCTGCGGATCGAAACTTTCGCGCGACATTTCCCTTGGCATAAGCCACCAGCGCATCACGCCGGGAAGCATTCAATTGCTCAACAATGGTGCTCATAAACAGTCTCCTGCCCGGCAGTACCGTGCGTCATCCGCAATGGATAGCCATTGGTTGCTTACCTGGATGTTGTGAGAGCCGGGAATTCAAATTCGGTCGTTGCACTACTGAGCAAATGTTCGGCACTGATCGTGCAAACTCCGGGCTTCGTTCGGGTAAATACAACCCGGGAAACGCCGTTCTTGTCAGTGAGTGTGGTGGAGGGGCGTATCGTTCCCTGGTCGCTGGACCAGACCACTTGCTTCCCGATTCCCGGATTATTGAGTGGATGAGCGTTGTACAACGCCACGTACAACTCGATTTCCTGATTGAGTTCGAGCGTTTCAGGAACCGGGGATTTCATCTCCGGATCGAACCTCAGTGAGGACACTTCACTGTCTACGACCACACTGTCCGCCAGTCGAGGCTCATCCATATCCACGGTGAACTGGGGTGTTTCCACCCCTTGGTCGATCCGGCGGTCGCTGGCAAAGGAATACAATCTGGCAATGGCAATTCCTTGCGCATTCGTCTGAACTCTCTCCTTTTCAAAACACCCGAGTCGTGCCAGACAATGAATACCGACTTCTTTCAAGGGCGTACCGGCTGTATTTGTCAAAGTGAGCGTGAAGGTAGCGACATCATCTACTTTGTTAGCCACCAGAAGCGTCTTGTCGACTTTACATTCGAATTTGAAGTCCGTCGCAAAGGCCTCGAGCGCTGTCGTATCAGTCGCAATCGATTGCTGAGAGACACTTTCCAGTGCCCGCTCGGCTACCAGACGATAGCCCGTGTCATCTTCATCAGGCTTCAGCTCGGCAGGAAGCTTGCCGATGTCGATGATCGTGCGGGCATCCAGACCCATTTGGGTAGCCGTTTTGTGAATCGCCAGCAAGACATCCAGTTCCGGCAGCGTGCGAATCAATGCCTGTTCGTTCAGGTGTGATGCACAGGCATGTACGTCCCGAGCCGACCACCCCAGGAGTGCAGCCAGTTGGTTCGCCGCCATCTCGCTCGCCAGGCGCTTCCCGTCCGCGGAGGTCAACTGAGGCAACGCATTGACCCGTCGTAAGTAGTCAAGCAACACTTCAAGTGGCTGCTGTGCGACTTCAAGCAGGGGTATGAAGACGGTCAGGTAATAAAGTACGCGCAAGGAAAACTCAGCCTTGCTCTCAAGCGCCAGCCATTTTTGATAGCCGTAATTCAGGTATTCACTCAAAACCCGCTCGGGGATTGCCAGTTCATTGACAACTTCCGCTCGCCGCAGCACGTCCGCAAGCAGCGCCAAAAACGGGTCGCCCGGTTCTTCAGCCTGAGGCGCCCCCGCCAACTCCCCCTCGCTTGAAGTCGACCGCTTGAGCGCCTGCACCAGCAACTGCGACACCTGCCCCCCGGCCCAGGCCAACACCGACAAGGCAAACGGGGAAGCAATGCCGGCATAGGTCACCAGACCTTCTCTGACAACCTTTATCTGGCCCTCCCGACAGATCAACAAGACGTTCAGAATCGTCTCGACCAGAACAGCGTTCAGCTCGCCGATGGCTTGATTGACGGCGTCCTCGATCAAGGGTCGGGCGAACGCTGCATAGTTCGTTTCTCGCTCATCGCTCTGGCTGATGACAATCCCCCGCTCATTGACCAGCGCCGTCAACAGGACAAGCCATTCACGGCCGCCGGATAACGGCGTGACGCCCGCTTCCTGCAACGTAGTTTCAGTCAATAGCACCGACGTCACTTGAATACGCATTTGAGCAAACAGTGCGGCAGCCGCTTCGGACACAACGGTGGGGGCCGGTTGGGCGATTAACTGCTTGATGACCCACGACGGATTCAATTGATGGGCTCGCCACCAGCCCACACATTCCGTCAACGCATCAATGGCACGCAATGCATCGATCTGTGTGTCGTCAGAGGGGTTGATGCACGGATTGCCAGCTAACGCCTTGAGCCAGGTGGCCTTGCCGTCCCCCAGTACGACAAGCAGCGAACAAGTCTCCTGAGGGCTGATTCCCAACTGCCGGGATAATGTGACCAAGCGAAAAAAAGCCGAATACACGTTCAGACTGCGACTCAATTGGTTGCCCAGCCCGAGTGCCTCGGCAATCACCACCGCCAAATAAAGATACGTTTCCAGATTGATGCGCAGGCCGTTGCACAACAGGTTAATTGTGAGCATTTGCTCAGGCTTGGCAGGATCGGGGATAACCGGAAACGGCTTATCATCGATTTTCAGCGGCGCCGGGAAGAACGTCTCCGCGTTGAACACGCGGTCAAATTGGGAAAGCTGGTCACCTCTCCCATCAATTGACAGTTGTCCCAGCCAGGCCACGTACTCTTCGGCGCGACAATCGAAGCGTTGACGAAACGTGTGGAACTGGCCCAACGCCCGCATCGTATTCGTGTTCATCCAGCACTTATGCTCCCCCTCTTGCGATGTCTCGATTCGGTTCACCGCCATGAACAGGGCATCTGTCTCGGCGGCAGTAGTTTGCATCCACCCCTTCAATCGAATGAAACGACTGAGCCGCTCCTCACGCCAGTTGGGAATATGCCGGATCAAGTGCCGCGCCCCCTCTTCATGAATATCAAGAGCAGGTGAGTACCCTCCATTTACGTAAAAAGAGCCAACAGGGTTTTCATCCTCAATAAACACAGACGAAACATTCGGAGAACGGATGGGCGCAAAGTGTTTGTACGAGAGGATCGACTCAATATCCTCGGTACGTTGTTCGGATCGCCGCCCGAACTCTTTCTTTTCATTCAGGGTCTGCGCCTGGATGCCGTCGGCCCCGAAGAACTTTTCGTAGAACGCTTCTGCCTCTGGTGTGCTGATATCAGGCGTTGCATCTTTTGGCTCCGTGAACTCGGGAAATACCGGCGGGGCAGTCAAAAGTGCCTGACGATAGGGACCCAGTGTCGAACTCAGCCGCAAGGCTCGGTCGCTGTAGGCGGTTTTCGCGTCTTTGGATAAAAAAGCAGGGCCGGACGGATCGCTGCGTCGCACCAGATCCCCCACAGACATTTCGTGAAACCTGGCGATGGCGTTCAGCGCCTCCCAGGACCGATAGAACGGCAACAAAAACGGGTAGCACGCGAGCTTCAATTCTTCGTCGATATCCACCGGAGTGTCGTCGCTCTGCGCGTGCTCCTGGATGAAAGACTCAAGCACCCGGGTGCCCATCTCCACCGACGACAGCCGACCATGGGTGCTGGCAAAATCGATCCACAACTTTTCAAGATCCGGACGCCGGTCCTTTAATGGCATCATCATTGTGGTGTCGCCGTACGCCTCGACCTTTGCCAACCATTGGAACAATGCCACCAGATACGCCACCACGGAATCAACGGACTCCAGCGCGTCCTGTGGACAAAGTGCACTGAAGTCGATTTCCGATATTTCTTCAAAGGTCGGCGCTCCCGGAACCAACGCACGCTCTTTGATCTCTCTGCGTGTCAGGCTCTGTTCGATGAATTGACGCGCCACATAGGCTGCCAATGCATTCGCTCTTTGCAAAAACCTTTGGGCCTTGTCAGCGGGCAAGGCGTATTGATCCATCAGGTGCTTGATCCCTTGCTCCACTACAGGAAAGATCGACCCTCCCTGCTCGAAATACCCGCGCAATCCGGAAAACTCTTCACGTTCCGGCTTATCGAAAGACTCATCGAACAGCTTTACCGAAGGCTCGTTAATCGAACGGGTCATGATTCACGTCCTGTCAGGGTGGCTGTGGAAGAATGATTGACCTGTAAGGAAGATCCGATGCCAAAACTCCCCTCGTTGTCTGGAATGACTTCGAAGCGTTCACCCACCTCAGCCTCGGAAATATGTTCCTGACCGCCCTCATCGACATAGCGCTGTCGAATAATTGCCCGATTCGGTCCCGGCACCAGATCCGTTTCAGACTCAACGCTCCAATCGCCTGACGCACCGGCCTGAGTTCCCTTCGGCGCCCAGTCGATGTCGGGGTTGAACCAGGCCGTCACCTCAATGACTGCTGCAGGCAGGGCTTTTCCGGCAAACATCACGCGATTGTTGACCCAGTTCCCTTGATCCGGCGTGGCTGTCAGGGGTGGGTGCTTGCGCAACACAATCGAACGCGGGGGCGACCAGTGCGAGTCAAATCCCTGCTGCGAAAGTCGCGTGATCAATGAATGAATACCTGCGGGCGCATTTTCCAGATTTACCGTCGTTGACCACGTCCCATCATCTTTCACAGGTACCGTTCCTAGTGGGGGCAAATCCTCGGACAGCGCCACTGTCACAGTGCCCGGCGAGTCGGCGGAGCCGGAGATGACGCATTGTGATTCCACCGGTTCCTGGTCAGCGGGCGTCTCGATCGATGCTGCGCGAGGTACAACAGTGAATGACCTGGGCTCAGTGAACACTGACTCCTGATCATCAATGGATTGCTTCGCCCTGACGGAACATGGCCCCAGCGGTAACGTCAGTTCTATATTCCATTCACCCTTTTCATCAGCGTAAACGTGCTCGATCTGGTCTTCGGGTGCGGCCCCTTTCAAGCGCAACTCAATCAGTGCGAAGGCTCTGGCTTTGCCATTGAATACAGAAGTGCTGGTCACATGAGTTCCCGCTTCCGGGCTATCTATCTGAGGTGGCTGGAGGACTACGTCAAAAGATCGATAGGGCTCACTGGGTTTGGAGGACTGGCCTTCATAATCCTGCACGGCAAAAATGTGACGACGACCAAAAGGCAGGTTTTTCAGGGCAACCTGCCAACCACTCTCCTCATGCTCGACAGTCATCGGAGCGGAGTTGAGCACCTCTTCAGAGATATAGTCGTAGATCTTCATGACGGCACCGGCAACGGCGTTGCTCCCGACAACGTCCGTATCTGGCCCAACCTGATCATCCTGTCTCGGCAGCGTGATCTCCGGTTGAGGTGTAACTACGACAAAGTCCCTGGAAACGGACTCCGATGCCAGTCCATCCACTTCCTGCCAAGCCCTTACCGAACGCAGCCCCGGGGCCAACGGTTTGTCAGCTCGCTGGAAACTCCATGGGCCATTTCTGATTTCGATGGGATGCTCGGTGCTGTCATCGCTGTAAACCAGCTTCAGCCTCGCACCAGAGATTCCCTTACCGCTGATTGTCGGAACCCTTCCGTCGTCACTGACAGTTTCGATCTCTGGGGGCGCCGGACGCGAGGGTTCAATGACCAGTATCTGCGGTTCTGTTCGTTTTGATGCCAAACCGTTGTAACGCTGCTCTGCAGTGACCGAATACTCACCCGGTGGAAACGCCTGCCGGGCAGTGATCAGCCAGTCACCCTTAGTCGTGACCTCGCCATCAGGAACGTCCGGGTGAGGCATGCCATCAATGTAAATCCGGATGGTTGTCTGCTTTTCAGGCCAGATCCTGCCTTCACCGGAAAATTCTGGCAGGCTCTGAGGATTGACTTTAACGACCAAGGTGGGAGTAGGGACTTCAACGGTGTAACTGATTTCATTGCTACGGACCGAATAGATCCGACCACCCACACCATCGCTGACGCTTTGCCGGGCACCAATGTGGTATGAGCCCGGCGGCGAGTCGGGAACCGTCTTCGACCACGGGGTGTTGTCCACCGGGAAAGACAGTACTGGCTCCATATTGTTGTTCAAGTCATAGATTTCACCCTCGGCACCGACATACCCGGTGCCGGTGTAAGTAACATCGCCGCCAGCTGAAACGGTGGCCTTCAACTCGCTCACCGGCTCAGGACGCACGTAGAATTTCACCAAGCCAACACGGCCTGTGGATGCCGCCCCTTTGACCGCTTCAGCCACAATACTTTGAACACCAGGCTGGAATCTTATCGGCATTGACCAACGACGATTAGCGACATTGGCTTGACCAAGAGGACTCGTTCCCAGGTCCATGTACACTTTCACCATGACGCCAGTGGTCGTTGACCCCGCAGCCACGCTACCCGAAACAGTCAGGTCCCGATCATATGTCCCGTTCTGCACAGGGCTCGAGAAAGTGGGGTTGCCTAGTGGCAGTGTCAGGTGGAGGTTAACAAAGGCGGTATCTACCGGAGGATCGTCCTCAGGAAGCACTCGAGCGAAGATCCTGTGCGATCCCTCTTTTAAAAACAGTTTTACGGTCGTCCATGCAACGATCAGAGGCCCACCAGGATCCGCAGGGTCGGGAAGCGGAATCGGGATAGTGGTGCCAATTCCGATCAGCGTTTCGGTGCCATCGGCTTCCTTTCTCATTACGCTAACAACTGAGTACGCCAAGAGTGCAAAGAGGACACCACCAATACTTATCCATTCATTGTCGATCACTTCTCCATCACGATGGGAGGTGATTCGAAAAGGGAAAGACGCCTCTTGCGCGGATTCACTTTGCTGGTCGTTTGTCATGGCATCATCTCGCGTCGAGTTAACGGTGCTGGTGATGGATTTAACGCCGGGACGGGGCGCATGCCTACCTGTAAAATCTGACAGTCTCGACAAACGGTAACTCTTCCCACAGCCCTCTTCGGCAGCGTCCTGCAAGTCGTAACAACGGGCTACGACGCCTTGTGCCGTTGCCTACAAATCCCTCAGAATCCGCCGGCTTGTGCGCCTTGGCGTTGCCCCGTAACTTGATCCCCGTCGCTGCCAATCAGCGGCCGGGTTTAGTCGCCCGGGGTCTTTAGTACGTTGCGCATAAGCGTCATCCAGTCGGGTAGTCCCTATCCCCGCACTCGATGGTGGCTGTTCGCAGGGCGCCCTCGGGCGCACCGGTACGTACTCCCGGTCGACTAACCTGCTTACAGCCGCCACCCTTTTCTCGTTTAGTCGCGAGCCAGATGGTGGCCTTAACGACGAGTACGAAACACATGAAAAAACCAGTTCCAAATCCCCCTGCGGACACCGATCCAAAGGACCCGACCGATCAACCCGATCCGGTCTCCCCCTACGCTTCAATCGATTCAAAAAAACTCCACGACGCGGCCCACAGGGCCCTCGACTTCTACCTCAACCCCAAGGCCGAAAAACCGCGTAACTCCGTGGGTCGCGGCATGCAGATGTTCAAGGTCGATCCGGACATCAACCCCGAGGCGATCGCCATCCAGACCTACGAGACCTTTTCTTCGGTGAGCATTCTGCTGCTTGACCTGGCCGACAGCCTGGACGACAAACCGCGGCACCTGGCGATGGCGATCTATCAGTTGAGCGAGATGGGGTTGTTGCTGGCGGAAAAGACGCTGGATAACGAGCGGGCGATTGCTATTGCCTGACCTTTGGTTATGGGTTGCCTGAAATGACGCCATCGTCGGATCGCCGCCCGGAGCAAGCCCGCTCCCACAGGGAGTACCGGTGCTCACAGTATCTGTGTTCACCACTTGGCCCTGTGGGAGCTGGCTTGTCAGCGATGCTTTTGAGATTTCGAATCAGGCCGAAGCCGGCAACGGCTGAAAACTGAAATACTGCTTCAACGCCTCGACCAGTTGCCCATATTCCGGTGGCGTGCGGAACAGGCTGAAGCCGGCGTCGTAATGTTGCGGAGTTGCATCTTCGTGACACCACAGGCAGCACGCCGTCAGGTCGATCACCTGCTGACAGCCGTCGCCCACGGGGATTTTCAGACGCAATTTGAACTCGGCGCCGATCATCATCGGCAACTGGCTGATGAGCATCAGCCCGTCTTCGGAGACGTTGCCGATAAAGCCGATCGGTTTGTCGGTGACGCTGTTGAACACTCGCAGAAAATACGGCAACTGATGCCGCTCGATTCGACGGTCGGTAAACATGAGCGTATCGCCATGCATGGCCCGAAAAACGGGCCGCACTGTGCTTCGGAACGAACCTGCCCGACAGGCCCGCTCTCCCCGCTTCCGGTGTGGCGCTCGCCACGTACTGCTCATGCCGGTCGCAGGTGTTGCGCCGGTACAGAACGCATCTGCACCGGTGTCTCTGGACTATAGCTCACCCTATACAAGCAGCCAGCTTTTGTATGACAACCGCCATCAGAAACGGGCGGGTGGCACCGCAGCGGCACTGCGGGTCGGGTAGTGGCCCAGGCTCTGCAGGGTTTCCAGACGCGCACGGGCGCGGTAGGCGTATTCGCTGTTGGGGTACGAGGCAATGATGAACTGATAGGTCTGCGCCGCATCGATGAACATTTTTTGCCGTTCCAGGCACTGGCCGCGCATCATCGACACTTCCGGCCACACGTATGGGCGGGCGCGACTGGCGCGTTCGACCTTGGACAGTTCGAGCATCACCTGCTCGCAGTTGCCCCGGTCATAGGCGCTGTAGGCGTTGTTCAGATGATGGTTCATCGACCAACGGGTGCAGCCCGAAGCGGCGAGGACGCTGAGGGCAAGGGCGGCAATGGGCAACAATCGCATGGTGGTTCTCCTGTCTTGTGCTCTGTATCGACCCTTTGTGAGAAATCTTCAGAGCCGTTTGCGCCGATTGTCGCGTTCAAAAAAGAAAATCGTAAGTAGTGCAAACGAACAATGACTACACCCTTCGAGCATAGTAGCCTTCGCTGGCGCTTGAACCTGAGGAGTCTTTGCATGTCCGTCCGTCGTACCAAAATCGTCGCTACCCTTGGCCCGGCCAGTCACTCGCCGGAAGTTCTCGAACAGCTGATTCTGGCTGGCCTGGACGTCGCCCGTCTGAACTTCTCCCACGGCACCCCCGACGAGCACAAGGCTCGCGCGAAGCTGGTGCGTGACCTGGCTGCCAAGCACGGCCGCTTCGTCGCCCTGCTGGGTGACCTGCAAGGCCCGAAAATCCGTATCGCCAAATTCGCCAACAAGCGCATCGAGCTGAAGATCGGTGACAAGTTCACCTTCTCTACCAGCCATCCGCTGACCGAAGGCAACCAGCAGGTGGTCGGCATCGACTACCCGGACCTGGTCAAGGACTGCGGCGTGGGCGACGAGCTGCTGCTCGACGATGGCCGCGTGGTGATGCGTGTTGAAACCGCCACCGCCACCGAGCTGAACTGCGTGGTGACCATCGGCGGTCCGCTGTCCGACCATAAAGGCATCAACCGTCGCGGTGGCGGTCTGACCGCGCCGGCCCTGACCGACAAGGACAAGGCCGACATCAAGCTCGCCGCGGAAATGGAAGTCGACTACCTCGCGGTGTCCTTCCCGCGTGACGCCGCCGACATGAACTACGCCCGTCAACTGCGCGACGAAGCCGGCGGCACTGCCTGGCTGGTGGCGAAGATCGAACGCGCTGAAGCCGTGGCCGACGACGAAACCCTCGACGGTCTGATCAAGGCCTCTGACGCGGTGATGGTTGCCCGTGGCGACCTGGGCGTGGAAATCGGCGACGCCGAGCTGGTGGGCATCCAGAAGAAAATCATTCTGCACGCACGCCGCCACAACAAGGCCGTGATCGTGGCGACGCAGATGATGGAGTCGATGATCCAGAACCCGATGCCGACCCGCGCCGAAGTATCCGACGTGGCCAACGCCGTGCTCGACTACACCGACGCCGTGATGCTCTCGGCCGAATCCGCTGCCGGCCAGTATCCGCTGGAAGCCGTGCAGGCGATGGCGCGCATCTGCGTCGGTGCCGAGAAGCACCCGACCAGCAAGACCTCCAGCCACCGTATCGGCAAGGAATTCGAGCGCTGCGACGAAAGCATCGCGCTGGCGACCATGTACACCGCCAACCACTTCCCGGGCGTAAAGGCGATCATCGCGCTGACCGAAAGCGGCTACACCCCGCTGATCATGTCGCGTATCCGCTCGTCGGTACCGATCTACTGCTTCACTCCGCACCGTGAAGCCCAGGCCCGCGCGGCGCTGTTCCGTGGCGTGTACACCGTGCCGTTCGACCCGGCATCCCTGCCGCCAAGCGAAGTCAGCCAGAAAGCCATCGACGAACTGACCAAGCGCGGCGTGGTGGAAAAAGGCGACTGGGTGATCCTGACCAAGGGCGACAGCTACCACACCACCGGCGGCACCAACGGCATGAAGATCCTGCACGTGGGCGACCCGCAGGTCTGAGTGACCGGTTGCTGTAAATGAAAAGCCCCGCCATGTGAATGGCGGGGCTTTTTCATTTCAGACTGATCGTTACTGGTTTGATCGTTCCCACGTCGAGGCGTCGAACCGTCCGCGTGGGAATGCAGCCCGGGACGCTCCGCGTCCCATGCCGAAGCGGACGCAGAGCGTCCATTGAGGCATTCCCACGCAGAGCGTGGGAACGATCAGTGCGCGGAGTGCGGTCGGCGGATATCTCAATGGCGTTTGATGAACCCGGTCAACGCCGCCAACGCCTCCGGCGACCGTAACCGCTGGGTGAACAGCGCACCCTCTTCCTCGATCACCTTGCGGATCAACTCGCGATCCGGCGCCCGCATCAATTGCTTGCTGATCCGCACCGCTTCAGCCGGCAGCTCGTCAAACCGCAGCGCCATCTCCCGCGCCCTGGCCAGTGCGGCTTCGCCGCTGCACAGTGCCTCGGTCGCGATCCCCCACTGCGCCGCTTGTTCACCGGTGAAGCCTTCACCGAGCAGCAACAGTTCCGACGCTTTGGCCTGCCCGAGCAATCGCGGCAGGATCAGGCTGGAACCAAACTCCGGGCACAACCCGAGATTGACGAACGGCATGCGCAACCGCGCATCCCGGGCCACGTACACCAGATCGCAATGCAACAGCAGCGTCGTGCCGATCCCCACCGCCGCCCCGGCCACGGCGGCGATCACCGGTTTGCGGCATTCGAGCAGTTCGAGCATGAAGTGAAACACCGGGCTGTCGAGGTCGCTCGGCGGTTGCTGGATGAAGTCGGCGATGTCGTTGCCGGCAGTGAAACACTCGGCGCTGCCGGTGATCAGCACGGCGTTGATTTCCGGATCGCGATCAGCCTGTTTCAATGCCTCGGCCAATTGGCTGTACATGGCGCGGGTCAGGGCGTTTTTCTTGTCCGGGCGGTTGAGGCGCAGGGTCAGCAGACCGCGTTCGCGTTGCAGCAGAATGGCTTCGGGCATGGTGTGTCCTGGTTGGCAGCGATCCTTGTGGCGAGCGAGCTTGCTCGCGCTTGAGTGCGCAGCACTCATGGGTTTCAGGGCTACTGCGTAGCCCGGCGGGAGCAAGCTCCCTCGCCACGGAGGATCTTCAATCTCAATTAAGATCAGCGCTCAACCACGGCTCAGGAAGACATCGGCCAACAGTTGATTGCGCGGCAGTCCGGCCAGGAACAGACGCTTGGCAAACGCGTCGACGCTGGCGGTCGAGCCGCAGACTAAGGCCAGGGTTTGCCGGGAAACAAGGCGCAGTTGTGCCAAAGCGCCCGGCAACTCTGCCGCTGTCCATAGTTCGACACTGAGGTTTTCCCGCTGCGCGGCCAGTGCGGCAAGCGGTTTGGCCAGGTAATGCCCGTCGGCATCATGGGCCAGATGAATGACGCGAATGGCGCCGCGATGATCCTGACGCAAAGCCTCGCGCAACACACCGAACAACGGGCCGAGCCCGGTACCGGCGGCGAGCAGCCACAGCGGCCGGTCGTGCCAGTCCGGATCGTAGTGCAGCGCGCCACCGCGCAATTCACCGAGGCGGATCGGATCGCCGATCTGCAAACGCCGGGCGGCGTCGCTGAATTCGCCCGGTTGACGGCAATCGAGGTGAAATTCAAGAAAGCGGTCTTCTTCCGGCAGGCTCGCCAGCGAATACGGTCGCGCAATATGCCCGGCCCACAACACCAGATGCTGGCCGGCGTTGTAGCGTAACGGTCGCTGGGGTGTCAGGCGCAGGCGCAACACGCTGTCGCCGAGCCAGTCCAGCGCTTCGACCGTAGCCGGGCGACCGTCGGCGAGCGGGTCGAAAGTGTGCACCTGCAAGTCTTCCACCACCTGACACTGGCAGGCCAGCCGCCAGCCCTGATCACGCTGTTCGGCACTCAAGGCATCGGGGCGGCTGTCGGCGGGCAAACCCCGCACGCATTGCACCAGGCACGCGTGGCAACTGCCGGCGCGGCAGCTGTAAGGCACCGCCACACCGTTCTGGTTGAGGGCATCGAGCAGGTTGCTGCCCGCCGCCACCGACCACTGTCGTTCACCGACTCGCAGCTCAGGCATCGATGTTCTCCCACGCCGCCGCGCAGCGATTGCGTCCGTCGCGCTTGGCCCGGTACAGCGCCTGATCGGCACGCTGCAAGGCATCGTCCAGATCATCGCCCAGCTCCAGCAGGGTCATGCCGGCGGACAGGCTCAGGTTTTTCACGTTCAGGCCCACCAGTTCGACGTCGGTGAAAGCGATGCGCAACCGTTCGCAGCAAGCGGTCAGGCGCTCGGCATTGCAATCGGGCAGCAGCACCACGAATTCCTCACCACCATAACGCGCCAGCACGTCGCCGTCGCGCAGACAGGCACCGGCGACTGCGGCGAACGCCTGCAGCACCTGATCGCCGGCGGCATGGCCGTGCAGGTCGTTGATGCGCTTGAAGTGGTCGAGGTCGATCAGTGCCAGACCATGCACCACGTCGCCCTCCATCGCATTCAACTCACGGGTGGCCAGGCGCAGGAAGTGTCGGCGATTGAACAGCCCGGTCAGTTCGTCGGTCGCGACCAGATCTTCGAGCTGACGCATCATCCCGCGCAACGTGTCCTGATGCGCCTGCAAGGCAAAGCGACGCTGACGCATGCGCTGGCGCGAGGTCTGGACGAAACGCGCGTAGATCACCAGCCACGCCAGCACAATCAGCAGGATGCATGCCTGCAACGCGGACAGTGCCGGGTCGTGCAGATGCAAGTGGTAACCGTCCCACAGCGTGATCGCGCAGAAACTGAAGAACACCAGCATCGCGCAGCGCACGAAGGCCCGCCGCGACAGATGAAACAGGCCGAACAGCAGGATCAGCACATAGAAGACCAGGAACTCGCCCCGGGCTTCCTCCAGATGGGCGATCAGCCACGTCTGCCAGCCAAGGCCGAGCAGCACTTGCGCCTCGGTCAGGCTCGGGTCGGGGAACCGCAGGTTGCGCCCGGAAAGGAAGATGACGAACAGCACCGCCTGGCTGATCACCACCAGCGCGCTGCCGACGGCGACGCCGGCCAGCGAATCTTCATAGTGACCGGTGAAATACGCCAGCCACAGCAGCAGCAAGGCCAATCCATAGGTGGCTGCAGCGAGGGCGAAGCGTTTGAGCAAAAGACGTTGAATGGCGTTATGGGTCAATCGTTGACTCACCGTGCGATAAAAGGCTGACCGAGTGTCCTACTCTACAGACCGGCTGCCACTTTAGAGGGCCAGTCGATAAATGACCATTGATTTTCGGGCCGGGTATTTGGCGTCAAAAACCTGCAGCCATGCGACCAACGAATGACTCCCGGCAGATGTGCCCGCCACCGAGGCGCGGTATACTGCCGCGCCTTTTTAGCGTCGCGCCAGCAGCCCCGGCGTGCCCGGCCCAAAGGGCCAGCTTCAAGTCGCCAGCGTCAAGCCTCAGGCTCAAGCAGTCCACGTACTGTCCTTGACTTGCCGCTCGAAGCTCGGAGCTCGAAGCTGCCCTATTAAATGTTCCCGTCTTTTAGAGGAGCGCGACTCATGACCGTGATCAAGCAAGACGACCTGATTCAGAGCGTTGCCGACGCCCTGCAGTTCATTTCCTACTACCACCCCGTGGACTTCATCCAGGCGATGCACGAAGCCTACCTGCGCGAAGAATCGCCAGCGGCCCGTGACTCGATGGCGCAGATCCTGATCAACTCGCGCATGTGCGCCACCGGCCACCGGCCGATCTGCCAGGACACCGGCATCGTGACCGTGTTCGTGCGTGTGGGCATGGACGTGCGTTGGGATGGCGCGACCATGAGCCTGGACGACATGATCAACGAGGGCGTGCGCCGCGCCTACAACCTGCCGGAAAACGTCCTGCGCGCCTCCATCCTGGCCGACCCGGCCGGTGCGCGTAAAAACACCAAGGACAACACCCCGGCGGTCATCCACTACTCCATCGTCCCGGGCAACACCGTGGAAGTGGACGTGGCGGCCAAGGGCGGCGGTTCCGAGAACAAGTCGAAAATGGCCATGCTCAACCCGTCCGACTCGATCGTCGACTGGGTCCTGAAGACCGTTCCGACCATGGGCGCCGGCTGGTGCCCGCCAGGCATGCTGGGCATCGGCATCGGCGGCACCGCCGAGAAAGCTGCGGTGATGGCCAAGGAAGTGTTGATGGAGTCCATCGACATTCACGAGCTGAAAGCCCGTGGCCCGCAGAACCGCATCGAAGAAATGCGTCTGGAACTGTTCGAGAAGGTCAACCAGCTGGGCATCGGCGCCCAGGGCCTCGGTGGCCTGACCACCGTGCTCGACGTGAAAATCATGGATTACCCGACCCACGCCGCCTCCCTGCCGGTGTGCATGATCCCCAACTGCGCCGCCACCCGTCACGCCCACTTCGTGCTCGACGGTTCCGGCCCGGCTTCGCTGGAAGCTCCGCCGCTGGACGCCTACCCGGAAATCGTCTGGGAAGCCGGCCCGTCGGCCCGTCGTGTCAACCTCGACACCCTGACCCCGGAAGAAGTACAGAGCTGGAAGCCGGGCGAAACGGTCCTGCTCAACGGCAAGATGCTTACCGGTCGCGACGCGGCGCACAAGCGCATGGTCGAGATGCTGAACAAGGGTGAAACCCTGCCGGTAGACCTCAAGGGTCGCTTCATCTACTACGTTGGCCCGGTCGATCCGGTCGGTGACGAAGTGGTCGGCCCGGCCGGCCCGACCACTGCCACGCGGATGGACAAGTTCACCCGTCAGATCCTCGAGCAGACCGGCCTGTTGGGCATGATCGGCAAGTCCGAGCGCGGCCCGGCCGCCATCGACGCGATCAAGGACAGCAAGGCCGTGTATCTGATGGCCGTCGGCGGTGCCGCTTATCTGGTGGCGCAGGCGATCAAGAAGTCCAAGGTACTGGCGTTCGCCGAGCTGGGCATGGAAGCGATCTACGAGTTCGAGGTCAAGGACATGCCGGTCACCGTCGCGGTGGACAGCAAAGGTGAATCGGTGCACATCACCGGCCCTGCGATCTGGCAACAGAAGATCAGCGAAAGCCTGGCGGTGGAAGTGCAGTAAGCGCTTCAGCGACCTGTAGAGAACCGGGCGGTCAGCGATGACCGTCCGGTTTTTTTTCGCCTGCCGTCAGTCGACACCTGTCAGATCTGACAGGTGCCTGCCCACCACCGCTCTGCTAGCGTGACGACTCGACGTCTTCAGGTTGCGTTGCCATGGCCCTTGATGCAGATGCGCTTGTCACTCCGCCCTCCATTGCCAAGACTGCGTCCATTGCAACGAATGGGCGCAGCTGGGGTGAAATCGGTGCGACCGGGCAGCGCTCTTACGCCTTGCCGCTACCAACACTGTCCGCCTCCGGCCGGACGCTGGTTCCCGAGTTGCAGCTGGTTTATGACGGCAGCGGGGGCAACGGCAAGTGCGGCCTCGGCTGGGATCTGCCGTACTCTGCCATCTCGCGCAAAACCAGCAAGGGCGTGCCGCACAACCTGCCAACGGACGCCATGCTGGCCGACGGCATCGAACTGCGGCCCGAGCTGACGACGCACGGCAAGATCAAGGCCGCAAAGCGTACACACGGTAAAGGCGAGAGCGCCAAAACCTATTCCGTGGTGCGCTACATTCCGCGCCTGGAAACGAATTTCACCCGCTACGAGCTCTGGACCCCCACCGGTGGCGGTCACCCGTTCTGGGTGGTCTTTGGAGCAGACGGCACTCTGTATTGCTATGGCTACACCCTGGATGCCTGCATCCATGACCCGGCGGACCCGACACTTATCGCAGTGTGGTTGCTGGTGGAAGTCAGGAATCCCGTGGGCGAAAACATCTTTTACCAGTACAAGGCGGACGACAAAGTCACCGACGCCCGTTTTGACTACAGTGCCCAGCGCTACCTGCGGCAAGTCTGCTATTGCAACAAAACCGCCAGTGCCGATCTGTTTTGCCTTGATAACGCGCAACCCGAATTACTCGACTGGCTGTTCCGACTGATCGTTGACTACGGCGAACGCGTCGCCGGATATGACGATGTTCCATCGTATGACGCCAACGAGGATGCCTGGCCGGTACGTTCCGACCCGTTTCGCAATCATCGTTACGGCTTTGAAGTCGGCACCCGGCGCCTGTGCCGGCAGTTTCTGTTGTTCAACCACACCGGCCCCGCTCCGGTGCTGGTCGATCGCCTGCTGCTGGAGCACGAACCCACAGCGCACCGGTACAACCACCTGAAAGCCGCGCATTACATGAGTTATGACGCTACAGGTCGCGTCAGGCATTTACCGCCGCTGGAATATTTTTATGAAGCGCTGACACTCGACACCCTCCCCAAACCCTTCCTGCAACTCGACCACATGCCCGGCCTCAACGACGGCCAGCCCTATCATTGCGTCGATCTTTACGGCGAAGGCGTGCCGGGATTTCTCTGCCAGTACGACGGCGTCTGGTACTACCGCGAACCCTTGCGCGGCGAACCCGGCACGGACGAAATCGTTTACGGGCCCTGGTCACTGCTGCCGCTGATTCCGAACGCCGACAGCAACAAACCGGTGGTGCAGATCCTCACCGACCTCACGGGTGACGGCCGCCTCGACTGGGTCGTCGCGCAACCCGGCGGCAGCGGTTTCTACACCCTTGATCCGGACGGCACCTGGTCGTTGTTCAAACCGTTCAGCCGGTTCCCTGTGGAATTTTTCCATCAACTGGCGCAACTGGGCGATCTGAGCGGCGACGGTCTGGACTCCATGGCCCTGATCGGCCCGAACAGCGTCCGGGTGTACGCCAATGTGCGGGAGAATGGATTCGCGCCCGGCAAGGATGTACCACATACCCCGGATCGCTTGCCGCTGTTCAGCGACGCCCGCACCGAACTGGTGATGTTCGGCAATCTGCACGCCAGCGACCGCTCGGGACTGTGCAGGGTTCGCCACGACAAAATCGAAGCGTGGGCCAATCTGGGTCATGGCAGATTCGGCCAGGGTGTCGAGATCAGCGACCTGCCTTTCGAATACCAGCACTTCAATGCTGACCACATTCGCTTCGCCGATCTCGACGGTTCCGGCGCACCTGCGTTGATCAGGCTCTGTTCCGATCACTTCGAGATCTACTGGAATTACGGTGGCAATGCCTTTGCACAAGTTCCGGAAATCGTCCGGTGGCCCAGAGGCGTTCGCTATGACAATCTCTGCCAGGTGAGCTTCGCCGATGTGCAAGGCATTGGCTGCGCCAGCCTGCTGTTCACCAAACCCCACATGAAACCACAGCACTGGGTGTATCACTTCGTCAATGAACGGCCCTACCTGCTCACCGGCTGCAACAACAACATGGGCTACGGCGCCACGCTGAAACATCGCAGCAGTGCGCAATTCTGGCTGGACGAAAAACGCCTGGAACTGATGGCGCGTCGGCGTCCGGTCTGCCTTCTGCCTTTTCCACAGATGGTGCTTCACTGGTTGCGTCAGGACGATGAAATCACCGGCAATTACCTGATGCAGTTCCACGAATATTTCGAGGGCTGCTACGACGGTTACGAACGCGAGTTTCGCGGTTTCGGCAAGGTTTGTCAGACCGACAGCGAACTGGAACCGGACCAGGCTGAAAGCGGCCATACGGCACCGATGCGGGCGACACACTGGTTTCACACCGGCAGATGCATCGATCCGGACTTGAAGGGCATCTGCGAACTTGACGACGAAATCACGCCACTGGGATCCACGGTCATTTCGGAGTTTGATGCCAAGCGCCGCAAAGAGACCACTCGCAAGCGGCACACGGCCGACGACCATCGCGAAATAGCCTATGCGCTGGCCGGTCGCCTGCTGCGCTCCGAGGTCTGTCAGGCGGATGATCCCGCCCCTGCACGCCTGTTCTCTTTGAACGAATTTCGCTATCGGGTTCGTGTCGTCAGCAAAAGTCCGTCCAGTCTGCTGGTGCTCGAACTGGAAACCCGTAGCCATCGATACGAACGGTTCATGGACGACCCGAACTGCCAGCATGCAGTCAATCTGGCATTCGACGCATACGGCTACCTGACTCACGGATTGACGGTCGCCTGTGCTCGTCGTCGCACCGAGACGGACAAACCGCCCTTTGATCGAGAAGACCAGCTTCGGGCCTGGGTGGACAGTCACGATGAGCAACAACAGTACTTTTATCTGACGGAATCAATCGCCGCCTTCATTCACCTGATCACTGACGGCCACCGGCTGCTCGGTTTGCCCTGGCGCCAGCGCGGCAATGCGCTGATGTTGCCCAAGGGGGTGTTGCCGGGCGGGCTGCAAGCAAAAGATATCAGTTTCGAAAACTTCGACCAGTACAAGGACAGCGTCGAGTGGACAACCGCCCGGGAACTGACCTCTCTCACACAACATACGTATCTGGAGGACGACGGCAAGATCCTCTATCCGCCACGACAAGGGCCGACAGAACAGGCTGTATTCGACAAGAAGGCGCTGGAGGCCTACCACGATGTCCCGATTGTCATTCGGCAAGAGCTGACAAAGATCGGTTACTCGCCCATGAAGCTGTTCTTCCCGGAAGATCCTGCACAGGATCTGCTGCAAAACCTGTGGTCAGCGCAAAGCGGCTTTTTCACCTACACCGATGCCAGAGGGTTTTACCACGTCACCGAAGTGCAGCAGACCGCCAGCCATGGCGTGACGCACATCACCTGGGACGCAGACCATCTGCTGACCATCGCCATCACCCTGCCGGACGGCTGTGTGACGTCCGTGAACCACGACATGCACACCCTGCTGCCGCAAAGCATCACGGATCCCAACGAGAACATTCAGGAAGTGCTGTACGAACCGGGCGGCCAGCCGATTGCCCACAGCTTTCATGGCACCGAAGAGGGACTGCCTGCCGGTTTCGAACCATTGTCCGCTTACCCGCCGCAGCCTGACCTGAGCGTCGAATACGCCCTGGCCCATCCGAAAACCGTGCTGGCATCCGCTGCCAGCGCGGTGCGCACCGAGCTGTTCAGCTGGATGCCGTTGCTTTCACCTGATGCGGTCCCGCACGAAAGAAAGCAGTGGATCGCCAGCGGCCTGATCCTGCCCGACGGCCACATCCGCGCCTGCGCGCTGCGCTGGCTGAACCGGAAAAAACCTACGGTCAGCGAACAGAAACTGCTCGACCTCATCCATACCGCCCGCAGGCAACCGGTGCACAGCCTCAGCCTGGTCGCCGACCGCTACCACACCGATCCGCTGCAACAGATTCAGATGACCATCAGCTATGTCGACGGCTTCGGTCGCGCGTTGCAAAGCAAACAGCTCGTCCCGCCGGGCGATGCCTTTGTGGCCACACCCGAAGACGACCTGCAGACCGACGCCGATGACAGGCCGATCGAGCTGCCGGCCATCCAGCGCTGGCGGGTACAAAGCCGGGTGGAATACAACCACAAGGGCGAAACCATCCGGGTCTACCGCCCTTATTTCCTCAACACTCATCGCTGCATCAATGACACCGCGATGCGCAAACACGGCTACCACGACCGGATGTTCTACGACGCTGCGGGCCGGCAGATCCAGACCATCAATGCCCTGGGTCATCTGGCGTTCGACATTCTGCATCCGTGGTTCAAGCTCAGCTACGACTACAACGACACGGACGACTCGCCGCTGGCCAGCCCCGTGAAAAGACCGGCGCCTGCAAGACCCGCAAAACGGATCAAATCATGAACGCCAGCGTACACCCTCTCACACCGACGCTGTCGGCAATCGGCCCTCGCGGCGAAGCCGTCAGGCAAGTCGAGTACCTGCGCACAGTGGCCGGAGAAGAGGTGCGAGCGCTCATCAGCCGACTGCAACATGATGCTGCCGGTCATCGGGTTGCACAGCGGGATCCGCGTCTGCCCACGCCCAATACGACAACGGTATTCAGACTGGACGGCATGGTGGTCAAGACCCGCAATGTCGACGGTGGCGAAAATGCGCTCCTGCCGGGGCCCGGCGGCGAGCTTTTGCAGAGTTGGGACGCGAACGGCAATCACCGGCAGATGAGCTACGACCCGCAACGGCGTCTGCGCAGCGTCACGGAAAACGGGGCAACCGACTTCGAAAGCTTCAGCTACGACAATGCTTCGGCCGACCCGACGCACAACCTGCGCGGACAAATGACAGCGCTGAGCGATCCATCGGGCACGGTGCAAATCAACCGCTTCACCATGAGCGGCCTGTCAACGGAAGAAACCCGCACCTTCAAGGACGGCAAGATCTGCACCAGCCGTCAGCGCTTCAGCGCCACCGGTGCGCTGCTGCAGACCGTTGATGCCGGCGGGCACGTTCAACAATCGAATTACGACATCGCCGGACAACTTTTCCAGGTACAACTGCAACTCAGCGGGCAATCCTTCCAGGATATTTTGATCGGTATGGATTACAACGCAGCCGGCCAGATCGTCGAACAAAAGCTCGGCAATGGCGTGACCAGCCACTGGCACTACCGGGAAGCCGACGGCCGCCTGCTTCGGCAGTACGCGCAAAAGGCGTTGGAGCCGGCGATTCAGGATTTCGAGTATGAATATGACTTGGTGGGCAACACCGTCCGCATCATCGATCACACCTACACACCGACGTTTTTCCGCAACCAGCGGATCGACGGTGAACGCACATTTGGCTATGACTCGGTGTACCGCCTGACCCGCGCCACCGGTTACAGCGACGCCCCTCCCGCGGACACCCCCGGGCGGCCGCAACCCACCGATCCCAATGACCGGCGTAACTATGTCGAGTCTTTCGAATACGACGACGGCAACAACCTGAAAAAACTGACCCACGTTCGCGAGGGCAACACCTACACCCGCGAGATGTTCATCGACCCTGCCAGCAATCGCGGCGTGCGCTGGAAACGGGGGGACCCGGCGCCGGACTTCAGCACCCTTTTCGACCGCGCCGGTAATCTGCTGGCCCTGCAACCCGGCCAACCGATGAACTGGAACAGCCGCCATCAGCTGGAGTCGCTGATCCTCGTGGATCACGCCAGCGGTCTGCCCGACCAGGAGCTGTATCACTACAGCCAGGGCGAAAGGGTATACAAACGCCATGAAACCCATACCAGCGCAGTCAGCCATGTGGCTGAAGTGCATTACGCGGGGAGTCTGGAAATCCGCACCAACAGCAGCGGAGAAGAACTGCACCGGATCACCGTCGCCACCGGTGTCGGCGAGGTGACGTGTCTGCATTGGGTCGCCGGCCAACCGCCCGGCATCGACGCTGATCGAGTGTGTTATTCCCATACCGACCATTCGGGATCGAGCGTTACGGAGACTGATCAACGGGCGCAGGTGATCAGCCGCGAAAGCTACTACGTCTTTGGCGCTACCGCATCGCTGGCTGCCCGCTCGCAAATCGAAGCGGACTACAAGTTCACCCGTTATTCGGGCAAGGAAATGGATGTCACCGGGTTTTATTACTATGGAGCACGGTATTACGCGCCGTGGCTGTGTCGCTGGGTGAGTGCCGATCCGGCCGGCAATGTGGACGGGCTGAACCTTTACGCCTTTGTATCCAACAACCCGCTTCGTTATGTCGATCCTTCGGGAGGTGCGAAGGCGGAAAGCGTCATCATGCTGTACTCGGGTTTTGTGTCGACACTGGAAAGCATTGCCGGGCAGACATTGGTGCAGATCGACAACGTCATCCACCAGAAAAACATCAAGAGAAGCCTGCTGGCCAATACTGCAGGCGAAGTGGCCACAGGGGTATTCGGCTACGAAGCCGGGAACATTGGCGGAGAGCAGGTCGGTCAGTTCATCCCGGATGTGCGCCACATCGCCTCTCACAGCAGAGTGAACCGCTTGCCCTTCATCGAGGCGGCGACGGGGGGCAACGCCGGCGGAGACATCTCAGGCGGCATGGCCGCTCCGGTCACAGGCCTGGGGCTGATCGGCGCACTCATACCGCAGACTTCAACCATCTCCGTGTCCGCGATCGATAATGCACTGGGGGTCCCGGAAGCCGTCAATGATGTCCACGGCAACTGGCGGAGCATCAAGGATGAACTGATCCACCCGGCACTCAACTCGGTGCTCAATC
Source organism: Pseudomonas sp. KCJK9016 (assembly GCF_046231795.1). Taxonomy (NCBI): domain Bacteria; kingdom Pseudomonadati; phylum Pseudomonadota; class Gammaproteobacteria; order Pseudomonadales; family Pseudomonadaceae; genus Pseudomonas; species Pseudomonas sp. KCJK9016. The sequence goes on along the minus strand of NZ_JBJJMM010000020.1, from coordinate 9,145 downwards.
CTGAATTCGTGATGGGACGTCTGGTCGGAGCATGGATATCGATCCTTGGCGGCGCGTTCAATTTGCTTGCCCGCGCCGTTGAAGCCGAAGACATCAAGAACCGCCTCGATCCCGTCAAGATCGGCAAGATCGAAACGATGCTCAGTGAATGGAAAGAGGCAGTCGAACAACGCTCCGCCTGGGCCGAAGCGGCTTTTGATGCATTGGGCACGGACGTCATCAATCCCGTTGATCACATTCCCAATATCACCCACATGACGTCCCGTGAAACGCTCGCGCCGATCACCCGCTCCGGGCTGCGACAACAGACCGGAAAGACGCTGGACTATATCAACCGAATGCAAAAAGGCATGGCCTGGTACAAAGAGATGGGCACCACCGACAATCAGTTCCTGATGCGGCAACGCAGCGCCCGTCGGTGACCCCGTATGGAGCAGACCTGTGAATCAGTCCATCTTCTGGCACACACCCGCCTTGCGGGTTCATGATCCACGGGCACTGGAGATCCGGCAGGTCGAATACCTGCGCACGGTGGCCGGTGAGGAGGTGCGGGCATTCATCACCCGCCAGCAACATGACGTTTCCGGCCGCCCCGTGGCGCAACGTGATCCGCGCCTGAACATCTCTAACACCTCCAGCGTTTTTGCCTTGAACGGGCAGGTGCTGAAGATCAACAGCGTCGATACCGGCGTAAACGTCACACTGCCGGGCCTGGCCGATCAGCCTGTTCAATCCTGGGACGCGAACGGCAATCACCAACGCACGTCCTACGACAATCAGTTACGCCCGACAAGCGTTGAAGAGAACGGCGAGCCTCGCGTCGATACGTTTACCTACGCCGACGCCACGGCCGCCCCCGGACACAACCTGCGCGGACAACTGATTCAACTGAGCGATCCGTCCGGCAGCGTCGAATTCGACAGCATCGGGCTGACGGGCAACAGGCGGCGCGAGAAACGAACCTTCCACGATGGCAAAGCGTTTGTCAGCCGCCGCTCTTTTAGTCCGCTGGGCTCGGTGCTGGAGACCATCGACGCGGGTGGCCACACACAACAAACCACATACGACGTTGCCGGCCAGCTCACGCAGGTTCAGCTTCAGCTCGACGGGCAGAGCAACTGGCAAACGGTGTTGAAGGATGCGCAGTACAACGCCGCCGGGCAGATCATCGAACAACTCACCGGCAATGATGTCACCAGCCACTGGCACTACCGTGCCGCCAACAGTCGCCTGCATCGCCACACTGTGCAAAAGGCATCGGGACCGGCACTTCAGAATTTCGAATATGAATACGACCGGATGGGCAACATCACCCGTATTCTCGATCACGCCTGGGCACCGACCTTCTTTCGCAACCAGCAAGTCGATGGCCACCGCACCTTCGGTTACGACTCGCTGTACCGGCTGATCCACGCCACCGGCCATGCCGATGCCCCGCCCTCGGACAACCTTGGCCGGCCGAAGCCCACCGATCCTGCCGACCGGCGCAACTACATCGAAACATACGAGTACGACAGCGGCGACAACCTCGTCAAAACCGTTCACATCCGCGACGGCGCCAGCCACACCGCCGAGATGGCGATCGATCCGTCAAGCAATCGGGGCGTGCGCTGGACACAGGGTGACCCCTCCCCGGACTTCACAAAACTGTTCGATCCCGCCGGCAACCTGCAGGCTCTGCAACCCGGCGTGCCGATGCATTGGAACAACCGCGGCGAGCTGGAAAGGGTGACGCTTGTCGAACGCGTTGGCAGCAGCGCCAACGACGAAGAGTATTATCGCTACAGCCAGGGCGAGCGGGTCTACAAACGCCACGACACTCACACCGCGAAGGTCAATCACTTCCACGAAGTGCGCTATTGTCCCGGGCTGGAAATTCGCAGCAAAGACAACGCTGAAGAACTGCACCTGATCAACCTGCCGCTGGCCAGTGGCAGCGTGGTCTGCCTGCACTGGGTGACCGGCAGACCGACGGGCATCGAGGCCGATCAACTGCGCTACACCTGCAGCGATCATCTGGGGTCGGTTTCGCTGGAGCTGGACCAACAGGCACGGATGATCAGCCACGAAGGTTATTTGCCGTTCGGCACCACCGCCTGGATGGCGGCGCGCACCCTGATCGAAGTGGATTACCGGTTCATCCGTTACTCGGGTAAGGAAATGGATGTCACCCGCCTGTATTACTACGGTGCCCGTTACTACGCCGACTGGCTGGGGCGCTGGGTCAGCGCCGATCCGGCCGGGGATGTGGACGGTTTGAACCTGTATGCGTTTGTGGGGAATGCCCCGATCACCTTCATCGACGATGACGGGCAAGAGCTATGGGACTTCATGGACAGCTTTCTCGAAACCGAACCGCAACGCTCCACAAGACAGTCCCAAAGCGCCGCCTTAAAAAAACAACACCAGGCCGACATGACTCTATCTCGCGCATTGAACCGACATACGAAAATCCTGCAACTCACTACACGACGTGCGCATGAGGCCGAAACACAAATCAACAATCACCAGTCTGCCAGGGCACACGGACAATCCGCTGCATTGAGAATTGGCGCACACGTTGCTGCAAATGCCATCTCTTATGGAGCGGGCTTCGGCATCGGATTGACCGCGGCGGCGTTGGGTAGTGTCGCTGGCCCCCCCGGTACCGTCGTTGGCGCGACCCTCGGGGTCGTGACGAAAAAGGCAGTAAGCATAGGGCTTGATTTTGCATTGGAGCGCACGAGCCTCAGCGCATCGGTCAAATTCAAGTCCGGGAAGCTGGACCCGAAGAGGATCATCAATAAAGGTGACTACAAGGCCATGAACTATGCTTCGTACGCGTACAACAAGTTCAAAGGCATCGGGCTAGGTGTCGTGGAAATGAACAGAAAGGGCTGGCTGAAGGGCGGCAAAGAGGCTCTGAGTATCGGTACCAGTATTAGCATGAAGGCCGCCAATACACCGTTCTCGAGCGAAATCGGTGCGGCGTTGAGTACGGTGACCGGCACCTTCGAAATACTGCATGAGATCGCAGGAGCGGGTCAGGAACTGACGGACGAAAAGTTGACCCGTGCCGACCAACACATTTCCGGAATGATCGAAATCCTGGATGAAGCCGTGGGCGTGCTGGACAGTCTGTTCGAAGCCGCCGGGCGCGACGCTATCCACACCTACAGACCGCTCAGCAAAATTTTCGGCAACGCTGTCGGTGATACACGTGAAACAGTGAGAAGTGCAACGAATGCAACCATCAAACAATTGAGGCAGACCCAATCTGTGATCAGACGTGCACGCCAGGGTGGCACCTAGCGAGAAGTCCGCCTGTGCATGCTATCGTGCTCGCCCCATTCTGCGCCTGATACGTCCATGCCCGCGACCTCACGCCTTGTGCGCTTGACACTGTACACCCTGCTGATCCTCGCTGGCGCCGCCCTCGCCGCGACGCTTGCGATCCGTCACGCCGAGCGCCAGGCGCTGGAAGAAGACGCCGCCCGCGCCAACCAGCAGCTGGCGCTATATGCCAACTCGCTGCACACCCTGATCGACCGCTACCGCGCCCTGCCCGCCGTGCTGGCGCTGGACCCGCAGTTGCGTGCAGCGCTGACAGGTCACGTGGATGCCGGACAACAAGCGGCGCTGAATCTGAAACTGGAAAAAATCAACGGCGCTGCGCAGTCCTCGACACTCGAACTGCTCGACCACACCGGCCTTGCGGTGGCGGCCAGCAACTGGCGTCTGCCCAGCAGTTACGTCGGTCACAACTACGGTTTTCGCCCGTACTTCAGCCAGACCCGCACCCAGGGCACCGGGCGCTTTTATGCGGTCGGGGTGACCAGCGGGATTCCCGGTTATTTCCTGTCCAGCGCGGTGCTCGGCGACAACGGCGAGTTCCTCGGGGCGATGGTGGTCAAGCTGGAGTTCCCGGAGCTTGAGCGCGAATGGAGCCACGGCAACGACACGCTGCTGGTCAGCGATGCCCGGGGCATCATCTTTATCGCCAACCAGCCCGACTGGCGCTACCGCCTGCTGCACCCGCTGACCCCGGCCGATTACCGGGAGATCAAGACCACCCGCCAATACGACAAACAATCGCTGGTGCCGCTGACCCATTTGTCGCTGCGCCGCTTCGATGACAACAGCGACCTGCGTAGGGTCGAGGGTCCGCAAGGCACGGCGGATTACCTGTGGGAATCCCTGCCGCTGACTGCCGAAGGCTGGACCCTGCACCTGCTGCGTCGCCCGCAGCTGTCCTTCGAAGACCTGCGCAATGCCGGGCTCGCCGCCGCCGGAGTGTGGCTGGCGCTGGTGTTCCTGCTGTTATTCCTCAATCAACGCTGGCGCCTGGCGAAAATGCGCCAGCGCAGTCGCGAAGAACTTGAGCAACTGGTGGAAGAGCGAACACGCGACTTGCGCACTGCGCAAGACGGTCTGGTGCAGTCAGCGAAACTGGCGGCACTGGGGCAAATGTCGGCGGCACTGGCGCATGAAATCAATCAGCCGCTGACCGCCCAGCGCATGCAGCTGGCGACCCTGCGTCTGCTGCTCGATCATGGCCGGGTCGATGACGCCTGCAAGGCACTCAAACCGGTGGATGAGATGCTCACGCGCATGGCTGCCCTCACCGGCCATTTGAAAACCTTCGCCCGCAAGAGCCCCAGCGGTTTGCGCGAGCGGCTGGATCTGGCGACGGTGGTCGATCAGGCCCTGCAATTGCTGGACGCCAGAATGCGCGACGAACAGGTCAGTCTGGTGCTGCACCTGACGCGTCCGGCCTGGGTGCGCGGCGATGCGATCCGCCTGGAACAAGTGCTGATCAACCTGCTGCGCAACGCCCTCGATGCGATGCAGGGCAAACCTTGCAAGCGTCTGGAAATCCGTCTGGAAGCCGATGAACAGTTGTGGCGCCTGAGCGTCATCGACAATGGTGGCGGCATTGCCGAAGAACATCTGGGACAGGTGTTCGATCCGTTCTTCACTACCAAACCGGTAGGCGACGGCCTCGGTCTGGGACTGGCGGTATCCTTCGCCATCGTCCATGAGTCCGGCGGGCGCCTGAGTGCCGAGAATGGCGACAACGGCGCGGTGTTCAGCCTGACCCTGCCGATCGATCTGGAGGCGCATATCTGATGCTCAACGCGGTGATGGTGGTCGATGACGAAAGCAGCATCCGCAGCGCCGTCGAACAGTGGCTGAGCCTGTCCGGGTTCGAGGTGCAGCTGTTCAGCCGCGCCGAGGAATGCCTGGCGGCGCTGCCGAAGCATTTTGCCGGGGTGATTCTCAGCGACGTGCGCATGCCCGGCCTCAGCGGTCTTGAACTGCTGGCCGAAGTACAGCGCCGGGATGCCGACCTGCCGGTGATTTTGCTCACCGGCCACGGCGATGTACCGATGGCGGTCGAAGCCATGCGCGATGGAGCTTACGACTTTCTGGAAAAACCCTTCAGCCCCGAGACCCTGCTCGGCAGCCTGCGCCGGGCGCTCGACAAACGCCGGCTGGTGCTGGAGAACCGCGCACTGCACACGCAGGCCGACAACCGCGCGAAACTCGATGCAACATTGCTCGGCGTGTCCCGTGGCTTGCAGACCTTGCGCCGGCAGGTGCTGGATCTGGCGCCCCTGCCGGTCAACGTGCTGATCCGTGGCGAAACCGGCAGCGGCAAGGAGCTGGTCGCCCGCTGCCTGCACGACTTCGGCCCGCGTGCCGATAAACCCTTCGTGGCACTCAACTGCGCAGCGATCCCGGAGCAGTTGTTCGAAGCCGAGCTGTTCGGCCATGAGAGTGGCGCCTTCACCGGAGCCTCCGGCAAACGCATCGGCAAGCTGGAATACGCCGATGGCGGCACGCTGTTCCTGGACGAAATCGAAAGCATGCCGCTGGCTCAGCAGGTGAAACTGTTGCGGGTGTTGCAGGAGCAGAAACTGGAACGGCTGGGGTCGAACCAGAGCATTCGCGTGGACTTGCGCATCGTCGCGGCGACCAAACCCGATCTGCTGGACGAAGCCCGGGCCGGCCGTTTTCGCGAGGACCTGGCGTATCGCCTGAACGTCGCGGAGCTACGCCTGCCGCCGCTGCGGGATCGTCGCGAAGACATTCCGTTGTTGTTCGAAGCTTTCGCCCAGAGCGCTGCCCAACGTTTGGGCCGGACCTTCCCGCCGCTCAGTGGTGCGCAATTGAGTCATCTGCTGAGTCACGACTGGCCGGGCAACGTTCGCGAGTTGGCGAACGTCGCCGAACGGCAGGTGTTGGGGCTGGATGAGCCGGTGCAGGGCATCGATCCGGGCCAGTCGCTGGCCGCGCAACAGGAAGCGTTTGAGGCGCAGTGCCTGCGGGCCGCGCTGACCCGACACAAGGGTGATGTGAAAGCCGTACTTGAGGAACTGCAACTGCCGCGTCGCACCTTCAATGAAAAGATGCAGCGGCATGGTTTGACCCGGGAAATGTTCGTCACTGAATGAGCGGAAATCCGCTCATTCATTCCAGCTCATCGGCAAAAACCCGCTCAACAACTCCCCCTCACCCCTCTAAACCGGCCCTCTCCCCGTTGGCACAGCTCCTGCTATAGCCCCCACAGGCTGCGTTTCAACGCGCTCCACAAAAACAATTAAACGAAGGATCCTTCAATGGATAACTCCAACGCCCTGCCTCTTGGGTCGGCAGCTGTGCCGGTCAAAGAAAAAACCACCGCCAGTCGCATCAAGTCGATCTTCAGCGGTTCCGTCGGCAACATGGTCGAGTGGTATGACTGGTACGTCTATGCCGCCTTCTCGCTGTACTTCGCCAAGACTTTCTTCCCCGCAGGTTCCACAACCGCCCAGTTGATGAACACCGCCGCGATTTTCGCCGTGGGCTTTCTGATGCGCCCGATCGGTGGCTGGCTGATGGGGCTGTACGCCGACAAGGTCGGTCGTAAAAAGGCACTGATGGCCTCGGTGTACCTGATGTGCTTCGGTTCCTTGCTGATCGCCCTCAGCCCCGGCTATGAAACCATTGGCATCATCTCGCCGATCCTGCTGGTATTCGCCCGCTTGCTGCAGGGCCTGTCGGTCGGTGGCGAATACGGAACCTCCGCCACCTACCTGTCGGAGATGGCCACCAAGGAACGTCGCGGCTTTTTCTCCAGCTTCCAGTACGTGACCCTGATTTCCGGCCAGCTCATCGCACTCGGCGTGCTGATCGTACTGCAACAGATACTCACCACCGAACAGCTGTACGCCTGGGGCTGGCGTATTCCGTTCGCCATCGGCGCGCTTTGCGCGATCGTTGCGCTGTACCTGCGTCGTGGCATGGAAGAAACCGAATCCTTCGTGAAAAAAGAGAAATCCAAGGAAAGCGCCATGCGCACCTTGCTGCGTCATCCGAAGGAATTGCTCACCGTGGTCGGCCTGACCATGGGCGGTACGCTGGCGTTCTACACCTACACCACCTACATGCAGAAATACCTGGTGAACACCGTCGGCATGAGCATCTCCGATTCCACCACCATTTCCGCCGCCACGCTGTTCCTGTTCATGTGCCTGCAACCGATCATCGGCGGTCTGTCCGACAAGATCGGACGTCGTCCGATCCTGATCGCCTTCGGCGTGCTCGGGACGATCTTCACCGTACCGATCCTGATGACCCTGCACACCATCCAGACCTGGTGGGGCGCGTTCTTCCTGATCATGGCGGCGCTGATCATCGTCAGCGGCTATACCTCGATCAACGCCGTGGTGAAGGCCGAACTGTTCCCGACCGAAATCCGCGCCCTGGGCGTCGGCCTGCCGTACGCACTGACCGTATCGATCTTCGGCGGCACCGCCGAATACATCGCGCTGTGGTTCAAGAGCATCGGCATGGAAACCGGTTACTACTGGTACGTGACCGCGTGCATCGCGGTGTCCCTGCTGGTGTACATCACCATGAAAGACACCCAGAAACATTCGCGCATCGTCACTGACTGACCGGGTTTATTCAGCCACTGCAAAGGTGGCTGTTCTGGCCCCATCGCGAGCAAGCTCGCTCCCACATTGGATCGGCGTACAACTGCCCCTGTGGGAGCGAGCTTGCTCGCGATTGAAGTCACCTCGGTATCAGGACAATTCGGCAACGCCCTGTTTGCCGCCATAACGCTTCTGCGCAAAAGACGCGCCCACGATCATCACCAGCAGAATCCCCGCCAGCACCGCCGACGAACCTATGGTGCCAAAATCCAGACCGCCCTTCTCATGGGACTTGGTCATCAGGTCGCCCAAGGTCGCACCGAACGGCCGGGTCAGCACGAACGCCACCCAGAACAGCGCGACGGTCGAAATCTTCGTGAAGTACTTGAGCAGTACCACTACGCCAATCGCCGAACCGATCAACAATGCGCCCCCGGCAAAACCCAGGCCCGAGTCGTCCGCCAGGTAATCGCCGAGCGCAGTGCCCAGGGTGTTGGAGAACAGGATCGCCATCCAGTAGAACATCTCGCCGCGAAAGCTCTGCACCTTGGTGACGTTGAGCGAGTCGCCACTCAGGCGCCACGCCGCGAAGATCGCCAGCAGGATCGCGATCAGGATCATGGAACCGGTGGCGTAGCCCAGCTCCAGCGTACGGTCCATGAAATCGGACATGGTGGTGCCGGCGGTACTGGTGGACAGGATCACGATCCAGTACAGCAGCGGTTTGTAGGTCCTGGACATCAGTTGCGTGACCAGCGTCAGGACGAACACGCTGATCAGGATCAGCGAGCTCATGGCGTAGCCGACGTTGAGAGTCATCGACAGCAAATCCCCCGCGGTTTCCCCCAGGGTCGTCGCGCAGATTTTCATGACCCAGAAGGCCAGGGTGATTTGAGGCAGTTTGTTCATTGCAGGTAAAGCTCCAGTGTGTGACGGCCGGTTCTTGGTTTTCTGGCCGCCGGCAGACTGGCGTTGCGAGGGTGAAAAACCGGTCGGGAATGTATGAAAAATCTGTCACACACTGCAAAAGCGGCCATTAATCACCGGTTAATGCCCCTGCCGCATCCTGCACTTACCTGATCGATTGACTGCGCGTCGCTCGCTCCCACGACGAGACGAACTGAATGCGCCGCCCTTAATATCAAGTTAATCGATTGTTTTTAGCATTATTTTGCGCTTTTTAATCAATTTAGTTGGCGTAGCATGAAACCCATGCAAGACACACCGCCAACGAATATCGAATC
>NZ_JBJJMM010000019.1:0-129727 GCF_046231795.1 Pseudomonas sp. KCJK9016 | reverse complement strand
CCGCGCACACACCCACCCCCACCAACCCCGCCGCAAGAAAGGCACCAACACCAAACCCGGGGCGGCCGGAAAGGCCCAAACCGACGAGGCACGCAAAAGTGATCCCCCGGGCGGAAAAAACCGCCGAGAAAAAGCCCCGCGCCCCTCGTAAACCCCCGGCGGTCTGAAGCTTTACGCCCCATTGAATTGAATGAACACGTGGCGGGTTCCCTCGCCACGCGGGGCACGCTCGCCCTGAAAAAATGAACTTCCTGTGGCGGCGAGCCTGCTCGCTGCCACAGAGGATTGATGCCCACCCCCAGTTGCAGGAGCAATCATGACCCGTCCAAAACAAACCGAGCCCGCCGCCCATGCCGAGCCCACACGAATCCGTGAAGGTTTGCCCTTCCCGCTCGGTGCCACCTGGGATGGTCTGGGGGTCAACTTCGCGCTGTTTTCCGCCAACGCCACCCGGGTCGAATTGTGCATCTTCGACGATGCCGGGGAAGTCGAACTCGAACGCATCGAGCTGCCGGAATATACCGACGAGATTTTCCACGGCTACCTGCCCGACGCCCATCCAGGACTGATTTATGGCTACCGTGTCTATGGTCCGTACGACCCGGCGAACGGTCACCGTTTCAACCACAACAAGCTGCTGATCGACCCCTACGCCAAGCAGCTGGTCGGCCAGCTGAAATGGTCCGAAGCGCTGTTCGGCTACACCATCGGCCACCCGGATGCCGATCTCAGTTTCGACGAACGTGACAGCGCGCCCTACGTGCCCAAGTGCAAGGTCATCGACCCGGCGCACACCTGGGGCAACGACCATCGGGTCAGCGTGCCGTGGGACAAGACCATCATTTATGAAACCCACGTGCGTGGCATCAGCATGCGCCACCCGGCGGTGCCGGATAACGTGCGCGGGACGTTCGCCGGTCTGATGGTCGACGATGTGCTGGAACATATCCGCAAACTGGGCGTATCGAGCGTCGAACTGTTGCCGATCCACGCCTTCGTCAACGACCAGCATTTGCTGCACAAGGGCATGACCAATTACTGGGGCTACAACAGCATCGCGTTTTTCGCCCCGGACCCGCGCTACCTGGCCAGCGGCAAGATCGCCGAGTTCAAGGAAATGGTCGCGCACCTGCACGAAGCCAACCTCGAAGTGATCCTCGATGTGGTCTACAACCACACCGCCGAGGGCAATGAACAGGGCCCGACCCTGTCGATGCGCGGGATCGACAACGCCTCGTATTACCGGCTGATGCCGGACGACAAGCGCTTCTATATCAATGATTCCGGCACCGGCAACACCCTGGACCTGAGTCACCCGTGCGTGCTGCAAATGGTCACCGACTCGTTGCGCTACTGGGCCAGCGAAATGCACGTCGACGGTTTCCGCTTCGATCTGGCGACCATCCTCGGGCGCTATCACGACGGTTTCGACGAGCGTCACAGCTTCCTTGTCGCCTGCCGTCAGGACCCGGTGCTGCGCCAGGTGAAACTGATCGCCGAACCCTGGGACTGCGGACCCGGCGGCTATCAGGTCGGCCACTTTCCGCCGGGCTGGGTCGAATGGAACGACAAGTTCCGCGACACCGTGCGTGCCTTCTGGAAAGGCGACGACGGCCAGCTCGCCGACTTCGCCAGCCGCATGACCGCCTCCGGGGAAATGTTCAATCAACGTGGCCGACGCCCTTACTCATCGGTGAACTTCGTCACCGCCCACGACGGTTTCACCCTCAACGATCTGGTGTCCTACAACGACAAGCACAACGAGGCCAACGACGAGAACAATCAGGACGGCAGCAATAACAATCTGTCGTGGAACCACGGTGTCGAAGGCCCCACCGACGACCCGGAAATCAATGCGCTGCGTCACCGGCAGATGCGTAACTTCTTCGCCACGCTGCTGCTGGCCCAAGGCACGCCGATGATCGTTGCCGGTGACGAATTCGCCCGGACCCAGGACGGCAACAACAATGCCTATTGCCAGGACAGCGAAATCGGCTGGGTCAACTGGGACCTGAGCGAGGACGGCAAGTCGCTGCTGAAGTTCGTCAAACGCCTGATCAAGTTGCGCCTGGCTTATCCGATCCTGCGCCGCGGCCGTTTTCTGGTGGGCGAATACAACGAGGATATCGGGGTCAAGGACGTGACCTGGCTGGCACCGGATGCCACCGAGATGGGCACCGAACACTGGCACGACGCGCACAACCGTTGCCTGGGCATGCTGCTCGACGGCCGCGCGCAGGAAACCGGCATTCGCCGCAAAGGGGCCGATGCCACGTTGCTGCTGATCGTCAATGCCCATCACGACATCGTCAATTTCACCTTGCCGCAAGTGCCGGAAGGCCGTTACTGGACCTGCATGATCGACACCAACCAACCGTCGATTCGCGGTCAGGAGCGCTTCGATTTCGGCCATGAGTACTCGGTCACCGGCCGCTCGCTGTTGTTGTTCGAACTGCAACGGGACGAGGAAGACTGACATGGAGCTCGCTGACTATCTGGCATTGCACGCACCGGACTATGGCGACACGGCTGCCCTTGGACGCTGTCTGCGGGAGATGGTCGAAGCCGGACTGGACCGGCTTCCGTTGCCCGCTAACGGCCACACGCTGCAGCGCTGGCAAAGGCTGTCGGAAGTCGGCGGGCATGATCTGGGGCTGTGCAAACTCTACGAAGGCCACACCGATGCCCTGGCGATCATCCATCAGCTCGGCGGCACGCCGACACCCGGCAGCACCTGGGGCATGTGGGCCGCCGAACCGCCCCAGGCGCGGGTGCGGGTCTCGCCTTCCGGCCACATGGTGCGCCTGCACGGACGCAAGGCCTGGTGTTCCGGAGCAGCGGTGCTCAGCCATGCGCTGCTCACCGCCTGGGATGACGACGATCGCCAACAACTGGTGGCGGTGGCCCTCGATCAACCGGGCGTGACAATCACCGACCAAGGCTGGCAAGCCATCGGCATGGCGGCCACCGGCAGCGTCGAGGTGCTGTTCGACAATGTGGAGGCCCAGGCCATCGGCAATCCCGGTGACTATCTGCAACGACCGGGTTTCTGGCACGGCGGCATCGGCATCGCCGCCTGTTGGTACGGGGCCGCACGGGCCATCGCCGAGCGCTTGCGCCAGCATTGCGCCAAACGTGAAGAACCTCACGCACTGGCCAGTCTCGGCGCAGTCGACAGCGCGTTGCAGGCTGCCGCGCAGGTCCTGCGCAGCAGCGCGCTGGACATTGACAGTCACCCCCAGGCCGATGCCGAACTGCTGGCCCGGCGGGTCCGTGCAGTGGTCGAGCACGCCGCCGAACAGGTCATCCGCGACACTGGCCACGCATTGGGCGCCGGGCCGTTCTGCAAGGACCGGCATTTCGCCCGACTGATCGCCGACCTTCCGGTGTACCTGCGCCAGAGTCACGCCGAACGCGACCTCGCCGTTCTCGGCCAACTGGCCGCCCGGCAACCGGTCGAGGGATGGGCGTTATGAAAAGCAATCAGATCGTCGGCCATGGAACGAGCCTGGAGCAATGGCAAACCTCCTGTCAGCTGGCGGCGCTGGACAGCATCGACATTCTTGACCTCGTGCCACCCGGTTCACGGGCGGTGATCATCGCGCCCCATCCGGATGACGAAGTGCTGGGTTGCGGCGGATTTCTGCAACGGCTCGCCAGTGCCGGACGTTCACTGCAACTGATATCGGTCACGGACGGCAGCGCCAGCCATCCCGGATCCTCCCGTTGGCCCGTGGAGCGCTTGAGCGTGGTACGTCCACAGGAGTCCGCCGAGGCCTTGCGCCGTCTCGGTCTGCCGATGCATCAACTGCAATGGCTGCGCGGCGGATTCCCCGACACTCAGGTGGCCGCCCGCGAATCTTCACTCTGCGAGTATCTGGCCGGTTATCTGCAGGCGGGTGACGTGGTCTTCTCCACCTGGCGCGAGGATGGCCACAGCGACCATGAAGCCGTTGGCCGCGCCGCCGTGGAAGCGGCACGTCGCGTCGGCGCACGCTGTCATGAGTTGCCGGTCTGGACCTGGCACTGGGCAGATCCGGAAGACGCCAGAGTGCCCTGGGAGCGGGCGCGGAAAATCGCCCTGAGCAAAATGCAGATAGCGCGCAAGCGCCATGCGATCCATGCCTTTGCCAGTCAGCTGGAAGGCGATCCCGACGCGGGCCTGGCGCCGGTGCTCCCGCCTCATGTGCTCGATCGACTGTTGCAGCCATTCGAGGTGGTGTTTCTATGAGCGTCGAGGATCGCTACTTTGAAGGGTTGTTCAGTGGCAACGATGATCCCTGGGCGTTTCGCCAGCGCTGGTATGAACAGCGCAAACGCGCCATTACGCTGGCCGCCCTGCCGCGTCCTCGCTATCGGGCGATCTTCGAGCCCGGTTGTGCCAATGGCGAACTGAGCGCGGCCCTGGCAGAACGCTGCGACCGGCTGTTGTGCTGCGACACAACGGAAGCGGCGGTCAAACTGGCGCGCACCCGGTTGAGCCTGTTCGATCACGCCGAAGTCCGGCATTGCCGCCTGCCGCGGCAATGGCCCGAGGAGAAGTTCGACCTGATCGTATTCAGCGAAATCGGCTATTACCTGGACCGGGACGACCTGATTGAAGTGATCCGCCAACTCGACGATTCACTGACCGCCGACGGGCAATTGCTGGCCTGCCATTGGCGGCCGGCCATCGAGGGCTGCCCGCTCAATGCACGTCAGGTCCACGACCTGATCCATGAACGGTTGCACCTGCCGCGACTGCTGCTGCATCAGGAAGCGGATTTCCTGCTGGAGGTGTGGAGCCGCGAACCCCGGTCAGTGGCCACCCTGGAGGGATTGCGATGATCGGCATCCTGATTCCTGCACATAATGAAGAAGAACGGCTCGACGACTGCCTGCGTGCGGCCCTGCGCGCCGCCACCCATGCCATGCTGGCCGGCGAGCGGGTGGAAATTCTGATCGTTCTCGACAGCTGCACCGATCGTTCGGCGGAGATCGTCAGCCAGTATCCGGTATTGGCATTGAGTATCAACGCCCGCAATGTCGGTCTGGCCCGGGCGATCGGCGCGCAACGACTGCTTGAACGCGGCGCCCGCTGGATCTCCTGCTCGGACGCGGACAGCCGGGTCGCCGACGACTGGCTGGTCGCCCAGCTCGGACTGGGTGTGGATGCGGTCTGTGGAACGGTGACCGTCGAACACTGGCATGACTCGATCGATGAAGCGGCGCAAATCCGGTATCACCACCATTACCAGGCGTGTGACGGCCACCGGCATATTCACGGTGCGAATCTGGGTATCAGCGCCCAGGCCTACAAACGGGCCGGTGGTTTCCAGGCGCTGGCCTGCGACGAAGACGTGCAACTGGTCCGGCAACTCGAGCGCTCCGGGGCCAGCATCGCCTGGAGTCATCGCCCCCAGGTCGTCACCAGCGCCCGTCTCGACAGTCGCGCACGGGGTGGTTTCGGCGACTATCTGCGACAGTTGGCACAGTCTGAATAAAAAAAAGCGTATCAGATTGATCTGTGACGCGACGAACCGCGTGTCTTGAGCAATACTCTGCATCGCGGCAATCCAGGGTTCGGAGCGCTGCCGGGTTATCAACCAGCCTTCAAGGGTCAAGCACGCGTCCGTGCGCGACGGAAGGCCAGACACAAGGACGTCCTGCCCCATGAAACCGTTATCGCTGAATGAAAGCGGCCTGCCTGCACAAATCTGGAACAGCGCCGCGCAACTCGACAACATTCCCGTCATCAGCACCCATAATCTGGTTCCGGCCGGCGCCCGCGCCGTGGTCATCGCTCCTCATCCCGGGGACGAAGTGGTCACCTGCGGTGGTCTGCTGCAGCTGCTGTGCAGCCTTGGCCATCCCCTGCAATTGCTGTCGATCACCGATGGCAGTGCCAGCCATCCCGGTTCGCGTCAGTGGTCGGAGAAGCGCCTGAGCGTGTTTCGCCCCCAGGAAAGTGTCGAGGCCCTGCGCCGTCTGGGTCTGCCGATGCACAGCCTGAAGTGGGTGCGCGGGGGCTTCACCGACAATGCGCTGCTCGACCAGGAAGCCCAGTTGACCGAATTCATCTCCCGCTACCTGCGCCCCGGCGACGTGGTGTTCAGCACCTGGCGCGAAGACGGTGCCGAGGATCATGAAGTGGTCGGCCGGGCCAGCGCACAGGCCGCACGCCAGGTCGGCGCCGCCTACCACGATGTGCCGGTCTGGGCCTGGCACTGGCCGGAACGCGATCAGGCACAGATTCCCTGGCACCGGGCACGCAAGCTACGCCTCGACACCTGGACGGTCGCGCGCAAGAGTCACGCCACCCATGCCTACGCCAGCCAGCTCAACGGCGAACCGGCCATCGGCATTGCGCCGCTGTTGCCCAAGGCTATTCTGGAGCGAATGCGTTTGCCTTATGAAATCGTTTTCGTGGATTGATCGACGGCGGCGGGCATCACTCAAAGTGAACTGCCCGGCCTTGCGGCCAGTCGCATGAACAGGCAGTCATGATTCAGAGGAGTGACCGTGTCCAGCGACCCCAAGCGTCATGTCATCGACGCAAAGCCCTTGAACCCGTCCGTCACCCATCGCCTGCGCGTGCTGACGGTCAATACACACAAAGGCTTCACAGCACTCAATCGGCGCTTCATCCTTCCCGAATTGCGTGAAGCGGTGCGCAGTACCAGCGCCGACCTGGTGTTTCTGCAGGAAGTGGTCGGCGAACACGAACGGCATTCCAGTCGCTACAACGAGTGGCCACAGACCTCGCAGTACGAGTTTCTCGCCGACAGCATGTGGAGCGACTTTGCCTACGGACGCAACGCCGTCTACCCGGACGGCCATCACGGCAATGCCCTGTTGTCGAAATACCCGATCCGCGAATACCGCAACCTCGACGTCTCGATCACCGGCCCCGAACGGCGCGGCCTGCTGCATTGCGTCCTGGACGTGCCGGGGCATGCCGAAGTCCATGCCATCTGCGTGCATCTGAGCCTGCTGGAAAGTCATCGGCAATTGCAGCTGCAGCTGCTCTGCCAGTTGCTGGAGTCCCTGCCGGACAAGGCGCCGGTGATCATCGCCGGTGATTTCAATGACTGGCAAATGCAGGGCAACGCCGCCCTCGCCCGTCGTGACTACTTGCACGAAGCCTTCGAACGCCACCATGGACGACCGGCCAAAACCTACCCTGCACGTTTCCCGTTGCTGCGACTGGATCGGATTTACCTGCGCAATGCCAGCAGCCATGACCCGCAGATTCTCGGCAACAAGCCCTGGACTCATCTGTCGGACCACCTGCCGCTGGCCGTCGAAGTGCATTTGTAACCGAAATATTGACAGGTTAACCCAGCCACGTAACGCCAACATGCCATCGGCGACCGGGCCGTGGGCAGGTCAGCGATGGCAGAAAAAATCCTGTTTGTAGAGCCTTCGTCGTGATTGGCCCGACAAACAGGTAAGTTGATCGGCAGTCTGGGGGTGCGGATGCGCTGGCAAGTGCGCTCTCGGCTTACCTGCGGGAGCAAGCCGTCTGCTCCCGCAGGTTGAACCTCAACCCTCGGGCTTGAGAATCAACACCGCCAGCGGCGGCAGGTTCAACTCCAGCGACAACGCCTGACCGTGGCTGGCTACCTCTTCGGTAAACGCCCCGCCGCCATTGCCGTAATTGGAACCGGCATACGTGTCGGCATCGCTGTTGAACAACTCGTTCCAACGCCCGGCAAACGGCACACCGACCCGATACGACTGACGCGGCACCGGGGTGAAGTTGGCCACCACCAGCACTGGCGATCCGTCCCTGCTCCAGCGCAACCAGGCGTAGACGCTGTTGATCGCGTCGTCACCGATCAGCCATTGGAACCCTTGCGGCGCATCATCCTGCTCATGCAGCGCCGGTTCATCGCGATACAAACGGTTGAGGTCGGTCACCAGTTTCTGCACGCCTTTGTGTTCGGAATACTGCAGCAGATACCAGTCCAGTTGCTGATCGTGATTCCATTCGCGCCACTGGCCGAACTCGCAGCCCATGAACAGCAGTTTCTTGCCCGGATGAGTCCACATGAAGCTCAGATAGGCCCGCAGGTTGGCGAATTTCTGCCAGCGATCGCCGGGCATCTTGTCGATCAGCGAGTGCTTGCCGTGCACCACTTCATCGTGGGAAATCGGCAGGATGAAGCGCTCGGACCAAGCGTACACTAGGCCGAAGCTCAGCTCGTTGTGGTGATGGGCGCGGTACACCGGATCCTGCTGGATGTAATGCAATGAATCGTGCATCCAGCCCATGTTCCACTTGTACGAAAAACCGAGGCCACCCTGTTGGGTGCTCTGGCTGACGCCCGGCCAAGCCGTGGATTCCTCGGCGATCACCAGCGCCCCCGGCGCCTCCAGTGCCACCACATCGTTGAGGTGGCGCAGGAAATCGATGGCCTCCAGATTCTCCCGGCCACCGTGACGATTGGGCACCCACTCCCCGGCCTTGCGCGAATAGTCGCGATAGAGCATCGAGGCCACCGCATCGACCCGCAACCCGTCGACATGGAAATGCTTCAGCCAGTGCAACGCCGAGGCCAGCATGTAGCCGTGCACTTCGGTACGACCCAGGTTGTAGATCAGCGTGTCCCAGTCCTGATGAAAACCTTCCAGCGGGTTGCCGTATTCGTACAACGCCGTGCCGTCGAACTGCGCCAGACCGTGAACATCGGTCGGGAAATGCGCCGGCACCCAATCTAGAATCACACCAATGTCAGCCTGATGGCAGGCGTTGACGAACGCTGCGAACTCGTCCGGCGTGCCGTAACGCGCGCTCGGCGCGAATTGCGACAGCAACTGATAGCCCCAGGAGCCACCGAACGGGTGCTCCATGATCGGCATCAGTTCGATGTGGGTGAAGCCCAGTTCCTTGACGTAGGGAATCAGTCGCTCGGCCAGTTCCGGCCAGCGGTACTGGCGGGACACTTCACCCAGATCGTCCAGCTCGCATTGCCAGGAACCGGCATGCAGCTCGTAGATCGACAGCGGTGCATTGTGTTGCTGGCGCTCGCGGCGGCCGGTCATCCAGTCCTGATCCTGCCAGTCGATTTGCAATGGCGAAGCGACTTTGGAAGCCGTGTCCGGCGGCAGGCTGGTGGCCAGTGCCATCGGGTCGGCCTTGAGCGGCAGGATGCCGTGGGCGCCGAGAATTTCATACTTGTACAGATCGCCCGCCTGCAGGCGTGGAATGAACAACTCCCAGACCCCGGACGGATGCCGCAGCCGCATCGGATGCCTGCGCCCGTCCCAGACGTTGAAATCACCCACCACCGACACCCGCCGGGCATTCGGCGCCCATACGGCAAACCGCACGCCGTCGACGCCATCGACGGTTTTCAACTGCGCACCGAGGCAACTGCTGAGGTCGCGATGATTGCCTTCGGCGAACAGGTACAGGTCCATTTCGCCGAGCAACTGGCCAAAGCTGTAGGGATCTTCCGTGACCTGCTCGCCACCGGCCCAACGGGTGCGCAACAGGTAAGGTCGCACATCCTTGAAATGGGCGACGAACAGCCCGGGCGTCTCGGTCGCCTCCAACGGACCGCGCTCCTCACCAGAATCCTTGTCCAGCACCGTGACACTCAACGCACCGGGCAGATAGGCCCGGATGAATTGCCCGCCGGCGCCATCGCCGTGGGGGCCGAGAATGGAAAACGGGTCCTGATGTTCTGCGCGCACCAGGGCATCGATGTCCCTGGCTTTGGGCAGCAAACGCTCTTCAACGTGACCCTGTTCCTTGTTCGAGAAACTCATGACTACTCTCCACCAAGATCGGAAAAGGGTTTCAGCCCCGTCAACAACCCGTACAGACCGTGCAGCGGCACGGGCAGCCAGGTGGGGCGATTTTCGGCTTCATAGGCCACTTCGTAGGCCGCTTTCTCCAGACCGAACAACGCCAGCGCGGCCTCGGCACCTTCAGGATCCTGCCAGGCATGATCAAGACTAGCTGCCGCCCGGTGATATGCCTCCATAAATGCTTCCCGCGCTTCGCGCAGATAACGTTCGGTCACCCGCCGCCGTGCGACCTCGGCTTCGGGACTGTTGTCGACGTTGTGCACATTGAGGGCCATCGCGGCGGCGTAATCGAACGAACGCAACACCCCGCTGACATCCTTGTAGGGGCTGTGCTTGCCGCGACGTTCAGCCAGAGGTCGCGCCGGTTCGCCTTCGAAATCGATCAGGTAGGCATCGCCCTTGATCACCAGCACCTGACCCAGATGCAGATCACCATGCACCCGGATGCGCAGGCCGCCGGCGGATTTCTTCGCCAGATCCTGTACATGGGCGAGGATGGTTTTCCTGTGCTCGAGCAGACGGCCGACAAGCTTCTGATCCGCCCCATCGAGTTCGCCCTGATGCTGTTTGAGCAGTACCAGCGCATGCTCGACCTGAGCGGCGACATCCTTGCCGGTGGCCTGTGCATCCCTGGCCGAACTGACCTGCGGCGCGAAGTCCTGGTTGTCGGTGGCTGTCGCCAGCACCTGATGCATTTCCCCCAGACGCTGACCCAGCATGCCGGCAAAATCCTTCAGCTCACCGAGGGCGTTGTAATGCTGCGACTGTTCGGATACGGCGTCTGCCAGTTCGTCGCGCAATGCCCGCTCGAGGTTGTTCTGCGTCCATTCCCAGGCATCGCCCTGATTGCTCAGATAACCCTGCGCAATCATCAGCAGGTTGTCTTCACCCTGGCCGTCGCGGCGAATCACCGAGCCGAGCAGCGGGGAAATATTGGCAAATCCGGCTGCGGTCAGGTAAGCGCTCATTTCCAGTTCCGGGTGTACGCCGGAAGCGACTTTGCGGATCAGTTTCAGTACCAGACTGTTGCCGATCACCACCGAACTGTTGGATTGCTCGGCGGACAGATAACGCACTTCGGATTCGGCGCCGAGGCCGAGGCTGTCCAACCGGGGCGTGGACTCGAAACGGATTTCGCCATCGCTCGATTCCAGCACCGTCGCGGACTGCATGCCTTGCAGCACCGCACGAATAAAGGCTTCCAGGCTGAACGCATCCGTAATCAGCCCCACCTGACGCCCCCGCCGCACCCGCGCCAACGCCAATTGCTGAGGCAACGCAGGCCCGACCTGATCTTCCGAAATGAACCCGAACGGCAACTGGTAACGACTGGTCTGCCCGCCGCTGCCGACTTCGATTTCGCTGAACAGCACCGGATGCTGCGCATCGCCAAAGCGCACGCCGTAGGCCAGACGAACCTGCTCGACGGCCGCATCCTTGCCGGCGAACCAGCGGCGGTTGTGCAACCAGCTCGGCAAAATGGCTTGTTCGAGGGTGGCCCGGGACGGCGCTTCGAGCAGTTCTTCCATGCGTTTTTTCAGCACCAGCGTGGTGAAGTCCGGCAGACTCTGCGCCGGCTCGACGTGCCAGCTCGGCATCTGGTTTTCCGCCGCCAGGCCGAACCAATAGAAACCGTAAGGCGCCAGGGTCAGCAGGAAATTCAATTGGCCGATGGGCGGAAATGCATTACCGCCCAGCATCTCCACCGGCACCATGCCCACGTAAGCCGACAGGTCCAGCTCCACGGCCTGGGCGCTGCGCGAGACGTTGGCCACGCACAGGATGATTTCGTGTTTGCCGTCCGGACCCGTGTATTCGCGGGTATAGGCCAGAACGCGACGGTTGGCTGGCGAGAGCATTTTCAACGTGCCACGACCGAACGCCTTCGACTGCTTGCGCACGGCCAGCAGACGCCGGGTCCAGTTCAGCAGCGAATGCGGATCGCCGGCCTGGGTTTCGACGTTGACCGACTGGAAGCCGTACTGCGGATCCATGATCGGCGGCAGTACCAGACTGGCCGGATCGGCGCGGGAGAAACCGCCGTTACGGTCGATCGACCATTGCATCGGCGTGCGCACACCGTCACGGTCGCCGAGATAAATGTTGTCGCCCATGCCGATTTCGTCACCGTAATACAGGGTCGGCGTGCCCGGCATCGACAGCAGCAGGCTGTTGAGCAGTTCGATCCGGCGGCGGTCACGCTCCATCAGCGGCGCCAGACGCCGACGGATACCGAGGTTGATCCGCGCACGGCGGTCGGCGGCGTAGTAGTTCCAGAGGTAATCGCGTTCCTTGTCAGTGACCATTTCCAGGGTCAGTTCATCATGGTTGCGCAAGAAGATCGCCCATTGGCAATTGGCCGGGATCTCCGGGGTCTGGCGCAGGATATCGGTGATCGGGAAGCGATCTTCCTGGGCCAGCGCCATGTACATGCGCGGCATCAGCGGGAAGTGAAACGCCATGTGACATTCGTCGCCGTTGACGCCCTCGGCGTCGGTCTCACCGAAATACAATTGGGTGTCTTCGGGCCATTGATTGGCTTCGGCCAGCAGCATGCGATCGGGGTAATTGGCGTCGATTTCAGCACGGATCCGCTTGAGGACATCGTGGGTCTCCGGCAGGTTTTCGTTATTGGTGCCGTCGCGCTCGATCAGGTACGGAATGGCATCCAGCCGCAGGCCGTCGATGCCCATGTCCAGCCAGTAGCGCATCACCGACAGCACGGCTTTCATGACTTGCGGGTTGTCGAAATTGAGGTCCGGCTGATGCGAATAGAAACGGTGCCAGAAGTACTGGCCGGCCACCGGGTCCCAGGTCCAGTTGGACTTTTCGGTGTCGAGAAAAATGATCCGCGTGCCGTCGTATTTCTGGTCGTCATCCGACCACACATAAAAGTCACGGGCCGCGGAACCGCGTTTGGCCCTGCGCGCGCGCTGGAACCAGGGATGCTGGTCGGAGGTGTGGTTGATGACCAGTTCGCTGATCACCCGCAAACCGCGTTTATGCGCTTCGGCAATGAAACGCCTGGCATCGGCCATGGTTCCGTAATCGCTGTGTACGCCACGGTATTCGGCAATGTCGTAACCGTCATCGCGCCGTGGCGACGGGTAGAACGGCAGCAGCCAGATAGTGTTGACGCCGAGTTCGGCGATGTAATCGAGTTTGGCGATCAAGCCGGGAAAGTCGCCGATCCCGTCATTGTTGGAGTCGAAAAAGGATTTGACGTGAACCTGATAAATCACCGCGTCCTTGTACCAGAGCGGGTCTTTGATGAAGGTGGCCGACTTGGGTTTCTTCGCCATGTGAAACTCCTGTTCAATTCTATAAAAACGGTGAGCCGATCATTTGGCTCGCAAACGATGAGCAACCTGTGGCAGCGAACCTGCTCGCGAATACGTTTTGGAGGCAACATTTGCATCGAATGTTGATCCGTATTCGTGGGCAGGCTCGCTCCCACACGGAATCTGCGGTCAGGCGGTGATCCGCCAGATCCCGAATGGCTGATAAGCCGGGTCGATCCGCATGAACTGGTACTTGCCGTGCCACTCCCAGCGATGGCCGTTCATCAGATCTTCGCCTTGGGTGGTGGCGTCGTCCGGCAGGCCCATTTCCCATAGCGGCAATTCGAAATTGGCCTCTTGCGGGTGATGCGGATCGAGGCTGACGGCCACCAGAATGAAGTTGCTGCCATCAGCGCTGCGCTTGCCGAAATACAGAATGTTGTCGTTCCAGGCGTTGTAGATCTTCAGGCCCAGATGGCTGTGCAGCGCCGGATTCTGCCGGCGGATGCGATTGAGCTGGGCGATCTCGGCGATGATGTTGCCGGGCTGGTTGAAATCCCGGACGCGGATCTCGTACTTCTCGGAATCGAGGTATTCCTCCTTGCCCGGCACCGGTGCCGACTCGCACAGTTCGAACCCGGAATACATGCCCCACAGACCGGAGCCCATGGTCGCCAGCGCGGCGCGAATGAGAAAACCGGGGCGTCCCGATTCATGCAGAAATGCCGGATTGATGTCCGGGGTATTGACGAAGAAGTTCGGCCGGTAGCACTCGCGCCACGGCGATTCATTGAGCTCGCTGAAATAGCTCGCCAATTCGGCCTTGGTGTTGCGCCAAGTGAAATAGGTGTAGCTCTGGGTGTAACCGACCTTGCCCAGCCGTGCCATCATCGCCGGTGTGGTGAAGGCTTCGGCAAGGAAGATCACCTCGGGATGCAGCGTGCGCACATCGGCGATCAGCCATTGCCAGAACGGCAGCGGCTTGGTGTGCGGGTTGTCGACACGGAAGATCTTCACGCCCTCCTCGACCCAGCCGACGACAATGTCACGCAGCTCGACCCACAGGCTCGGGATCGCTTCCGGCGCATAGAAGTCGACGTTGACGATGTCCTGGTATTTCTTCGGCGGATTCTCCGCGTATTTGATCGTGCCGTCCGGCCGCCAGTTGAACCAGCCTGGATGCTGCTTGAGCCACGGGTGATCCTGGGAACACTGGATGGCGAAATCGAGGGCGATCTCCAGCCCATGGTCGGCAGCCGCCGCCACCAGACGACGAAAGTCCTCTCGGGTACCGAGCTGCGGGTGAATGGCATCGTGCCCGCCTTCTTCGCTGCCAATCGCATAAGGGCTGCCGGGATCGTCCGGGCCTGCGGTCAGCGAATTGTTGCGGCCCTTGCGATGGCTGCGGCCAATCGGATGGATCGGCGTGAAATACAACACGTCGAAGCCCATGTCCTGAATCATCGGCAACCGCGCGTGCACATCATTGAAGGTGCCGTGGCGGGTGGGATCGTCGGTGATCGAGCGGGGAAACAGCTCGTACCAGCTGGCGAACTCGGCCTGCTCCCGTTCGACGTCCACCGGGAATTCCGTGCTGATGCTCAGGTACGGGCGCAGATCGGCTTCGGCCATCAACTGCGCACTGTGCGGGTGCAAAAACAGCGCGACCTGCTCGGTTTCGAGCAGTCCGGACAGCTCATGGTGCATGGCCGCCAGTCGCTCGCTGAGCGGCCCTTCGCTGCGTTCGGCGGCCTGCTGCACCATCGTCCGGCCTTCTTGCAGTTCCAGGCTGACCGGGACGGCCGCGAGGTGTTTTTTCTCCAGTTCGTACTGAAAACTGGCGAACTGATCGATCCAGGCTTCGATCAGGTACAGATAGCGCCCCACACGCTGCGGCCGGAAACGACCTTCCCAGCCATTGTTGCCCTGATCGGTCATGACTTCGCTGCGCCAGGCTTCCTCGCCTTCCTCCCGCCAGCGGATGCGCACCGCCAGTTTGTCGTGGCCGTCGGCGAAAATCTTGCTGGTGACCACGATCTCACGCCCGATCACGGCCTTGACGGCAAACTGTCCACCATCGAGGGTCGGCCGGGTGTTTTCAATGACGATGCGCGGCAGCAACAACGCCTGTGACAGCGGGATATGCGGGTTGTAGCTCTGTTCGGAGGGTTTTTCAGCCGTCATCGAGCATCTCTCCTTAACGCCCCAAGGCGCACGGTTGCCTGTTCAGTACTCAAAACCAGACCGGTGCCCGGCAATGATCGCTCTCAGGTTCCGAGCGAACCTCGGTGACAAAAGTTCACAGGGATTTGCGCCGCCACAAAACCGGATCGATTTCGTGCAGAAGTGGTCAACCCACTTAAGCACTTCTCACGCCATGTGCCACACGGAGGTTCATCCGATGAGTATTCCGATCCCCGCTGAAACGCCCGATCCGAACATCGACAAACCGGTGCTGCCCGAGACCGAGCCGCAACCGGTTCCGGAACAGGAGCCACCGGGCACCACACCACCGCCCAAGGAAGAGCCACCGAGCACCATGCCGCCGGTGATTGTCTGACTCAGGGCTCATGATCTTTCTCGAAGACTTTCACGATTCGAGGCATGACGCTGAAAATCCCCAGCGCCAGCAACGTACTGAGCACCGCCGTCGCTTCGCGGCCCAGCCCGGCCGCGACGCCGATGGCGGCGGTCATCCACAGGCCGGCGGCGGTGGTCAGGCCCTTGACGTGACCTTCGTCACCTTCGTGATTTTTCAAAATGGTGCCGGCCCCGAGAAAGCCGATCCCGGCAATCACGCCCTGCACCACCCGGCTCATCGCATCGGCCTGGGAGCCGGACAACTGCGGCACCAATACAAACAGCGCGGCGCCGAGGGCCACCAGCATGTGCGTGCGAACCCCGGCAGCCTTGCCCTTGTGCTCACGTTCGAAACCGAGAATCCCGCCCAGTACGGCCGCCATCAGCAGCCGCACGGTGATCCGCGTCAGTTGCGACGCATCACCGATGTCGGCGAATTCCGCTTGCAGGGTTTTCCACACTTCATGCCACCAGGCGTCCATTGCGCAGTCCTTGAAACGAGGTCATGAACGGTGGACAGCAGCGACCATTAATCGGTTGCGTAGAACGATCACCTGAACGGGCGCCCTAACCTTTCAACACCCTTGGAAAAAGGACAGCCCCATGACCGTGCGTATCGAAAACCAGACCTGTTTCTTCGCCACCGAAAACGGTGAACAGATTCGCCTGTGCGGCGACCTGACGGTCATCACCGACAGTGAAAAATCGATGTCCGCCGTGGAAATCGAAGGCCGGCGCATCTACATCACGGAAGCCGAGGCCGATGCCTTGACCGTCGCCGGAGCCACTGACGGGCGCAAACACCTCAAAGCCACCGACGGTGATTCGGTGATTTGACTGACCCCGGTCAATATCGCGCACAACCGTCCGGTATAGGCGTCTGCGCCCCTTGCCTACCACTGCTTCAAGTTGTCGCAGGGCCGGCTGAAAACGCCATCTGATACGCTTTTTATTGAAAGACCTGAGTCTGTTATGCAAACAGATCGGCGCTCATAGTTCACTGGCCTGATGGAGGCTGATGAGCGAACGACCATGAGCGAACGAATCCCCGTCCGAACCGTAGAAGCATCTCCCCGGATTAAAAAAGTACCGGCGCGCCCAATGAAGGCGAAACACGCCAGCAGCGATAACCAGATTTTCACCCGCAGCTTCACCGGCCTGTTCCGCACCTTGCGCATGAGCGGCGCGGGATTTCTGTTCCTGCTGTTTTTCGGCACGGTGTGGCTGAACTGGGGTGGCCGACAGGCGGTGCTCTGGGATCTTTCCGAAAGCAAATTCCACATCTTTGGCGCGACCTTCTGGCCGCAGGATTTCATCCTGCTGTCGGCGCTGCTGATCATTGCCGCGTTCGGCCTGTTCGCCATTACCGTGTTCGCCGGGCGGGTCTGGTGTGGTTATACCTGTCCGCAGAGTTCGTGGACCTGGATCTTCATGTGGTGCGAAAAAGTCACCGAGGGCGACCGTAACCAGCGCATCAAGCTGCAAGCGGCACCCTGGAGCCTGAACAAACTGGCGCGGCGTGCGGCCAAGCACACCCTATGGCTGGCGATCAGCGTGCTGACCGGCCTGACCTTCGTCGGCTACTTCACCCCGATCCGCCCGTTGGCCGAAGAACTGCTGACCCTGCAGATCGGAGGTGTC
The DNA here is from genome assembly GCF_046231795.1 of Pseudomonas sp. KCJK9016. Lineage (NCBI taxonomy): Bacteria > Pseudomonadati > Pseudomonadota > Gammaproteobacteria > Pseudomonadales > Pseudomonadaceae > Pseudomonas > Pseudomonas sp. KCJK9016. The sequence goes on along the minus strand of NZ_JBJJMM010000019.1, from coordinate 112,427 downwards.
AGCCTTTTCTGGGTGCTGTTCTTCACCGCCGCCACCTATATCAACGCCGGCTGGTTGCGCGAGGCGGTGTGCATGCACATGTGCCCGTATGCGCGGTTTCAGAGCGTGATGTTCGACAAGGACACCCTGGCCATTTCCTACGACGCCGCCCGTGGCGAAAACCGTGGCCCGCGCAAGCGCGACGTGAAACCGGCCGACGCCGGTCTCGGCGATTGCATCGACTGTCAGTTGTGCGTACAGGTCTGCCCGACCGGTATCGACATCCGTGACGGCCTGCAAATGGAATGCATCGGCTGTGCGGCGTGCATCGACGCCTGCGATTCGATCATGGACAAGATGAACTATGCGCGGGGCCTGATCCGCTATACCTCGGAGCGTGAGTTGCAGGGAGGCAAGACGCATCTGCTGCGTCCGCGCCTGATCGGCTACGTCACGGTACTGCTCGTGATGATCGGCGCCCTCACCCTGGCCCTGATCGAACGGCCAATGGTGTCGCTGGACGTGACCAAGGACCGTGGCCTGTTCCGCGAGAACGGCCAGGGCCAGATCGAGAACATCTACACCCTCAAGGTCATCAACAAGACCCAGCAACGCCAGGACTACAACCTGAGCCTGGTGGACGGCGACGGCTTCCAACTGCAGGGCAAGACCGAGCTGAGCCTGGCGCCGGGCGAGATCGTCGATGTGCCGGTGTCCGTGGCCATGACCACCGAACGTGCAGCCAGCAGCTCGCAGACCTTGAGTTTCAAGATTGCCGACAGTAATGAGCCAGAGATTTACAGCGTGGCGAAGAGCCGGTTTGTTGCGCCGATGAATCGCTGATCCCTTAGACTGCGGCGCGGCCATTCGCGAGCAGGCTCGCTCCCACAGGGAATGCAGTCAACGGTGGGAGCAAGCCCGCTCGCGAATGAAGGCGACACGGTCTTTCAGAAAGAAATCAATCCGGACCCAAGATGAAACGCTACGAAAAATTCGCCGACGACATCGCTGAACTGATCCGCTCCGGCGTCCTCGGCCCCGGTCAGCGGGTGCCGTCAGTGCGCTACGCGAGCCAGACCTATGGCGTCAGCCCGTCCACGGTGTTCCAGGCTTATTACCTGCTGGAACGTCGCGGCCTGATCCGCGCCCGCCCGCGCTCCGGCTACTTCGTCAACACCCACGCTCCGAGTCCGTTCTCGGAGCCGGTGATCAGCACCCCGGTCAACGAATCCACCCGGGTCGACGTCAGCGAACTGGTGTTCTCGGTGCTGGAATCGATCAAGGACCCGAGCACCGTACCGTTCGGATCGGCGTTTCCCAGCCCCGAGTTGTTCCCGCTGCAACGCCTGTCGCGCTCGCTGGCCAGCGCGGCCCGGGAGATGGATCCGCGCATGGTGGTCACTGACATGTCGCCGGGCAATCCGCAACTGCGCCGCCAGATCGCCCTGCGCTACATGGTCGGCGGGCTGATGCTGCCGATGGAAGAACTGCTGATCACCAACGGCGCTCTGGAGGCGCTGAACCTGTGCCTGCAAGCAGTGACCGAACCCGGCGATCTGGTCGCCATCGAAGCCCCGGCGTTCTACGCCAGCCTGCAAGTGCTGGAGCGTTTGAAACTCAAAGCCGTGGAAATCCCCGTGCACCCGCGCGACGGCATCGATCTTGGCGTGCTCGCCCAAACGCTGGAGCGGCACCCGATAAAGGCCTGCTGGTGCATGACCAGTTTCCAGAACCCGATGGGCGCGACCATGCCCGAGGCCAGGAAACAGGAACTGGTGGAGTTGCTCAAACGGCATCAGGTGCCGCTGATCGAGGACGATGTCTACGCCGAACTCTATTACGGCCAACAGGCGCCGAAACCGGCCAAGGCCTTCGACACCGAAGGTCTGGTGATGCATTGCGGTTCGTTCGCCAAGAGCCTGGCCCCGGGTTATCGCATCGGCTGGGTCGCCGCCGGGCGTTACGCACAAAAGATCGAACGCCTGAAACTGATGACCTCGCTGTGCGCCTCGATGCCGGCTCAGGCAGCCATCGCCGACTACCTGCAACACGGCGGCTATGATCGCCATCTGCGCAAACTGCGCTACGCCCTCGAAGAACAGCAAAACGCCATGCTGGCGGCCATCGCCCGCTACTTCCCGGCGCAGACACGTGTGAGCCAACCGGCCGGCGGCTATTTCCTGTGGCTGGAACTGCCACCGCAGATGGATTCGTTGAAGTTGTTTCAAATGGCGCTGGCGCAAGGCATCAGCATTGCGCCGGGGCCGATCTTCTCGCCGACCCAGCGATTCAGGAACTGCATCCGCTTGAACTATGGCAGCCCGTGGACCGAAGCCTCGGAGAAAGCGATGGAGACGTTGGGGCGGATTGTGCGGTCGTTCTGAAGATTACTTCGTGATCGTTCCCACGCTCTGCGTGAGAACGATCACCCAGAACGGGCAACACAACTTTCAGGAATTAGCGACCGCCACCGAGATCGACGAAAGTCCCGGTAGCATACGAAGCCTTGTCCGACAGCAGCCAGACAATCGCCTCCGCCACTTCATCCGGCCGCCCGCCCCGGGCCATCGGAATCGCCGACTCCAGCTTGCTGACCCGGTCCGGATCGCCGCTCAACGCATGGAAATCGGTGTAGATATAACCCGGACGCACTGCATTGACCCGAATCCCCTCGCCTGCCACTTCCTTGGACAGCCCGATGGTGAAGGTGTCGAGTGCGCCTTTTGACGCGGCGTAATCGACGTACTCGTTGGGCGAACCCAGACGCGCGGCGACCGAGGAGACGTTGACGATGCTGCCACCCTGCCCGCCATGTCTGGGCGACATGCGCAGGATCGCATGCTTGGCGCAGAGGATCGGCGCCAGAACGTTGGTTTTCATGATTTTGAGGATGCGGAACTCCGACATTTCCTCGACCCGGGATTTGTGGCCGACGGTGCCGGCATTGTTCACCAGCGCGGTCACCCGGCCCAGCTCCGTGTCGACCCGGTGAAACAGGCCGATCACCTCGTCCTCGATGCTGACGTCGGCACGGACGGCGATGGCGGTGGCGCCACGCTCACGTACCTGATCGAGCACGTGGTGGGCGGCCTGTTCGTCCGTCTGGTAATTGATGCAGATCCGATAACCTTGCTCGGCAGCCAACAGCGCCGTGGCGGCCCCGATTCCGCGACCGCCACCGGTGATCACAATGACTTTATCCATGCTGGCCTTCCCCCGATGCACACGTAACAGTCGAGGCAAGAATAACCGCCATCGCGGGGTTTTGCATGGCCTGCGTCAGCGGTTCAGCTCACCGCCAGGGGGGTGTCCCGCGCAATGCCTTGCAGAAAGCGATCAGCCGGCATCGGGTGGCCGAGCAGATAGCCTTGCAGCGAATCGCAACCCAGTTGCGTCAGAAAGTCCTGTTGCACGCCGGTTTCGACACCTTCGGCGACGATGCGCAGCCCCAGCGCCTGACCCAGCGCGACAATCGCCGACACGATGGCCGCGTCATCGCTGTCATGCTCCAGATCGCGGACAAAACCTCGGTCGATCTTCAGTTCGTTGGCCGGCAGGCGCTTGAGGTACATCAGGCTCGAATAACCGGTGCCGAAATCGTCGATGGACAGGTCGACGCCCATGTCGGACAGCTCCTGCAGCACCGTCATGCTCGCGTCGGCGTCACTCATGGCGGTGGTTTCAGTGATTTCCAGCGTCAGACTGTTGGCCGGCAAGTGGTGTGTCGCCAGCGCCTTGGCCACGCTTTGCACCAGTCCGGCGTGGCAGAACTGCAAGGCCGACAGGTTGACCGCGATGCGCCAGTCGGTGTGGCCCAGCACATACCATTCGCGCATCTGTCGGCAGGCTTCGTTGAGCACCCATTCGCCAATCGGGATGATCAGCCCGGTTTTCTCCGCCAGTTCGATGAACTTGTCCGGCATCAGCATGCCGTGAGTCGGGTGCTCCCAACGCAGCAGCGCCTCGGCACCGACCGGGCGCCCGTCGACCGCGTGGAATTTGGGTTGGTAATGCAGACAGAATTGATTGTGCTCCAGCGCCGCGCGCAGATCCTGCAGCAACTGAAGTTGCTTGCGTGCGTTGCTGTTCATCGAGGCGTCGAAAAAGCTGTAGCCGTTCTTGCCGCCGCCCTTGGCGTGGTACATCGCTGCGTCGGCGTTCATCAGCAGTTCCTGGGCACTGTGGCCGTTGCCCGGATACACCGCAATGCCGACGCTGGCGGAAATCTGCAGTTCATGTTCTGCCACCCGGAACGACTGCGCGATCAGACCGACCTGGCGCGCTGCCAGCCCCAGTGCATCGTTGGGCTCAGTCAGGCGCACCAGCAGCACGAACTCGTCACCACCGATCCGTGCCAGGGTGTCGAGGCTGCGCAAATCTTCGCGCAGACGCACCGCCACCTCTTTGAGCAACTGATCGCCCATGTGATGGCCGAAGGCATCGTTCACCGGTTTGAAACCATCCAGATCGATGAACATCAGCGCGAAACAGCCGCCCTGCTCGTTGACCTTTTTCATGGCCTGATTGATCCGGTCATCCAGCAGCATGCGGTTCGGCAGACCGGTCAGCGTGTCGTGCAACGCCAGTTGAGTGAGTTCACGGTTGGCAACGGTCAACGAATGGGCCAGATCGGCAGTACGCGCCTCGAGGCGTGCGTCGAGAATCGAGGTCAACAGCGCAATGCTCAGCACCGCCAGCGTGGTGATCAGCACCAGATTGTCCAGGCCATTGCCGTTCAGACCATTGAGCGCCGCACCGCAGAAACTTCCCTCGGGAAAACGCGCCGCCGCCATGCCGGTGTAGTGCATGCCGACAATCGCGATGCCCATGACAATGGCGGCCCCGGCACGGAACAGGCGCACGTAAGGCGATTGCTGACGCAGGCGAAAGGCGATCCACAACGCCGCCGCCGAAGCGCCGACGGCAATCGCCAGCGATGCGCCGAACAGGGTCGGGTCGTAATCGATGCCCGGTTGCATGCGCATCGCGGCCATGCCGGTGTAATGCATGGCGCTGATGCCGGCGCCCATGATCAGTGCGCCGAAGGCCAGTTGCCAGACCGGCAGTTTCGGCTGGCTGACCAGCCACAGAGCGAAGCCGCAGGACAGTACCGCGATCAACAGCGAAAGTGCCGTGAGCGCAGTGTCATACCCCAGGCTGATCGGCAGCTTGAACGCCAGCATACCGATGAAATGCATCGACCAGACGCCGACCCCCATGGCGAACGCGCCACCGGCCGTCCACAAATGCACGGCGCGGCCCTTGGCAGTGGCGATGCGTCCGGTCAGGTCGAGCGCGGTGTATGAAGCCAGGATCGCCACACTCAGCGAAATGAAAACCAGGGTGAAGGAATAACTACCGATGAGCATGGGCATTCTCGCGACCACCCCACCGGACTGCGTCCGTTCGCGGCGGGGACAAATGCGGCGATTGTACTGATTGCGCAGAAGAACGCACTGACAAAGTAATCAAATGGCCATCAAGTCGATGAAACGCTTGTTTGATCACCTGACAAGGCTCTATGCCGGGGTCACGGCGCAGGTCATTCCCGCGCATTGAGCGGGAATCCGGCGTCAGGGATTCTGGCTGGTTTCCAGCTGCCCGTCCCAGCCACCACCCAGCGCCGCGATCAGCTGCACGCTGGCAAGCAGCCGGCTTTGCAGGATGTTGAGCACCGTACGCTCGTTGCTCAGTGCCGTGGCTTGCACCACGACCACGTCGATGTAGGCAATCAGTCCGGCCTTGTACTGGTTCTGGGTCAGACGCAGGGAGTCCCGCGCTGCATCCAGCGCTTCCTGGCGCACCGCCGCCTCGTCCTCGTACACCTTCAACTGCACCAGATAGTTTTCCACCTCGCGGAAGCCGTCGAGCACGGTCTGCCGGTACTTGGCTACAGTCTCGTCGTATTTCGCTTCGGTGCGGTCGACTTCCGCCGAGCGACGACCACCGTCGAACAGCGGCAGGCTCATCTTCGGCCCAACCGACCAGAAGCGGTTCGGCAGGCTGATCAGGTCACGGGAGGTACTGCTGCTGTAACCGCCGCTCATGCTCAGGGTGAAATCCGGGTAATACGCAGCCTTGGCAACACCGATGTTGGCGTTCGCTGCGATGACCGAGCGTTCTGCCGAGGCGATGTCAGGGCGACGTTCCAGCAGTTGCGACGGCAGGCTCAACGGAATCTGCGGCAGCTTCGGGATGTCCTGGGTTTCGGCGATCTTGAACTGCGCCGGTGGTTGACCGGTCAGCACGGCGATGGCGTTTTCGAACTGCGCCCGTTGCCAGATCAGGTCCACCAGATCGCCCTGGGTGGATTTGAGCTGGGTCTGTGCCTGCGCCACCGCATCGCGTCCGGAGATGCCGGCGTTGTACTGGTTACGGGTCATTTTCAGCGAACGCTCGTAAGCCTCCACCGTCGACTCCAGCAAGCGTTTCTGCTGATCGATCACGCGCAATTGCAGGTAGTTCTGCACCAGCTCCGATTGCTGGCTCAGGCGCATGGCCGCCAGATCGGCGTAGCTGGCCTGGGCGCTGGCCTCGTTCGCCTCCAGACCACGACGCAACTTGCCCCAGACATCGGCTTCCCAACTCACGCCCAGTTGCGCGTTGTAGGTATCGCGAATGCCGCTGGCGGAACTGCTCAGGCTCGAACTGCTGCTGCCGGTGCCCTGGCTGGAGCGGGTCTTGCCCGCGCTCAGGTCGAGCGTCGGGTAGAACGCGCCACGGGCATCACGCACCAAGGCCTGGGCCTGACGATACTGCGCCTCGGACTGGGCCACGGTCTGGTTGGAACTGTTGAGTTTTTCCACCAGTTCGTTGAGCTGGCGGTCGCCGTACAGTTCCCACCAGGCGCCGCGGGCCAGAGCGTCCGAAGGGCTGGCCTGACGCCAGCCTTCGGCCTCTTTGTATTGAGCGATTTCGGCAGTCTGCGGGCGCTGGTAGTCCGGGCCGACGGCGCACGCGCTGAGCATCGCCACGCACAGCGACAGGCTCAGCAAACGCGAGCCGCGGATACTGGCCAGTTGGATAAGCGAACGGTCATTCATAGCGGAGTTTCCAGGGCGGCATCGGTACGCACGCCACGCCACTTGTTGAAGCGATGGCGGGCCTTGTCGAGATAGAGGTAAACCACTGGTGTGGTGTAAAGGGTCAGGATCTGGCTGAAGATCAGCCCGCCGATGATGGTCAGGCCGAGTGGCTGGCGCATCTCCGCACCTTCGGCCCGGCTGAGCAGCAACGGCAAGGCGCCGAGGATCGCCGCCAGCGTGGTCATCAGAATCGGACGCAGTCGTTGCAGACAGGCGCTGCGGATCGATTCCAGCGGCGCCATGCCCTGGTGACGCTCCAGTTGCAGCGCCAGGTCGATCATCAGAATCGCGTTCTTCTTCACCACACCGATCAGCAGGAACAACCCGAGCAGCGAGATCAGGCTGAATTCGCCGCCCAGTACATAGATCGACAGCAGCGCACCGACCCCGGCCGACGGCAGTGTCGACAGAATGGTCAGCGGGTGAATGTAGCTTTCATACAGCACACCCAGCACCAGATACACCGCCAGCAGCGCGCCGAGAATCATGAACGGCTGGCTCTTCTGGGTGGCCGCGAAGGCATCGGCGGTGCCGGCCATTTTCGCGATCACTTCTTCGGGCAGGCCGACCTTGGCGATCGCTCGCTCGATGGCCGCGCTGCCCTTCTCCACCGTCACGCCTTCGGCCATGTCGAACGCGATGCTTTCGGAGGCGAACTGGCCTTCGTGGCTGACCCGATCGTCTTCCAGGCTGCTTTCGTAATGGGCAATGGTCGACAACGGAATCCGTGCGCCATCGGCAGTGATGACCTGCACCTGATTGAGAGTGACCGGATCCTGAGCGTATTTCGGATTGACCTCCATCACCACCTGATACTGGTTGAGGCTGTCGTAGATCGTGGAAATCTGCCGCTGGCTGTAGGCGTTGTTCAGCACGGCGGTAACCATGTTCATGTCCACGCCCAGACGCTTGGCCTGATCGCGGTCGACGATCAGCGTCACCTGCTGCGCACCGCGTCCTTCACGGGCGTCGATGGCCGTCAATTCCGGCAAGGCCCGCAACGCGGTCACCACTTTCGGGTACCACTCGCGCAAGGCGCCCAGATCGCCACTCTGTAGGATGTAGCTGTACTGCGACGTGGTCTGTTCACGACCGCCACCGAATTGCAGGTCCTGGTCGGCCATCAGCATCAATTGCGCGCCGGGCACCTTGGGCATTTCCTTGCGCAGACGCTCGATGACCTTCTGCGCCGAAATGTTGCGCTCCTTGATCGGCTTCAGGCGCACCAGCATGAAAGCATTGTTGGTGCCGTTGTTGCCGCCGATGAACCCGGCAACACTCTCGACGGCTTCATCCTTGAGCACGGCGCGGCGGAAGGTTTCCATTTTCGGCTGCATCACGCTGAACGACAGACCGTCGTCACCGCGCACGAAACCGATCAACTGGCCGGTGTCCTGTTGCGGCATGAACGTCTTCGGCACCACCACGTACAGCGCGACGTTGACCCCGACCGTGATGATCAGGCTCAGCAGCGTCAGACGTCGGTGACGCAACACCCAGTCGAGGCTGGTGGCGTATTTGCCCACCATCCAGTCGTTGGTACGCCGGCTCCAGCGTTGCAGTCGGTTTTCCTGCCCCTTTGTATGCGGTTTCAGCCAGCGGGCGCAAAGCATCGGCGTCAGGGTCAGCGACACCACCAGCGACACCACGATGGCCGCGGCCAAGGTGATGGAGAACTCACGGAACAGGCTCTCGATGATCCCGCCCATGAACAGGATCGACAGGAAGACCGCCACCAGCGACACGTTCATCGACAACAGTGTGAACCCGACTTCCCTGGCCCCCAGATACGCGGCCTTCATCGGTTTGACGCCTTCGTCGATGTGCCGGGAAATGTTCTCCAGCACCACGATGGCGTCGTCCACCACGAGCCCGGTGGCGAGAATCAGCGCCATCAGCGACAGGTTGTTCAGGGAAAACCCGTACAGGTACATCACCGCAAAGGTGCCGACCAGCGACACCGGCACCGCCAGTGTCGGAATCAGGGACGCCCGGAAATTGCCGAGGAACAGGAACACCACCAGGATCACCAGCGCCACGGCGATCAGCAGGGTCATCTCCGCTTCGTGCAGGGTAGCCTTGATCACCGGCGAACGGTCCATCGCCAGATTCAGTTTGACGCTGGCCGGGAGCACCGCCTGCAACGCCGGCAACTGGGCCTTGATCTCGTTGACCGTCTCGATGATGTTGGCGCCGGCCTGCCGGTTGATCACCAGCAGCACCGCCGCATCGTCGTTGAAGAAACCGCTGTTGTAACGGTCTTCCACGCCATCGCTGACCTTGGCCACATCCTTCAGACGCAGGGCCGCTCCACCGTTGTAGTGGATGATCAACGATTCATAGTCCTTGGCTTTCTCCAGCTGGTCGTTGGCCTGAATCTGCCACAACCGCTGGTCATCCTCGACCGAGCCCTTGGGCCGGCGGACGTTGGCGCCGGCGATGGTCTTGCGCACATCGTCCAGCGCCACGCCGTACTGGTTCAACGCCTGGGGTTCGAGTTCGATGCGCACCGCCGGCAGGGAGCTGCCACCGATCTGCACTTCGCCGACGCCCTGCACCTGGGACAGGCTCTGGGACAGGATGGTCGAAGCCAGGTCGTAGAGCTGGCCTTTCTCCAGTACATCCGAAGTCAGCGACAACACCATGATCGGTGCCTGCGACGGGTTGACCTTCTTGTAGGTCGGCATGCTGCGCATCCCGCTCGGCAACAGATTGCGCGAAGCGTTGATCGCCGCCTGCACCTCGCGCGCTGCGCCATTGATGTCGCGGTCGAGGTCGAACTGCAGAATGACCCGGGTCGAGCCCTGGCTGGAGCGGCTGCTCATGGTGTTGACGCCAGCGATGGCGCCGAACGAACGCTCCAGCGGCGTGGCCACGGTGGAGGCCATGACCTCCGGGCTCGCGCCGGGCAGGCTCGCCTGCACCACGATCACCGGGAAGTCCATTTGTGGCAGGGGCGACACCGGCAGCAGACCGAAGCTCACACCGCCCAGCAGCATGATCGCCAACGAAAGCAGCATGGTTGCCACGGGGCGTTTGATGAATGGACCGGACAGGTTCATGGCTGCTCTACCGGCTCCACGGCCGAAGGTGCACGGCCCCAGCGCCGACCGAAGCGGTCGAAGTACAGGTAGATCACCGGCGTGGTGAAGAGCGTCAGAATCTGGCTCACCAGCAAGCCGCCGACCATCACCAGACCCAGCGGTTGACGCAACTCAGCGCCGGACCCGGTGGCCAGCATCAGCGGCACCGCACCGAACAGCGCCGCCAGCGTGGTCATCAGGATCGGGCGGAAACGCAGCAGCGCCGCCTGATAGATCGCCTGCTCCGGCGCCATGCCCTGGTTGCGCTCGGCGTCGAGGGCGAAGTCGATCATCATGATCGCGTTCTTCTTCACGATACCGATCAGCAGGATGATGCCGATGATCGCGATCATGCCCAGGTCATTGCCGCTGAGCAGCAGCGCCAGCAACGCGCCGACCGCCGCCGAAGGCAAGGTCGAGAGAATGGTGATCGGGTGAATGTAGCTCTCGTAGAGCACGCCCAGCACGATGTACATGGTCACCACCGCCGCGAGTATCAGCAGCAAGGTGCTCGACAGCGAAGCCTGGAACGCTTCAGCCGCACCCTGGAACTGGGTCTGCACGCCGATCGGCATGCCGATGTCTTTCTGCACCTGCTCGATGATGTCTACCGCATGCCCCAGCGCCACGCCGTGCGCCAGGTTGAACGACATCATCACCGCCGGGAACTGGCCGATGTGGGTGATCGCCAGCTGTGCCTGACGCTCTTCGACATGGGCCAGGCTGGACAACCGCACCTGGCCGCCATCGGTGGTCTTGACGTGGATCTGGTCCAGCGCCTGCGGACCGATCTTCTCCCCGGCCTGAGCCTGCAGCACCACGCGGTACTGGCTGGCCTGGGTATAAATGGTCGAGATCTGCCGCTGGCCGAAGGCGTCGTAAAGCGCGTCGGTGATATTCGCCACCGAAACGCCAAGGCGCGAGGCCGCATCGCGGTCGATCACCAGGAACACCTGCAAACCCTTGTCCTGCAAATCACTGGCAACGTCAGTCAGCTCGGGACGCTGAGCCAGAGCCTCGACCAGACGCCCGCTCCACAGGCTGAGCAGTTCGGCGTCCGGCGAAGACATGCTGAACTGGTACTGGGTGCGGCTGACGCGGTCTTCGATGGTCAGGTCCTGCACCGGCTGCATGAACAGACGGATGCCCACCAGTTTGTCCAGCTGCGGTTGCAGGCGGGTGATCACCTCGGTAGCCGTCAGATCACGCTGGCCGTGAGGCTTGAGGTTGATCAGCAGGCGACCGCTGTTGAGCGTGGCGTTGTCGCCGTCGACGCCGATGTAGGACGACAGGCTTTCCACAGCAGGGTCTTCGAGTATCACCTTGGCCAGCGCCTGTTGACGCTCGCCCATGGCGGCAAAGGAAATCGACTGCGGCGCCTCGGAAATGCCCTGGATCACCCCGGTGTCCTGCACCGGGAAGAAGCCCTTGGGCACCACCATGTAAAGGAACACGGTCAGCGCCAGGGTGCCGATGGCCACCAGCAGCGTCAGCGGCTGGTGCTTGAGCACCCACTGCAGCTTGCGCCCGTAGGCGGCGATCATCCAGTCGATGAACGCGCCGCTGGCCCGGTAGAAACGGCCCTGCTCATGTTCCTCGGGCTCACGTTTGAGCAGACGTGCGCACATCATTGGCGTCAGGGTCAGCGAGACCACCAGGGAAATCAGGATCGCCACCGCGAGCGTGATGGCGAATTCGCGGAACAGGCGCCCCACCACGTCAGCCATGAACAGCAGCGGAATGAGTACCGCAATCAGCGACAGGGTGAGGGAAATCAGGGTGAAACCGATCTGCTTCGCGCCCTTGAGCGCGGCCTGCATCGGACTGTCGCCTTCCTCGATGAAACGGGCGATGTTTTCCAGCATCACGATCGCATCGTCGACCACGAAGCCGGTGGCGATGGTCAGTGCCATCAGCGTCAGGTTGTTGACCGAGAACCCGGCCAGGTACATCACGCCGAACGTACCGATCAGCGACAGCGGCACAGCCACTGACGGAATGATCGTGGCACTGGCGCGACGCAGGAACAGGAACGTCACCATCACCACCAGTGCGATGGCGATCAGCAGTTCATGTTGCACGTCGGTGACCGAGGCGCGGATGGTCTGGGTGCGGTCGGTCAGCACGGTCACGTCGAGGCCGGCCGGCAGGTTGTCGGTGATGCTCGGCAGCAGCGCCTTGATCCGGTCGACCACCTCGATCACGTTGGCGCCCGGCTGACGCTGAATGTTCAGCAGCACCGCCTGATTCTGGTTGGCCCACGCTGCCAGACGCTCGTTTTCGGCGCCATCGACGATCTGCGCGACATCCTTGAGTCGCAGCGGCGCACCGTTCTTGTAGGCCAGGATCAGGTTGGCGTAGTCATTGGGCGAAGTCAGCTGGTCGTTGGCATCGAGCATCGACACCCGGGTCGGGCCGTCGAAGTTGCCCTTGGGCTGGTTGACGTTGGACGCACCGATGAGCGTGCGCACATCCGACAGGTTCAGACCATTGGCGGCCAGCGCCTCCGGGTTGACCTTGATCCTGACCGCCTGCCGCTGACCGCCGGCGATGCTGACCATGCCGACGCCGCTGATCTGGGCGATCTTCTGCGCCATGCGCGTATCGACCAGATCGTTGAGTTTGGGCAGCAACATGGTTTTCGAGGTGATGGCCAGGGTCAGTACCGGGGTATCCGCCGGGTTGACCTTGTTGTAGACCGGCGGCGCCGGCAGATCCGTCGGCAGCAGGTTGGTCGCCGCATTGATCGCCGCCTGCACCTGCTGCTCGGCGACGTCCATGTTGATGTCGAGGCTGAAACGCAGGGTCAGCACCGAGGCACCGCCGGAACTGGTCGAGGCCATTTGCGTGAGGCCCGGCATCTGCCCGAACTGACGTTCGAGCGGCGCGGTGACGGCGCTGGTCATCACGTCCGGGCTGGCGCCCGGGTACAGGGTCATGACCCGGATGGTCGGATAGTCCACTTGCGGCAAAGCCGAAACCGGCAGCAGGCGATAGGCGATCAGACCGGCCAGCACGATGGCCAGCATGCTCAGCGTGGTGGCGACCGGACGGAGGATGAACAGACGCGAAATGTTCATGCGCCCTTCTTGGCCTTGTCGGTGACGGCAGCATCAGGTGCGCTGGCGGCGGATTTGCCTTGCAGGTGGCCGGTCGGGGTGGTCGGCACATCCTGACTGTCGTTGACCACTTCCACTTCACTGCCTTCCTTCAAACGGTCGGTGCCTTCCAGCACCACGCGGTCGCCGGCGGCCAGGCCCTCGGTGATCACGGTGTTCTGCCCGTCACTGGCGCCGATCTTCAACTGGCGGATGGTGACTTTCTTGTCGCCGTCCATCGCATAGACGAACGTACCGTTGGTGCCGAACTGGATCGCGGCCGACGGTGCCAGCACCACACCCTTGAGGGTGTCGGCCAGCAGGTGGACGTTGACGAACTGGTTGGGGAACAGGGTCTGGTCGCGGTTTTCGTAGCGCGCCTTGAACTTCAGGGTGCCGGTGGTCACGTCGATCTGGTTGTCGAGGCTTTGCAGTACACCGGTGGCCTGAATTTTCGTGTCGCCACGGTCCCAGGCTTCGGCCGGCAGTCTGGCACCGCTGTGGTAGCGGGTGAGCACGGTTTCGAGGAAGCTTTCCGGTAGCGTGAAGACCACGCTGATCGGCTGGGTCTGGGTGATGACGGCGAGGAACGTGGTGTCATTGGCCGCCACCAGGTTGCCGACGTCGAGCTGGCGCAGGCCGATGCGACCGGCAATCGGTGCGCGGATCTTGGTGAATTCGAGGTTGAGCCTGGCGTCGTTGACCGCCGCCTGATTGGTCTTCACGGTTCCGAGAAACTGGCCGACCTGGGCTTCGGCGGTGTCCAGCGTCTGCTTGGCGATGCTGTCTTCCTTATACAAGCCGCGATAACGCTCGACATCCACCTGAGCGTTTTTCAGCTGCGCCTGGTTCTGCAGCAAGGTGCCTTCGGCCTGGAGCAAGGCGTTCTGGTACGGACGTGGATCGATTTCCGCCAGCAGGTCGCCGGCCTTGACCATCTGCCCTTCTTCGAAATAGATCTTCACCAGCTCGCCGCCGACCCGACTGCGCACGTTGATGGTGTTGAGCGCGGTCACGGTGCCCAGTGCCTTGTAATACAGCGGGAAGTCACCGGTCACTGCCGGCGCCACGCGCACCGGGATCGGACCTGAAGCCCCGCCGAACCCCGGACGCATCATCCCCGAACGCCCGGTGTGGCCGGCCTGCGCCTTCTCGGCGCCCTCCTTGTGGGCCGATCCGGCGGGCCAGAATTTCCAGCACAGGCCGGCAATGACCAGCAGGACCAGCAGGACCAGCAGGCTGAGCAGCCAGCGACGAGAGTTTCGGGACGACGATTGCATGGAATGATTGACCATTGGACGCGTGGGTTTCTATGACGGGAGGCTGAACGATAAGCACTGGTGGGGGTAAAGCAAAGCAGCTTTACCGGCAATTTACCTTCAACTTACGTTTCAAGGTGTGAGCCAAAACACTGATACACAAATGAAAACGGCCTGGACAGGGCCAGGCCGTTAACAATTGTAAAAGCGCTTATTTCAATACGGCGAGGGCCGCGTCGTAGTTCGGCTCTTCAGCGATTTCCTTGACCAGTTCGCTGTGCAGCACAACGTCGTTTTCGTCCAGAACAACCACCGCACGGGCAGTCAGGCCTTTGAGCGGGCCGTCAGCAATGGCCACGCCGTAGTTCTGAATGAACTCGGCGCCACGCAGGGTCGACAGGTTCTGTACGTTTTCCAGGCCTTCTGCGCCGCAGAAACGCGCCTGGGCGAACGGCAGGTCAGCCGAGATGCACAGAACCACGGTGTTGGCCAGTTCGTTGGCCTGGGCATTGAATTTGCGCACGGAAGTCGCGCAGGTCGGGGTGTCGACGCTCGGGAAGATGTTCAACACTTTGCGCTTGCCGGCGAAGTCTTCCAGGGTGACGTCGGACAGATTGCCGGCTACCAGGGAAAAGGCTGGCGCCTTGAAACCGGTCTGTGGCAGTTGGCCGTTGACTTGAACCGGGTTGCCTTTGAGAGTGACTTGAGCCATGAACGGTGTCCTTCTTAACGTTGTTGGGAAAGCATGCAAGAGGCGGAAGTTAACCACGAAATTGTCCGACGACCTATGCCTGAACTGAAATTGTCATGGGTAACCCCGCAGGATTGGATACAACCCTGAGCCCTAACCGAGCAATTGCAGCATGTTGCGATGCCGGGCCTCGAAGATGTGGCGCATGTAACCGTTCACCAGCAGTCTTTCGCTGAACGCCCCGCCAATCGCCGAATAGGTGACGCGGTCGGTGTACAGGGTACCGCCCTCGCCCGCTGCCACCCGATGTTCATGACGAAAGGCACGCAAAGGTCCCTTGAGCATTTCATCGACGAAATGTGTGTCGCCGACTTCGCGGATCGTCACCGTCCAGTTCGACGGGATCAGGTTGAACATCCAGTGCCGGAAACGAAATTGCCGGCCGGCTTCGATGCGCAGATTGTTCAGGTCGATATCCCCCAGCGGCGTCACGCGCTCGGGGAAGATCTTCGGGAAATTGACGCCCTCCAGACAGAAATCGAGCACTTCTTTCGGGGTGCGATCGGGGATCAGCGTGGTGAGTTCCAGGGTGGGCATGGCGGACACATTCCGTATGAAAGGCGATGCTTGTTAAAACGCGAGTCTGCATCTTTTATTTAACGACCTGTCGATTCAAGCCCTGGTCGTTCGACAAAGCTGTGAATCCCCCTACTTCTCACGGAGAAACACCATGCGCTTCATGATCATTGTCAAAGCCAGCCAGGACTCCGAAGCCGGCGTGATGCCCAGCGAACAGTTGCTGACCGACATGGGCAACTACAACGAAGAATTGTCCAAGGCCGGCATCCTGGTTTCCGCCGATGGCCTGCACCCGAGCAGCAAGGGCGCCCGCGTACGTTTCAGCGGCGAGAAACGCAGTGTGATCGACGGTCCGTTCGCCGAAACCAAGGAGCTGATCGCCGGATACTGGATCTGGGACGTGAAATCGAAGGAAGAAGCCATCGAGTGGGTCAAGCGCTGTCCCAATCCGATGCCGGGCACCGAATCCGAGATCGAGATTCGCCAGGTTTTCAGCGCAGAAGACTTCGGTGCCGAGTTCACCCCGGAACTGCGCGAGCAGGAGGAGCGGATTCGCGAACAGGCCAAAAAGCACTGACAGCCCCGCTCTCGCCAACCGGCCTCCACGACTCACGCCGTGGAGGCCACCAGGCCCGTTTTATTTGGACTTCATTTTCAGATAGGACTGGTGCATGTCAGACGCCCAGCCATCGATCACGGCTTTCACGTCATCGGCTTTCATGACCTGAGAGTCGTTTTCCAGAGGCTTGCCGGTGCCCTTGCGCACGACCTGCGCCACCACCTTGTTGTTGCCACCATCGAGGAACACGGCTTCGGTGGCCAGGGTGGTTTCCTGATCGCGACTGCCGCTGGCGGTCGTGACCGCTGCCGCCACCAGGGCAATCGGGATCACTTCATAGGCATGCAGCCCCTCGGTCTTGCTGCTGACCGCCGTAATGGCCGCCCGCACCACGATCACACCCGGGCCAGGCCCGGCGGCCAGCGGCAAGGACTTGCCCACTTCGCGCTTTAGTGCCTGGTCGTAGTACGCCGTGATGCCATTGAGGGTCTGTTGCGGGATTTTTACCGTTGGCTGAGGCTTGGGATAGAGCTGGGTCGGTTCGATATAGACGCTGGTGAACTTGTTGATATCGAGCTTGGGATCGACCCAGCGCATGACCTCGGCACCGGACGGTGATTTGGCCTCCTTCAGCTGGCTATAGTCCTTGAGGAAGCCTGAATACTCATCCGGAGCGACGGTTTTGCTGGAGCAGCCCACGACTCCAAGCGTGGCAATGCACAGGGTGCTCATCATTACGGCTAGCTTCATGCTGTAACTCCTGTCAGAAGGCCTGATTTGTTGCATCGAGGAGTTACAGGTATAGCTAAATCCACAGGCTTTGCCCTGGCCGAAATCATAATTCACGCCAGGGTGCGGATCCGCCTCACCAGGTCGACGTCTCCCCGCTGCGCAACGCCATCTCCCGCCGGCTATTGAGCCGCATCGCCTTGACCAGCGAGACCGTACCCACCAGCAGAATCGCCGCGCCGAACAGAAAGTCGATGTTGTACAGCTGGAAATCCTGCACCGGCCCCACCAGCACCGTGCGCACCACGCCGATCCCCACCAGCGTGGCGAGGAAGTCGATGCCCGGCTCGTCGCGGTAGAACACCAGCAACAACGGCAGGCACAGCACCAGCAGCATCAGCAGCACCACAACCTTGAACGAGCCTTTGCGTTCGACACTGAACGCACATTCATGGGCGCCATACGCCTTGTAGTCTTCGTCGCGGACCACCGAGCCTTTCTCGTTGATGTAATCGGCGCGGTTGTACTTCTGGATCGGCGTGAAGGTATTGGACATCTCCATCAGCGTGGTGATGTTCTTGAAACGCAGGTCGATGCGCTCGTTACCCTTGAGGTAATACAGCACCGGTTTGTAGCCGTAGCGATAGGTGTCGAAAGGGAATTCGGTGACCTGGCCCTGAACGCCGATCGGTCGCGATTCGAGCTGGGCAAAGGCACTTTTATCCGTCGAGGCCAGGTTGCGGCTCAACGGCAGCACTTTCACCTGTTCCAGGAAGATCGGCGTGACGCCGTAGGACCACTGTAACGGTTCCAGGCGCAGACGCAATTCGTTGCGGCCCAGGTCATAGCGGTTGAAGGTGCGCTCTGAAACCACCACCGCACCGCTGAGCATGAACTCGCCGCGCAGGTTGTTGGTGATGCGCAGGGTCAGTTGATCCTTGCCCTGCAGCGCTGCATCCGGGGACGGCGGCGTGCCGCACCACGCGGTGCTTTCGCCGACACCGCCGAGCTGGCCACCGCGGTTTTCATTGAATACGTAGATGTAGCCGGCCCACAGCGTCAGCATCAACAGCAACGCGGTGAGGCCCAGAATCTTTTTGCCCGGACTCACTGATCAGACTCCCTTCTTCGTTCCGTCGTCCAGCCGAAAACCCGCTGGCGACGGGGACTCTACCAAAAGGCCAGCATCGACCCAAGGAAAAATCCCCGATTCATCAGGGTTCTAAGGGTTTCCCCTGCCTCACCTGCGCCGGAACAACGGCCGCGGCTCGATCACCGAGCGCCCGTACAACACGCTCATTCCCGCCAGCCCCTTGAGCGCATCCTCGGCGGATTTGTCCTCGCGCACGGCGAAGCTGTCGAACCCGCACTGGCGCATGTGGCTCAGTTGATCACGCAACACATCGCCAATGGCCCGCAACTCGCCTATCCAGCCGAAACGGCTGCGCAGCAGATAGGCCTGGCTGTAGGCACGGCCGTCGCGAAAGCTCGGGAAATCCAGGGCGATCAACGGCAGCGAGGCCAGCCATGGCAGCAGACTTTCGACGCTATCGTCGGGTCCCAGCCAGACTGCGTGGGTCGAGGGTGATTCGAGCCAGTGGGCCAGCGGCAGAATCAGCATCCCGGAACCGGACGCTGTTTCAGGTGAACGGATCAGCGTCCACGGATCGTCGAGCACGATCCGCGCCCCGCCCGCCTCCATCCGCAGCAGATTGTTCATGCCGACACCTCCAGGGCTTTCGGGTAGACCCGCTCCTTGAAAGGCTCCAGGCCGATGCGTGCCACGGTATCGACGAACAGTTCTTCGGCCTCGCGGTAACGGACGAAGGTGCCGATGATCCGTTCGATCACCTGCGGCACTTCGGCGGCGCTGAACGACGGGCCGATGACCTTGCCCAGCGCGCTGTTCTTGCCCTGTGCCCCGCCAAGCGTGATCTGATACCACTCGCTGCCGTTTTTATCGACGCCGAGAATTCCGATGTTGCCGATGTGGTGATGGCCGCAGGCGTTCATGCAGCCGGAGATGTTCAGGCTGATGTCACCGAGGTCATGCAGGTAATCGAGGTCGTCGAAGCGCGCCTGAATCGCCTGGGCGATGGGGATCGACTTGGCATTGGCCAGCGCACAGAAATCACCGCCGGGGCAGGCGATGATATCGGTCAGCAATCCGGCGTTGGCGGCGCCCAGCCCCTGTTCCTGCGCCAGTTGCCACAACGCATACAGCTCGGATTTTGGCACGTCGGGCAGCACGATGTTCTGTTCGTGGGCGATGCGGATTTCGCCGAAGCCGAAGCGCTCGGACCAGTCGGCCACGGCCAGCATCTGCAAACCCGTGACATCCCCCGGTGGCGAGGCCGGACCCGGCTTGGTCGACAACACCACGCTGGTGTAGCCCGAAACCTTGTGCGGTTGCACATTGCGCGCAACCCAACGGGCGAACGCCGGGTTGTCGGCCAGGTGCGTGCCAAACTCCAGGTCGGTCCCGGCCAGCGTGCGATAGTCCGGCGGCACAAAGGCGCCGGCGACCCGCCGGTATTCATCGTCGGTCAGTTGTGCCGGGCCGTCCCTGAGGTGTTGCCATTCTTCCTCGACCTCTTTGGCGAACGCCTCGATACCCAGCGCCTTGACCAGAATCTTGATCCGCGCCTTGTACTTGTTGTCGCGCCGGCCGTGACGGTTGTAGACCCGCAGCACCGCCTCGACGTAGGACAGCAGGTGTTGCCACGGCAAGCCGTCGCGGATCTGCAGACCGAGAATCGGCGTGCGCCCCAGACCGCCACCGACGATCACTCGCAACAGCATCTGCCCGTCGCGACCGGGGTAAAGGTACAAGCCGATGTCATGCATCATGATCGCCGCGCGATCCTGTTTCGCCGAGCAGATGGCGATCTTGAATTTGCGTGGCAGGAACAAAAACTCCGGGTTGATCGTCGACCACTGCCGCAGGATCTCCGCCAGCGGACGCGGATCGATCAACTCGTCCGCCGCGACCCCGGCGAAGGCTTCGGTGGTGATGTTGCGCACGCAGTTGCCCGAGGTCTGGATCGCATGCATGTTGACTTGCGCCAGGCGTTCGAGAATGTCCGGCACCTCGTGCAGTTCGATCCAGTTGAACTGCAGGTTCTGCCGCGTGGTGAAGTGGCCGTAGCCCCGGTCGTAGTCACTGGCGATGCTCGCCAACGTGCGCATCTGCCCGGCGCTCAGCGTGCCGTAAGGAATCGCCACCCGCAGCATGTAGGCGTGCTTTTGCATGTAGAGGCCGTTCTGCAGGCGCAGCGGCAGGAACTCTTCTTCGCTCAATTCCCCGGCCATGAAGCGCTCGACCTGGTCGCGAAACTGCGCAACTCGCTCGAACACCAGCGCCCGGTCGTAATCATCGTATTGATACATCGGCTACCTCATCAGCACTCAGCACAACTCCTGTGGGAACGAGGTATCTAGAGATTGCGCCAGATCGCGCAATCTCTAGATACCTCGTTCCCACAGATTCCTGAAAGCACTATGACGTTGCAGCGCAGCCCGTTACAGATTCACCTGAACGCATAAAAACCGTATCAGGGCGCGGCAGATGGCCGCAGGTAAAGCCTTGATCTGATCCGCATAAATGAACAATTCCTGAGCCTGTTTTGTTTCTGGCGGGGTTTCTACAGTGCAGCTCGTGCCAGACCGGGTGGCCTGGCAAGACTTTGCAACCGTGGAAGAATTGACCATGAGCACAGCAACAATCGGACAGGCTTATAACTACAAGGTCGTCCGCCAATTCGTTATCGCGACGGTTTTCTGGGGTGTGGTCGGGATGGCGATGGGGGTATGGATTGCCTCACAACTGGTATGGCCGGAGATGAATCTGGACTTGCCGTGGACCACCTTCGGGCGCTTGCGGCCGTTGCACACCAGCCTGGTGATTTTCGGTTTCGCCGGCAGCGCGCAATTCGCCGCCAGTTACTACGCGGTGCAACGTACCTGCCAGGTGCGACTGTACTCGGACAGACTCGCCGCGTTCACTTTCTGGGGCTGGCAAGCGGTGATCGTGATCATGCTGATCAGCCTGCCGATGGGCTACACCACCACCAAGGAATACGCCGAGATCGAATTCTCCGGCGCGGTGTGGATGGCCGTGGTCTGGGTGGCTTACGCCATCGTGTTCTTCACCACCGTGGTGCGGCGCAAGACCAAACACATCTACGTCGGCAACTGGTTCTTTGGTGCGTTCATCCTGGTGATCGCCATGCTGCACGTGGTCAATCACCTGTCGATCCCGGTGGACTGGTTCAAGTCCTATCCGGTGTATTCCGGCGCCACCGACGCCATGGTGCAGTGGTGGTACGGGCACAACGCGGTGGGCTTCTTCCTGACCACCGGGTTCCTCGGGATGATGTATTACTTCGTGCCGAAACAGGTCAATCGGCCGGTGTATTCGTACCGGTTGTCGATCGTGCATTTCTGGGCGCTGATCACCCTGTACATCTGGGCCGGCCCCCACCATTTGCACTACACCGCGCTGCCGGACTGGGCGCAATCCCTCGGCATGGCGATGTCGCTGATTCTGCTGGCACCGAGCTGGGGTGGCATGATCAACGGGATGATGACGCTGTCCGGCGCCTGGCATCAGTTGCGCACCGACCCGATCCTGCGTTTCCTCGTTCTGTCGCTGGCGTTCTACGGCATGTCGACTTTCGAAGGTCCGATGATGGCGATCAAGACCGTCAACGCCCTCTCCCACTACACCGACTGGACCATCGGCCACGTACACGCCGGTGCCCTCGGCTGGGTGGCGATGATCACCTTCGGTGCGACCTATCACATGGTGCCCAAAGTCTTCGGTCGCGAGCGCATGCACAGCACACCGCTGATCAACCTGCACTTCTGGCTGGCGACCATCGGCACCGTGTTGTACATCGCCTCGATGTGGGTCAACGGCATCACCCAGGGCCTGATGTGGCGGGCGATCAACGAGGACGGCACGCTGACCTACTCGTTCGTCGAAGCGCTGCAGGCCAGTCATCCGGGGTTCGTCGTACGGTTTGCCGGCGGGGTGTTTTTCCTGACGGGCATGTTGCTGATGGCCTACAACGTGTGGCGCACGGTGCGGGTTGCGGATGTTGCGATTGCCCACCGGCAAGCGCAGATCGCCTGATCAGGGGAGCCGGTCATGTTCGAGGTTTTTTTGAATGTGTTGGGCGTGCTGTTTCTGTGGCTGTCGGTGGAGTACTGCTTGCGCCATGAAACGGCTGAAAGCCTGGATGATGCGAGTCTGACGCCGTTTGCCGATGATCCGGAGGTGGCGCGGCGAGTGGAGCTGGCCACCGGCAAGACCGTGAAAGCGGTGGCGCCGGAGGTGGCCAGACCGGGGTGGATCAATCTCGAAATGTGATTGTATCTGGGACAGCTCCATCACCCTTGATCGTTCCCACGTCGAGGCGTCGAACCGTCTGCGTGGGAACGATCGAAGAAAAACTACTCAAACCACTCCTGTCGCTCATTGAACGTGCGTTGAATCAACTCCACCAAGGTCTGCACCTCCCCGACCTCCTGCGATTCACTGTTCACCGCCAACCACGCCTGCAACCGCATCGCCTCGTCAAACACCCCCGGCAACGCCACCAAACCGCGATCAAACCGGCTCATGTACATCGGCAACAACCCGATGCACGCACTGCAACGAATCATCTCCAGCATCAGTTCATAAGACTGCATCTGCACCACGCCAGCCAAGCGCTGTTCGACCAGTTCATTCCACGGCCGGAAGCTGTCGATCTGTCGGTCATGCTGCCATTGCACCAGCATGAAATCGGCAAGGTCGTCCGGGCTTTCGGGGCGTGCAGTTACGCGGGAGTAACGTTTGGCAATGTGCGGCTGGTATTCCAGTTGCGCCAGACGTTGCGGTTCGCTGGTGGCGAAGGTCGGGCCGGGATGCGGGGTTTCGCCATGGGCGAGCCACAACACGATGTCCGCACTGACGGCGCGCAGGGCCAATTCGCTGTCGAGGGCGATGATTTCGAGACGAACGCTGGCGTTGCGGCGCAGCAGTGCGATGAGGTCGCGGCCGAGGATGTCGTGCAGGATCGATTCGGCGACGGCCAACCTGATCAGGGGTTGCTCGATCACCGGCAATTTGCGTTCGTGGGCCAGCGCGACCAGTTGCGCCTGCAATTGCTGGCCTTCGCGGGTCAGGGTCAAGGCGCTGCCCTGGAAGCTGAACAGCGCGCATTGCAGTTGCTGTTCAAGCTGCGCCAGCTGTTTGCGCAACAGGGTCGAACGCACGTTGAGGCTGCGGGCGGCCTGCATGAAGCAGCCGCAACGGGCGCTGACCAGAAAGTATTGCGCGATGTCGCCCTCGATTTTCGCGACCTGCGCCAGCCAGGGTTCGGCCTTTTCCTGCGGCCAGCGAAAATCGGGACTGCCCTGTCGTCCTGCGGGTTCGGTGAATGACATCGATGACTCCCTGTCGATCTTTGTTTGTTCGAATCCATCACTCAGTGGTGAGTTTCATCGTGGCGAGGGAGCTTGCTCCCGCCGGTGCGCGCAGCGGCCCCCAAGGAAGGCCTGCTTCGCAGACCAGCGGGAGCAAGCTCCCTCGCCACTACGCCCTCATCACTGCGGTATCTGCTTGCCTTCCAGCACCTTGTTGAGTTCGGCCCCGTCGATGCTCAGCGTCGCGGTATTGAGCATGCCGTCCAGATACGCCTGGGCGATCTGTTCCTGACGCTGCGCACGCAAGGCCTGGGTCAGTTGATCACGCAGTTCATCAAGGGTCGCGGTGCGGGCCGGTTGTTGTTCGGTGAGTTTGATCACGTGAAACCCGGCGCTGCTTTGCACCGGCTCGGAGACCGCGCCGACCTTGAGTCGCGCCACGGCACCACGGACTTCCGGCACCAGTTGCTGCAACGGTTGCAGACCGGTATCGCCGCCGCGTTCGGCAGTGAGCCTATCCTGGGAAAATTCCTTGGCCAGTGCCGCGAACTCCGCCGGGGTTGCCTGGGCTTTCTTGCTCAACTCCACCGCCTGCTTGCGCACGGCCTCAAGATTCTGCGGCTCGTTCACCCCGAGGAAAATCTGGCTGACCCGATACAGCGCCGGTGTCTGCCAGTTGGCCTTGCCTGCGTCATAGGCCTGCTGCAACTCGGCGGCGCTGGGGTAATCCGCCGGGACTTTACTCACCGACTGCAAATAGTCGCGAAACACTATTTGCTCAGTGGCGGCACGAGTCTGCCGAACCACGTCCGGACGCTGCGCCCAGCCCTGGGCATCGGCCTGTTCCAGCACGGCTTTTTCAGCCAGACGTGAACGTATCCAGCGCTCCAGCGCCTCGCGATTGCCGCGCAGTTGCTCGCGAGTCTGCGGTGGAACAGCCGCCAGCAACGCCTGCAATTCCTCCGGCGTGACCTGCTGATTGCCCAGTCGCGCCACCGCCGGCCCGGCACTGGCGCCCACGACCGGCGCCGGTTGCTGGGCGGCGACCGGGTCATTGCCCGGCCGCACCACCAGCGCCACGGCCACCACCAACAGCGCCACCGCAGCGGCGCTGATCACCATGGCAGGTCTGGTCACAGCGCAACTTCCTCTGACTCGGCTACTTTGGCGGCTTGCGCGTTGCTGTTCTGAGTGAAGTCACGCAGATACACGATGAACTCCTGCAACAGGCGATCCCACAGTTCCAGATTGCCGCGCAGGTAATCGCTGCTGACGCCAGCGGCCACCACCACGTCCATTTCCATCACCAGAAACTCGCCCTGCAACGACAACCGGGCAAAGCGGCGGGTCGCGTTCCACTGCTCGGCCACACCCGCCGGCAGCTCACCCTGTACGCGCAATGCGCAGCTGAAGGTGAAGTCGACGTAGCTGCCCTGCTCCACCACCGCCGGGTTGCCGAAACGCACGGCGTAACCGATGCCCTGGCTGGCGCTGAGCAACTGGACGATGCCGTTCTGTTCGGTCTGGTTGACGCGATAACCGGCGGTTTGCAGCACTTCGGTCAGGGATTGCGGGGATACGTGACTGATCAATTGAGTCATGACTTCTTCCTTGTTCATCAGTGTGCGAGCGCCGCTTGTGGCGCATCGAATTGGGTCTTGTACAGTTCATCGCCAAAGCCCTGGGCCAGTTCATCGAACTTGACCCGGGCACTGCCGGCAAAGGGCTGGCGGATCTTCATCACCTCGGCCACATCGATGTTTTCGTAGGCGGTGAGGATCTGCTTGGCCACGCCGTACATTTGCTGATTCTTGACCGAACATTGCTGCACTTGTGTGTCACGTTCGGCCAATTGCGCCTGAAGCTTAGACCGTTCTGCCTCTTTGGCACGGGCCATGACCAACAGCTCGTCATAGGCCTTCTTGAACTTGCCGACCTGCTCGTTGCTGGCCGCCACCTGGGCCCGGGCCTGACTGTGCAGGCTTTGCTGCTGCCCCGCCAGTTGCTCGGCGAGGCCTTTGGCCTTGGCCAGTTCGGCGGTCAATTGCTTGATTTGCGCCTGCGCTGCCTTGGCTTCGTTCTGCGCTGCCAGTTGCGCGGCGCTGGCCTGTGCCTGCTGGCTTTGCAGGGTTTGCAGTTGCTGGGTGGTACTGCGCAACTGGGTGCGCAGGCGCTCTTCCATGCCTTCGGCGCTCGCCCCGGCGGCAATCAACATCCCCAGTCCAAGCCATAAAAAGCGGATTTTCATAACCCTCTCCCGGCGCCCTAGAAGCGCGTGTTGATCTCGAGCTGCAGGACGTCGATGTCGAACGGCGCGCCATACACCGCCTCGGTGCTCATCCAGCGACCGGTGGCGTAAACGTTCTTCGCCAGACCGTAGTTGCCGCCGAGGATGTAGCCCTTGGCGTTGGTGCCGCCGAGGTGGAACGACGAGTCGTTGAAACCGTCCGGCAAGGCATCCGGCTGGATGTACTTGTAGCCGGCGAATAGGTTCCAGTCGCCCTGCTTCTTCAGGTCCAGCGCGTTGCCCAGGGTGAACTGCACCATCCACGCATTGGCGCCACTCTCGATGTTGCCGTTGCTGTCGAGGTTGTTGACCAGTTGCCCCGCCGAGCGCTTGCGCATGTCGCCTTCGTCGTAACCAAGGTTGTGGATGTAGTTGCCCTGGCTGCGCAGTTTGAAGTCGGCAGGCAGGTCGGCGTCCCAGACCAGGTTCAGGTCCAGCAGGTTGAACTCCGAGGCCAGACCGACGAATTGCGGCTGCGGCGTGGTGGTCGGGTTGAGCGGATTCGGCGTGATGTCACGCAGCAGGAATACGCTGTTGCCCTTCTGCATGAACGCCGCACGGGTGCCGTCACTGTCGCAGCCCGGCGCTCCGGCCCAGGGTTCGCAAGGGCTGGAGCGCTGGCCTTCGATGTCATCGAAACGGTAATAGGCCAGCGCGCCTTTCAAGCGGTGGTTGCTGTTGATCGCCCACTTGGCGCCGATCTGCGCGCCGTACAGCCACTTGTTGTCGCTTTCTTCCTTGTCGAAGCCGTTGCTGGTGGTGGTGTCGTTGGTGTAGTCCACCGGGAATGCGCCGACGGTGCCGAACACACTCCAGTCGCGGCTGAGCTTGTGGTCGAAAATCGCCGCCACACCGTCGAAGTTCAGGTCGTTGGAATACAGCATGTCGGTGGACATGAACGGGTTGGCGAAGCGGCCACCGGTCAGGGTCAGTTGATCCGACGGCTTCCAGGTCAGGTAACCCTGATCGAGCCAGATGTCCTTTTTGGCAAAACCGCCGCCGAGGTTCTGGGTGGTCGACACCGGGTTGTTGTCGGATCCTGTGCCGATGCGGATGCCGGCGGTCCATTGCGGCGAAATCTCCGCTTTCATGCCCAGACGCGCACGCAGGCGGAACACGTTGGTACGGTCTTCACGGGTATTGAGCAACGGCGGCAACGCGGTGCTGCTGTTGGGGTTCACGTCGTACGGGCCGTTGTTGTTGAGCTTGGCGAAGTCGACGATTTCGTTGCTGTTGCTGCCCGAGTAATAGCGCGATTCGTCCCGCAGACGAATGTCGCCGTCGAAGCTGATGCGTGATGCCCAGTCCGGAAACGTGTTGGGCGCCGCCCAGTTTTCCTGCCTGGCGGTGGCCATGACTTCAGCCTTGACCTGATCGCGGATCTGCTCGCGCACCGCCGCCGGCACGTATTGCACCCGCACATCGCCCGGTGCGGCGACCGGCCCGGCTGCCACGGCAGTAGACGCCGCAGCCTGTCTGGCCTGGGCCGCTTCGTTCTGGGCCTGGGCGATCAGCGCGTCGGCCTTGTCCTGTTTCAGAATGCCCTGCTCGACCAGCAAGCGGATCAGATTGATCGTGGCGTTCTCCGAGGGCGCAGGCGCTGCCGCGGCCTGACCGACCAGGGTCGCGATGACCATGCCGACCGCCAGGGACAATCGATTCACGTTGGAAATCATCTGCACACAACTCCTTTTCATACAGCTTTATGAATTCGGTTAACCCGGACGTCGCCCTTGCAGGGACATGCGCACGGGCAAGGTGATGGAGGCCGGTGGCCGTTCGCTCAAAGCAGGCGCATTGCGCAGCGCGGCCAGAACCTGCGTATCGATGTCCGGATGGCCGCTGGACTTGACCAGTTCGACCCGGGTGATTTCACCCACGCTGCTGAGCCACACATCGGCCTGCAGCGAAAACGCGAGGCTGCGCAGGTCCGGGTTCTCCCGCAGCAGCTTCTGAAAGGTGAACGCGAGGAACTGGCTGTAGGTGCCGTTGCCCACACGTCCACCACCCGCACCGGCCATGCCGCCGCCCTTGCCCGCGCCGATGTTGAAAGCGTCGTTGCCACTCTGGGCGTCGCCGTCCATTTGCATCGGGTTGGCCAGGTCGTCCGCCGGCGATGGCGGCGCTTCTTCTTCGGGTTTCACTTCCTGTGGCTCGGGCGTCGGTTCGGGCTCGACGACTTTTTCTTCCACCGGGGTTTCCGGCTCCGGCGGTTTCTCCGGCGGCGGAGGTGGCGGTGGCGGCAACGGAATGATCGTCGGCACCTTCGGCGCTTCGCGGCGGATGCCGCTCATGTCGTTGGCCCACTGCCACAGGAACCACGCAGCGAGTGCGCCGAGGATCAACCCGGCGCCCCACTTCAGGTAGCGCACGGGCGATTTCTTCACCGGCAGCGGTTCGATCGGCATCTGTGCAGTCATGACTCAGCCCTGCGTCGGTTTGCCGGTGACGAGACCGACCTGGGACAGTTCGAGCCGGCGCAGCAGATCCAGCACTTCGATGACTTTCTGGTATTGCACCGTGGCATCGCCACGCACGATCACCGGAAAGTCCGGGTTTTGCGCCTTCTCGATGCGCAGGCGTTCTTCCAGCTCCGGCAGTGTCACCGGGTAGGCGTCGAGGAACACCTGGCCGCCGTCGTTGACCGAAATCGCCTTGGTCTTGGCCTCGGACAGCGACACCGCGGCGCTGGCCTTGGGCAGGTTGATCTGGATCCCGGAGACCTGCGCGGTGGCGGTGAGGATGAACATCACCAGCACCACCATCAGCACGTCCACCAGCGGGGTGATGTTGATGCTGTCCACCGCTGCATCTTCATCATCGTCGTGGGAGGCATTTACGGACGCCATGTCAGTGCTCCTCAGGCCGGTACGGAGTGGTTGACGTGATGGCCGCGCTGATGCGCTGCTTCACTGGACTGACCTTCGCCGTGCATCTCCGCCAGGCGGGTGATGAACTCGTCGACGAACACCCGCATGTCGGCGCTGACTTCCTTGTTGCGGGTGATCAGGCGGTTGTAGCCAAACAGCGCCGGGATCGCGACGAACAGTCCCATGGCCGTGGCGAGCAACGCAGCCGCCATACCCGGCGCGATGGCGTTGATGTTGACGTCACCGGCCATGGCCGTGCCGAGAAACACCACCATGATCCCCAGCACGGTGCCGAGCAGACCGATGTACGGGCCGCCGGCGATGGCGTTGGACAGGGTCGAGAGTTTCGAACTCAGTTGCTGGTTTTCCCGGGTGCGCACACCGTCCATGGAGCAGCGGATGGCTTCGATGGTCGCCGCCGAAACCGACGAGGTATCGGCGCCTTGCTCGCGGCGGGTGCGGATTTCTTTCACCGCCACCTGATACAGGCGCCACAGCGGCGAGTGCTGCAAGCGCTGGGCGAGTTGCGCGTCGTCGGCGAACATTTCCAGGCGCGTGCCGACCTTGGCGAATTGCTCGCGAAACGCTTCGTTGGCGGCGGTGACACGGCTGAGGGTGCGGTTCTTGCGCAGCATGATGAACCACGACTGGAACATCATCAGTACCAGCACCGCGATGATCACCCACGCATCCACCGGCACGGCATTGAGCAGGAAACCGAGGCTGCCGAAACCGAAGCCGGACTGTTCTTCATCGACCCCGTAGGCCACCAGTTTCGACTCGGCGCCCTGGGAAGTGGCGTCGGCCAGCAACAATGGCGCCGGACGGGCGACTTTCGACAGGCGCAGTTCATCGATGGCGCCCACGAACGGCTGGAACGCGCCCGGTGAAAGGTCCGCACCAATGGCCATGACCGAATTGAACGCCGGCATCGCTTGAGCGAGCGCTGCGCTTTCGCGGCCGTTGATGTACAGCGTCACTTTCGAACCTTCGGCGGTCAGCGCGACATGCTGCCATTGACCGGGATTCAGCGGTTGCGTGGCGACAGCCCGCTGACCACTGATCTCAACGAACGGCACACCCTGATTCACACCGATCAGCAGGCTGTTGACGCCTTCGCGACGGGCCAGGATCAGTTGCTCGCCACTGGCCTGATCCAGACGCAGCCACGCGCTGAAGGTGAAGGCGCTACCGGCGTTGTGCTGCAGCGACGGACTGGCCGGCAGCAACAACGGTTGGCCGCTGAACTGCAAGGCCCGCCCCACTACGCCGTCGATGGCGGCGCCGGTCGCGCTCTGCGCGGTGTTGCCGTAAGCAGTGGTGTCTTTGGCCGGGGTGCCGGTGGCGCCGTCGAAGTGATAGAGCGCGGTGTAATTCGGATCGAATGTCAGTTGGCCGTTGCCGGTGGCCGGGGCTTTCGGGTTGCCGTAGTACATCCAGATGTCCTGGCGCTGACCGCCCTCGACATTCGGCACATCGACCCAGATCAGCGCCATGCCCATCAGCGCGTCGAAGCTTTCGATCTGGTGGTTGAGCACGGTCTTGTCGTCGGCTGCGACAAAACGCAGGTCCGAGCCGTCCTCTTTCACGCCATCAAAGGTGAAGTTGCCGGTGTGCAGGCGCACCAGCAGCGCGGTGCGGCCCAGGGCCTGATTGATCCCGGCACCTTGTGGCGTGGTGTCGACGGCGATCTGTTTACGGTAATGCCAGTCGTCCTGCCACCAGGCCTGAGCCGTGGCCGGGAGCACGAAGCCCAGGCAGATCAACAACGAAAGAATGAGGCGCTGCATGGAACGTGCTCCTTTAGAAAGTGGCTTGAAGGTTGAAGTGCAGGCGCGATTCCTGTTTCGAGGTGTTCGGCCCTTCGAGTAGCGGATAGCCCCAGTCGACGCTGCCGGACAGCCATTTGCTCAGGCTGGCGCGGGTGCCGAGGCCGACACTGGCCAGGGCGTAACTGGCGTCCTGATCCGGCAATTCGTCGCGCAGATACAGTTGCGCGCCTTCGGCGAAGGCGTAGAAGCGCCAGTCCTGCATCCAGTTGCCGGCGTACCTGGCCAGCGAAGGCGTGCGGACTTCCTGACTGAGCAACACGCCGTCATCGCCAGTGCGTTCGGCAGCCAGATAACCGCGTACCGAGGTCGCGCCGCCAGCGGAGAATTGTTCGTTGGAAACCAGTGGGCCCGACGCCAGCTGGAACGCGGCTTTGCTCGCGCTTTGCCAGTCGTTGTCGAAGGTCCAGGTGAAACTGGTGTCGCCCTTGAGCACGGCAAAACTCGGCTTGGCGCGGTAGCGCTTGTAGTCGAACTCTTCGTCGGAGCTGCCGTAGCCGAAAATGCTGCGGGTAGCCGCAACGAGGCTCAGGCCGAGACCCAGCTGGCTCTTTTCGGTGTAGCGGTAGCCGTTGTAGGCGAAGGTGAACGGCGCGTATTTCAGCGGCACCTTGTCGCTCTCGCCGGACAGGGTCAGGCGTTCGTCGAAGTCCTTGAAGTCGATGCCGGCCGACAGCGAGTTCGACCAGCTGCCGCTGGACGGAATCGTGTAGATCGCCGACACGCCGTAGGAATGGCCCTTGCCGAGCACATTGCTGCCGCCGATGGTGGCGACGTTACTGTCGGACTGGTAACCGGAGAACTGCACGCTCCAGCGGTCGGTCAGCGGCGCGGTGTACGAGCCGGACCAGACCTTGGCGTTGTCGGTGTCCTGCGGTGCGGTGAAGTAAGTCAGGTTGAGGCTGTGGCCGAGTTGCCAGAGGTTGTTGTAGCCGAGGCTGGTCACGGCGCGGAGCTTTTCGGTGTCGGCGCTGTAGTCGTTGTTCAGCCCCACGCTGGCGGTCCACGGGTTCTGGTCTTCGACCTGCAGATCGACGTCCATGGTGCCGGGGCGCTGACCTTCGCGAACCAGCGGCATCACCTGCCGGCCCGGGGTCTTGTTGAGTTGCGCCAGTTCGCCCTGGACCTTGGCGAAGTCCGGCACCTCGCCTTCCTTCAGCGCCGGGACGTTGTCGCGGATGTCCAGCGGCGAATAGTGTTTGGCGCCGACCACCCGCACCCGGCCGACCTTGGTTTCGCTGACTTGCAGGTAGACGATGCCGTCGGCCACCGCCTGCTCCGGCAGTTCGACGAACACCGATTGGTAGCCGCGTTCCTGATAGACCTTCTGCAAGGCATCCCGCGCGCCTTCGATGTCACTCAGGGCTTTTTGCGGGCCGAGGAACGGGTACACCGCTTCTTCGATGGCCCGGGCATCGAGCACGGTGTTGCCGCGCACGAAGTATTCGTTGACGTCCACCAGACGCTGCGCACCTGCGTTTGCGGCCTCCTCGGCGAACGCCGGCTGCACGCCGGCCGTCACCAGCAGCCAGCTCCACAGCGCCAGCCGTGACGTGAAAATCTGCTCCACACTACCCCCTGAAATTCGCGATGACCTGTTGGCGTCTCGGCGCCCTGTGTATTGCGTCGGTTGCTGGCCGCCGTCAGTTGCTGACGTGCGGGGCGCAGGCGTGCTTGCCCAGCCAGGTGTGCAGCAGCGCGAAATTCAAGGAGAACTCGGGCATTTGCAGCAAGGCACCGCAGAACACTTCGCCGATGATTTTCTGAATGAGCAGCACCGCACGGGGCTCGTTGAGCAGCGTGGCGATGTCGCGACTGAGGACGTTGTAGCTCCAGACTTTCTGGTTCAGGCCCAGGCCGACGAACCAGCGAAACAGCAGGTTGTAATTGAGTTGCTCGAACAGCTGCTGCTCGCTCGGCACCGAATACAACAGTTGCAGGAGCAGGATGTGCATGACCGTTTGCGCCGGGATCAGCATGCCGGGCTGGGCGTTGAGTTCGTGCAGAAGATCGGCGTGGGCGTCGAACAGGTCGTCGATCTGCGGGCGCAGCAGCACCAGCGAATGCCCCGACGGAATGTAGCTGGAAACCTCTTTCAAGGCGCCCTGCCAGTCATCCTGCGACACGATCCAGACCCACGGCGCGCCGTAGCGATACACCGAAACCGGCTTCTTGCGCGCCGCTTCGACGATCTTCGACAGGCGTTGATCGAGTTCCTGCATGCCCACTTTCGAGTAGCGTTCCATAGTCCCCATTGCCTCACTCCCGGCGTCCCGCCTCGGCTTGTGAAAAGTGCCCCAAGGGCCCCTCAAGCGCGTTACATAGGCATGACCGGACTGGCGATGTGCTACCGAACTTTTGTCATAAAAGCTTCATTACAGAAATCAATCGGGATTTGGCAGACAACACAAAATCCTGTGGGAGCGAGCCTGCTCGCGAATGCGGTGTGCCAGTCGAATAGATGCTGACTGACAGGACGCCTTCGTCGGAACGCCGCCCGGAGCAAGCTCGCTCCCACAGGGGGGGATTTGTGGTGGTTTTGAGTCAGGTGTAGACGGGCCAGGTCTCGACGATCTTGCCGCCACGCATCGCCAGCAAGTCACCGAATTGCAGAAGGACAGCCTCGGTCTGCGTCGGCCGCAGAAAGACCTGATCCTCCACCGTCAGCCCCACAGCATTCGAACCATTGACCATCTCCTGATTCGAGCTGCGACCGTAAACACCATTGCTCTGAAGCCCCGGCGGCGATTCGAACTCGGCCATCCAGTTACCGCCGTAAATGAAGAAAGTCTGGCGCTGGTTGGTGTCCCACCACGAAAACAGCTTCGACTTGTCGTCCAGCGCCGGAATATTCACCGCCCCGGTGCTTTTCAGCACCGGCGTGGCGATGTACGCGGCGGGTTCGTGTTCAACCAGTGACGGCAGATCGTAATGAGTCGGCTTGAGCATCGCCGTCCCCACCGACACTTCACTGCTCAGGGTTTCGTTTTCATGCATGCGATAACTCGGGCTGCCGGCGGTGTTCAGGCACAGGCCGTCATGCCACAGCGCCGCATATTGCTGCCGGGTAAAGTCCACGCAGCGCTGATAAATCACCATCACCTTGGCGAACAGTTCTTCGGGCGACCCGAGAATCCCCGGCACGCCCATGCCCACGAACGGGTCGTAGCCCATGAACCCCGCGAATTCCAGATGCTGCGGGTTGGCGGCGATCAGCGCGAGCATCTGCCCGAGCACGTTCAGATCGCTGACGCCGCCCCGGTGCAGGCCGACGTCCAGCTCGATGTTGATCCGCATCCGCGTGCCAAGACCTTGAGCCAGTGCGAGGTATTGCTGCAGACGTTCGGGGTTGTCGAGCAGCCATTGCAGCTGCTTCGCCGGGTCGAACGGGCCTTTGTGGGTCTGATAGAACAACTCGGCCGAGCGCACCGGCAGTGGCTTGCCGAGCAGAATGTCGGAGTGCGGGTAAACCTGCGCGTCGTGATTGAGAAACGGCTGATGAAACGACATCAATCGCTGCGTCCCGGCCCGTTGCCCGATGTAGCTGAGCAGTCCCGGCGACGGTAACGATTTCTCTACCAGTCGCAGGTGCTTGCCGCTGCGTTTGACCGAGCCCATGACCACGTCAATGTTGTGATCGAGGCGATCCAGATCGATCAACAACACAGGGCGCATCGGGCCTTTTGCTTTCAGCTCGTTGTTCAGTGCGCGGAAATACTCGCTGTAAGGGCCGCCGCGATCCCCCGGCCGCAGCCACGCACCCACACCCAGCAGCAGAGCGCCGACACCCAGGGTGCCGAGCACGAAATTACGTCGATTGACCGCCATCAGCTCACCCCCAGAATCGACGACAGATGCGCGTTGAGGAACTTGCCGCTCGGGTCCAGCGCCTCGCGCACCTGAATGAATTCCCTCCAGCGCGGGTACAGCGCCTGCAAGGTCCGGGCGTTGAGCGTGTGCAACTTGCCCCAGTGCGGGCGGCCGTTGTACCTCCAGAAGATCGGCTCTATGGCGGCGAAGAAGTTGTGGTGGTCCATCTGGTAGTGCTGGTGGACCGAGATCGAACAGCTGTCGCGCCCCTCGAACATGCTCAGCGGTATGTCGTCGGCCTTGACGTAGCGGTACTCGATGGGAAACCAGGTGCGCAGATCCTTGTCGCGGATCAGCTTGAGAATCTCGCGCAGGCACGCCGGGCCGTGTTCGGCGGGCACCGAATACTCCATCTCGTTGAAACGCACGATGCGCACGTTGGCGTAGATGTCGAACGAGTCGCCGACCCGATCCTCGAAACTCGCCAGATGTCGCATGCTGTTGAGCAGCGAAGTGCGCAGGCCCGGGAAATCGCTGCCGTACTTGTCGAGCTTCTCGATCAGGGTCACGAACTCGTTGCCGCCCTCCTCTTCAGGGGGAGTCGGTGGCGTGGCCGGGTCAGTGGTTTCGTTGAGGGCAATCGACAAGGCGTAGTCGGAGTGAGTGACGACGAGCATTTCCCAATGCTGGTTTTCGCTTGTGTTCTTGTCGAGGTCTTCCAGCAGCTCTTCGGTTTTGGCGATCCACTGACGTTCGCGCAGGCGATAGGCCGGGCGGTTTTGCAGGCGGATCTTCGTCGCCACGCCCAGCGCACCGAGGGACACCCGCGCAGCATTGAACACCTCGGGATGACGCTGGCTGTCGCAGTCCAGCACCTCGCCGCTGGCCGTCACCAGTTGCAGGCCGCAGACCTGGGCGGAATAGGACTGGAAAGTCTTGCCGGTGCCGTGGGTCGACGTGGAGATGGCCCCGGCGAGGGTCTGATAGTCGATGTCGGCCATGTTCTTCAGGGCCTGACCGACGTCCTTGAGCGGCACGCCCATGCGCGACATCGGCGTGCCGGCGGCGAACTCCGCTTGCAGGGTCTTCGGGTCGTGATCAAGCAGACCGTTGAAATAACTCAACGAAAGCAGCGTGCCGTCGGTAGGCACCAGCGCGCTGAAGGAATGCGCCGAGCCGACCGGGCGGATCTTGCCCGGTGCCTGCTGGATCACCGCCATCAGTTCATCCAGATTCTTTGGCGCCACTCGTGCCGCCGGCAGGCAACTCTGCCCGCCCGACCAGTTGCGCCACGGGATCAACCGGGGCGCGCGCATCAATTGGCCCAAGGCCGGATTCGTCGCCAGCGCACTGAACGCGCCGACGATGCTTGCCCGTTGCAACAGCTGACGTCGAGTCAGATCCATCGTCATGCTCGCACCTTTATTGTGGCAGCGGCTGATCGGCCATGAAGCCGATCAACTGGAGGAATTGTTCTTCTGAGCATTCGACGCACTGGCCCATCGGCGGCATGCCGTTGTAGCCGTTTATCGCGTGGTCGAGCAGCGTGTCGGCACCTTGCTGGATGCGTGGTTCCCAAGCCTTGCGGTCACCGGTCAGCGGCGCGTTGGCGGCGGGGTTGGCGTGACAGAGCTGGCAGCTGTTGGCGTAGATCTGCGCCAGCGCCGGATCTTTGGGAATGGCGTTATTCGTGCTGACCGGGGGTTTGGGGTCTTCGCCGCAGCCGACCAGAGCAGCGACCAGCATCAGCAGCAACATGATTCGGGATGCCCGCATAACGATCCTCGCGTGGGGTGTCACTTATTGTTGTGATCACACCTTAAGGCCGCGGCGACAAGGCGTTGAGGGCATTGCGGGCCAGTGAAGGGGGCAAACGGGGACAGCCGGAATGCGGCTCGGTATCGGCTAAACGACGGGCGTCTTGCCGAGCCCTCTGCCTTGCACCTCTG
Source organism: Pseudomonas sp. KCJK9016 (assembly GCF_046231795.1). Lineage (NCBI taxonomy): Bacteria > Pseudomonadati > Pseudomonadota > Gammaproteobacteria > Pseudomonadales > Pseudomonadaceae > Pseudomonas > Pseudomonas sp. KCJK9016. The sequence continues at coordinate 76,206 of NZ_JBJJMM010000019.1, read as the reverse complement.
CGTGACATTCGCGTGACATTTGCGGGTTTAAATTTCGGCGCATTCAGGCGTATAACCGTTACAGACTTTTTCAATGACACGCGGGTAGCGACATGACCACAGCAAACATCCTTGGCAATCTGTTCCCTTCTGTCAGCGACATCCCGGAAAAATACCGCCTCGACGGCCAGGTCGAACAACGCGAATACCTGGTCGACGGCCAGTTGCGCCGCTGGGACGGCCCGCTCGCCACCGTGCGCAGCCCGGTCTATCTGCAAGGCGACAACGGCGACGAACAAGTGATCCTCGGCAGCACACCGCTGCTGGACGCCGACACCGCCCTCACCGCCCTCGACGCTGCGGTACGCGCCTACGACCGTGGTCAGGGCCTGTGGCCGACCCTGCGCGTAGCGGAACGCATCCAGCACGTCGAAGCCTTTCTCGGGCGCATGCGCCAGCAGCGCGACGCCGTGGTGAAACTGCTGATGTGGGAAATCGGCAAGAACCTCAAGGACTCGGAAAAAGAGTTCGACCGCACCTGCGACTACATCGTCGACACCATCAATGCCCTGAAAGAACTCGACCGTCGCTCCAGCCGTTTTGAACTGGAACAGGACACCCTCGGCCAGATCCGCCGCGTTCCGCTTGGCGTGGCGCTATGCATGGGCCCTTACAACTATCCGCTGAACGAGACGTTCACCACGCTGATTCCGGCGTTGATCATGGGCAACACCGTGGTGTTCAAACCTGCCAAGCTCGGCGTGCTGCTGATCCGTCCGCTGCTCGAAGCCTTCCGCGACAGTTTCCCGACCGGCGTGATCAACGTGATCTACGGCAGCGGCCGCGAGACCGTCAGTGCGCTGATGGCCAGCGGCAAGATCGACATCTTCGCGTTCATCGGCACCAACAAGGCCGCCAGCGACCTGAAGAAGCTGCACCCGAAACCGCACCGTTTGCGCGCCGCGCTGGGGCTGGATGCGAAGAACCCCGGCATCGTCCTGCCGGAAGTCGATCTGGATAACGCGGTGAGTGAAGCGGTTACCGGCTCACTGTCGTTCAACGGGCAGCGCTGCACCGCACTGAAAATCCTGTTTGTGCATGAGGATGTGGTCGAAAGCTTCATCGAAAAATTCAACGCCAAACTGGCCAGCCTCAAACCGGGCATGCCGTGGGACAGCGGCGTATCACTGACCCCGCTGCCGGAGTCGGGCAAAGTCGATTACCTGCACGGGCTGGTGGCCGATGCGAAAAGCAAAGGTGCGAAGGTGGTCAACCCGAATGGCGGCGAATCGCGGGAATCGTTCTTCCATCCGGCGGTGCTGTACCCGGTGACGCCGCAGATGCGCGTGTATCAGGAAGAACAGTTCGGCCCGGTGGTGCCGATCGTGCCGTATCGCCATCTCGATACCGTGATCGACTATGTTCTGGAATCGGACTTCGGCCAGCAACTGAGCATCTTCGGCACCAACCCGGTGGCGGTCGGTCGCCTGGTGGACACCTTCGCCAACCAGGTCGGACGGATCAACCTCAATGCCCAGTGCCAGCGCGGCCCGGACACCTACCCGTTCAACGGGCGCAAGAACTCCGCCGAAGGCACGCTGTCGGTACACGATGCGTTGCGGGTGTTTTCGATCCGGACGCTGGTGGCGACCAAGTTCCAGGAGCCCAACAAGGATCTGATCAGCGAAATCATTCGCGGGCGGGATTCGAATTTCATCGCCACCGATTACATCTTCTGAGGAGGGATCACCGCTGAGCACTTTCAGCCCCCACCGCTGGCCGCCGCTATTGCGGCGGATCCTGCGGCCGCTGCTGGATCCGTACCGTCGCTACCGGCATGCGCGGTTGATTCATGCGGTGCGGGTAGCACTGGGACTGCTCGCGACGATCCTGCTGACCACCGGCATCAACCTGCCCCACGGCGAGTGGGCGTCGGTGACCATGCTGGTGGTGATCGGAGGTTTGCAGCACCACGGCAACATCGGCAAGAAAGCCGCCGAACGCGCCACCGGCACCTTGATCGGTGCCGGCGTCGGTCTGTTATTAGTGGCGCAACAGGCCTGGCTGGGGGTGCCGTGGCTGACTTATTTTGCGATGGCGGTGGTGTGCGGATTCTTCTCGTATCACGCCATCGGCAAGGGCGGCTACACCGCCCTGCTCTCGGCCATCACCGTTTTCATTGTCGCCGGGCATGGCGACAACCCGATCACCGACGGGCTGTGGCGCGGGGTCGATATCCTGATCGGTATCGCTCTGGCCCTGGCCTTTTCCTTCGCCCTGCCGCTGTACGCGGTGTATTCGTGGCGCTACAACCTGGCCGACGCGTTGCGCGATTGCGCCACGGTGTACGGGCGGATCATCGGCGGCGAGCCGATTTCCGCCGACGAACACCTGAAACTGATGGGCCGGCTGAACACGGTGATGGTACAACTGCGCTCGTTGATGCCGTCGGTGTCCAAGGAAGTGAAGGTCTCGATGACCGAACTGGATGCGATCCAGCGCAACCTGCGCATGTGCATCAGCACCCTGGAAATCCTCGGCAACACCCGTCCTGACTCCAATGACCCTGAAGCCATGGCGCACCTGCAATCGGCGTTGAAGGCCGAGCACCGGCAGATCCGCGTTCAACTGATCGGCATGGCCCGAGCCCTGAAAACCGGTGCGACCCAGCGCCTTGGGCGTCCGCTGGATTTGCCGGACGCCAGCCTCGACGCGCCGGTCTACAGCCCGCTGGACGGTTATCGTCTGCTGACCCGGCAACTGGCGTTCAACATCGGCGAGATGCGCCAGCGCCTGGCGAAAACCGCGCCGCGCTGGAACATCTGAGGATTACTGCGCCGCCAGACGCCGCGACCTGAAGCCCCAGCCCTGTTGCATGCCGGCAGCGGCCAGCAGAATCGCCGCCACGCCGATCCATTGCAGGATCTGCAACTGATGCCCGAAGGCAAACCAGTCGACGAAAATCGCCGCGATCGGATAGATGAACGACAGTGCGCCAGTCAGTGCCGTCGGCAATTTCTGGATCGCGCCGTAAAGCAGCACATACATCAAACCGGTGTGTACGATGCCCAGCGTCACCAGACTGGCCCAGGCACTCGGCGCCTGCGGCAGCGCTGAAAGATGCGCGAACGGTGCGAGCAGCAGCACACCGGTGCAGACCTGGATCAGCGCAATCAGGTGCGGCGGCGTGCCGGTCAGGCGCTTGATGATCAACGCGGCGATGGCGTACAGAAACGCGGCCCCCAGCGCCAGTGCGATTCCCATCAGGTAATCATTGCCGCCCTCGCCCTGCCCGCCGTGGGCACTGACGATGGCCAGCATCCCCATAAATGAAATCGCCAGCCAGAACAGCTTTTGCAGGGTGATCTTCTCGCCCAGAAACAGCGCCGCCAATCCCACCAGCATGAACGGCTGCACGTTGTACACCGCCGTGCCGATGGCAATCGAGGCCCGTGAATACGAAGCGAACAGCAATACCCAGTTGCCGACGATTGCCACACCGCTGAGCACCGCCAACAGGAATGTGGTGCGGGTCAGAATGCCAGGGCGCAGAAAACCGAAAGCGGCGCAAATCAGCAAGAGCGTTCCGGAGCCGAATACGCAGCGCCAGAACACCACGTCGAGCACCGGCTGCCCGGACACCAGCACAAACCAGCCGATCGTCCCGGATATCAGCATGGCGGCGGTCATTTCAAATGAGCCGCGACGGATTGTTTTGTCCATCATCAATCTCCTTAATGTGTGGCAAAAGTATGCCAAGCGAGACCAAGGCTTCTCCAGCGCAAAAAGCAGGCTAAACTCGATTTCTGCCTTTTTTATCATGGGTGGTTTGCGTCATTCACCTAATGCGGGAGTTATTTATATGACCGATGATATAGACCAGATCCTGATCGGGGCCTTGATGGAAGACTCCCGGCGTTCGCTCAAGGCCCTGGCACAAATCAGCGGGTTGTCATCACCGAGCGTGGCCGAGCGCTTGCGCCGCCTGGAAGAACGCGGTGTGCTCAAGGGCTACACCGTGGAGATCGACCCGAAGTGCTTCGGTTATCAGTTGCAGGCGATTGTCCGTGTACGGCCATTGCCGGGGCAGTTGCAGGAGGTGGAGCGGCAGATCCTGTCGATTCCCGAATTCACCGAGTGTGACAAGGTTACTGGCGAGGATTGTTTTATCGCTCGACTGCATGTGCGTTCGATGGAGCAGCTCGACACCCTGCTCGACCGATTGAATACGCTGGCGGAAACCAATACCGCCATCGTCAAGAAGACCCCGGTCAAGCGGCGATTGCCGCCGATGGCGTGAGCGGCGTAGATTGGAGCTTTTCCGGCGAAGGATTCGCGGCATGAAAATTCAGGCGGTGATACTGGCGGCATTGATGCTGGCGGGTTGCGGGACCATACAGACCGTAGCGCTCAACGATAAAACGAACGTCGATCAGTTGAAGGCGAAAAAAACCTACTGCGGCGCCGTACCGCGCATCTACAGCGGCGTGACGTACGACTTCTGCATGCTGCACGCCGAAAAACCGGATGACGTCGATGCGTTCAACTACAAGAACCCGTCCCTCGGTCTGGTGGTTGACGGAGCCGTTTCCGGGGTGCTGGATACGTTTCTGCTGCCCTACACGATTTACAAGCAGCACGCCGACGGCAGCATGATCATCAACTGATCACGTTTTTGCAGACAACAAAAAACCCGCTCTCGCGGGTTTCTTGTTTATAGCGGTGTAGCGATCAGTCATCGCGGCTCATGATGCCGAAGATCTGCAACAGGCTGATGAACAGGTTGTAGATCGATACATACAGGCTGATGGTCGCCATGATGTAGTTGCGCTCGCCGCCGTGGATGATGGCGCTGGTCTGGAACAGGATGCAGACCGACGAGAACAGTACGAAACCTGCGCTGATTGCCAGTTGCAGGCCGCTGATCTGGAAGAACATGCTCGCCAGCGTTGCACCCAGCAACACGAAGAAACCGGCGGTGATGAAACCACCGAGGAAGCTCATGTCCTTGCGGGTGATCAGCACGTAGGCCGACAGACCACCGAACACCAGTGCGGTCATCGCGAACGCGGAGCTGACCACTTCAGCACCGCCCTGCATGCCCAGGTAACGGTTGAGGATCGGGCCGAGCAGGAAGCCCATGAAACCGGTCAGGGCAAATGCCGACACCAGGCCCCAGGCAGAATCACGAAGCTTGTTGGTAAGGAAGAACAGCCCGTAGAAGCCGATCAGCACCACGAAAATGTTCGGGTAGCCGACGCGCATCTGCTGGGCCACGAAAGCCATCACACCGCTGAATGCGAGGGTGAGCGCCAGCAAGCCGTATGTGTTGCGCAGGACGCGGCTAACCTCTAGCTGCTCTGCCTGCACGCTGTTGTGAACTGCGTAATCCTGTTCGCGCATGGCGACACTCCTGTTGGTTTGAAACGTTCAGTCGCAAAGATCATAACAGACGCTCTGTAACAAGCCATGCACAGAGTTTGACAGTGTGTTTCATTCAGGTATTATGGCGCCCGCAACGCAAACGGAGGTGTGGCCGAGTGGTTTAAGGCAACGGTCTTGAAAACCGTCGACTGTAACAGGTCCATGAGTTCGAATCCCATCGCCTCCGCCATCTTATGTACGACAAAGCCCTGATATTCAGGGCTTTGTCGTTTCTGGCGTTCTGAAAAATCTTCGCACCTAAGGATGCGTTCCATAACTAACCTCTTTTCATCCCCTCCCCGCCGTTCTGCCAATCAAACAGCAATCCAAAATCCTGCGACGCGCCGCCACCTGGTGGCTAATCGTCGTCAAACTCCTGATTTCGTCAGACAGCCACGTTCGATTCGGATAGATGAACGTCAACGACACTGCGGCCTGCCAGCGAGGCCAGCACGGACGCGACGACCAACACGGCGGCGCTGAGCCCGAAGGTGGCTTTGTAACCGCTCAGGTCCAAGGCCAAACCGCCCGTGACAGCGCCTGCGGCAATCGCCAGTTGAACAATTGCTACCAGCAAGCCGCCTCCCGCTTCCGCATCTTCCGGGAGCGTGCGCGCCAGCCATGTCCACCAGCCGACCGGCGCGGCCGTGGCAACCAGCCCCCAAAGTCCGAGCAACACCGCAGTCAGCGTCGGTGATCGACCGAAGCTGACCAGTGCCAGCGCGATAGCCGCCATGATCAGCGGGATGACGGTCAACGTGCGGTAGAGACCACCGCCAATAAACCTTTCAATCACAAAGGTGCCGATAAAACCTGCCACTCCCAGCCCAAGCAGCATGAAGGACAAGGTTGAAACACCGACGCCGGTCACCCCCTCAAGAAAGGGTCGCAGGTAGGTGAACAGCATGAACTGGCCCATGAAAAACAGGCTGACAGCAAGCATGCCCAATGCCACTGGCAAGCGTTTCATCAGACGAAGGACGTTGCCATTACCCGCTTGACGCTCGATCTTGAAGGACGGAAGGCTGATCAGCAGCCACACGGCTGCCAGCGCTGCGACGGGTACCACACAGAAGAATGCCCCGCGCCAGCCGATCAGCGAGCCAAGAAGGCTTCCCGCCGGGGCGGCGATGACCGTCGCCAGAGCGTTACCACCATTGACGATGGCCAGCGCTCGGGAAACCTGATCAGGTTGTACCAGGCGCATTGCAGTCGCTGCCGACAACGACCAGAAACCGCCGATCGCAATCCCGATCAAGGCACGTCCAAACATGAATGACGGATAGCCGGGGGCGAACGCGACGACCGTACCGGAGACGATCATCAGCAAGGTCAGGCCCAACAACAATTTTTTCCGTTCGATGCGAGCGGCGACCGAAGCAATCAGCAGGCTGGTGATCAATGCAAAGGTACCGGATACGGAGATGCCCTGGCCTGCCTGGCCTTCGGTGATGTGCAAGTCTGCGGCGATGGGTGTCAGCAGGCTGACGGGCATGAACTCTGAAGCGACCAGAGCGAATGCGGCCAACGACATGGCCAGCACTGCGCTCCAGCCACGTTTTGTAGAAAGCAAGGTCATGAAAAGTACCTGTGATGCGAAAGACGTGTGGAGGTGAGGCGCAGGGATATGCAGCTTTTCTCGCCTCCGGGCACCGCCCCCTGTAACAGATAGACACATTCTCCCGGTCAATCCGGCCCTTCCCTAGTGCATTCCTCTTGAATGCTTGCCTGATCCTCTGAGGATGCAGGGTGACGGATAGGAAACGTCTCGGGCGCGGATTAGAGTCAGGTCAACAGGAGTAAGCCCACATGACCCTTATCCCCTTGCCCCAGGAATCGTCCTGGGCATCGAGTGTTGACCCGCGAGTGAGCGCACCGGGAGATTTCTCCACGGCCATACCCGGCCTGTCGCTGTTTCGTCGCGATCATCCGGCGCCACCCGTCGTATGCATGATTGAGCCAAGCCTGATTCTGGTGGGGCGCGGCGAGAAGCGTTTGTGGGTCGGTGGTGAGGGCTACAGCTATGACCCTTCGCGTTTTCTGGTCACATCACTGGACCTGCCCGCCAACTCTGAAGTGGTCCACGCCAGTGCCGAACAGCCTTGTGTCGGCGTGGTACTGAAGCTGGATATCAGCATGCTTGCCGAAGTCATCTCCAGGAGCGGCTTGCCCACAAAACGCCAGCCATCAATGGGTACGGGCGCCGCGATCGGCAGCCTGTCGCCTGCCCTGGAAGACGCGCTCGCTCGCCTGCTGGCATTGCTGGACGAACCCGAGGCGATCCAGGTGCTGGCACCGCTGATCCTGCGTGAAATCCACTATCGGCTGCTGCATACCGACCAGGGGGCCCGCCTGCGGCAGATCACTGCCGTCGATGGCCAGGGTTATCGCATCGCCAAGGCCATCGACTGGCTCAAGGTCAATTACACCGAGGTTCTGCGCATTGACGACCTGGCCGCGCGGGTGCAGATGAGTGCTCCGACCTTTCACCATCATTTCCGCCAACTCACCGGCATGAGTCCGCTGCAGTACCAGAAATGGTTGCGGCTCAACGAGGCCCGGCGGCTGATGCTGGTAGAACGTCTCGATGTGTCACGCGCAGCGTTTGCGGTCGGCTATGAAAGTCCTTCGCAATTCAGCCGCGAATACGGCCGGCTGTTCGGCACCGCGCCAAGTCGGGACATGGCCCTTCTGCGCGGACAACCGTTCGAGACAGAAGCGCTCGGCAGCGTAGCGAACTGAACCAACAACCGGCTTCACCGGTGATGCGCCTTGCCGCGTGTCACCGCTCATAACAATGCACGTCAACCGATGATCAGCGGGTGAACCATGGAACTACGAATCAACCATAAGACCTATCAGGTCGATGCCGACGCCGATACGCCCTTGCTATGGGTGATCCGCGATGATCTGGGCATGACCGGGACCAAGTACGGCTGCGGACTGGCGCAGTGCGGCGCCTGTTCGGTGCTGGTGGACGGCAATGTGGTGCGCTCCTGCGTCACGCCGGTCGCCGGGGTCGTCGGTCGCGAGGTCACCACCATTGAAGCCATAGAAACCGATGAAGTGGGCAAGCGGGTTGTTTCGACCTGGGTCGATCTGCAGGTCGCCCAGTGCGGCTACTGTCAGTCCGGGCAGGTGATGGCCGCCACCGCGCTGCTCAAACAAAACCCCAGGCCGAGTGATGCGCAGATTGAGGCCGCAATGGTCAACCTGTGCCGCTGCGGTACTTACAACGCCATTCATGCCGCCGTGCATGAGCTTGCCGGCAAGGGGGAAGCATGATGAACGTTCGAATCGACCCTGCCCTGCAAGCCTCGGCACCGGACCTGCACGAACCGATCAATGTTTCGCGCAGACGTTTTCTCACCGGCACCGCTGTCGGCGCACTGGTCCTCGGCTTTGGCCTGCCGCTGGGTGTGACACGCGTACAAGCGGCTGCAGCAACCGCAACCGCCGAGCGTGGCACGCAGGTGCCGGCGTTCCTCGAGATCCGCCCGGACAACCGCGTGCGTCTGCTTTGCCCGTTCATGGAAGGCGGGCAAGGAACGTTTACCGCCATGGCACAGATCATCGGTGAAGAACTGGATGCCGACCCGGCGACGTTCATGGTCGAAGCGGCGCCGCCCGGCGAAGCCTATGTGGTGATGGAAAACGACATGCGCATCACCGGCGGCAGTATGTCGGTGCGCATGAGTTACCCGGTCATGCGCCGCCTCGGCGCCCTCGCCCGCGCCATGCTGCTGCAAGCGGGCGCGCAACAGCTTGGAGTACCGGAGAGCGAGTTGAGTACTGAGCCCGGCAAGGTCGTGCATGCCAAATCCGGGCGTTCGCTGGCCTACGGTGAACTGGCCGGACGCGCAATGGATCTGCCGGTTCCCGATCCGGCCTCCGTGCAACTGCGTGATCCGGGCCGGTTCCGCTGGATCGGCAAACCGGTGAAGCGCCTCGATGCCTATGACAAGTCCACGGGCAAGGCGCTGTACAGCATCGATCTGAAGGTCGACGACATGCTCCATGCCGCGGTTCAACATGCCCCGCGCCTGGGGATGACAGTGGGCAACCTGCGCAACGAAGACCAGGTCAAGGCGATGAAAGGCGTGCATTCCGTGCACCGCCTACCGGGCGCCGTGGCCATGGTCGCCGAGCGCTGGTGGCACGCCAGACGGGCCGTCGAGGCGATTCAGGTCAACTGGCAAGAGCCGACAGCCGACAGCAACGTGCGGCCGATGCCCGCCGACTTTTCCAGCGATGCCTGGCTCAAGCGCCTCGCTGAAGACAGAGGCCCCGCCCGGGATGATGAACTTGAAGGCGATGTGGCTTCGATTCTCGCGGGGAGCAAGACCCGGATCGAGGCCACTTACCACAACCAATACCTGAATCACGGGCAACTGGAGCCGCCTTCGGCACTGGCCAGATTCAATGCCGACGGTTCGCTGGACGTCTGGCTGCCCAATCAGGCGCCGGATATGTTCCGTGCCGACATCGCCAAACGCACAGGACTGGATCCGTCGCGCATCAACTTGCATTCGCCGCTGCTGGGCGGCTTCTTCGGCCGGCATTTCCTCTACGATTCGGCCAACCCCTACCCTCAGGCAATCGCGCTGTCCAAGGCGGTTGGCCGGCCGGTCAAACTGATCTGGAGTCGCGAGGAAGAGTTCCTGCGCGATGTGCTGCGCCCGGTTGCCGCCGTGAATTTCCGTGCGGCACTGGACGAAGACGGCTGGCCACTGGCAATCGAAGCGATCAGTGCCACCGAAGGGCCCACCGAGGCACTCGCCGGCAAGCAGGGTGAGAAGCTCGATCCGACAGCGCTCGAAGGGTTGTCCGGCAAATCCTATGCGATTCCCAACAAACGCATCGCGCAGATTTACGTCAAAGGCCCGGCAATGCTGGGTTACTGGCGCTCGGTAGGCAATTCACTCAACGATTTTTTCTATGAATCGTTCCTCGATGAACTGGCCGACAAGGGCGGCAAGGACCCGTTCGACCTGCGCCTGCACTTGCTGCGCGACAACAAACGGTTGACCACACTGCTGCAGGCCGCGGGTGAGCTGTCGGGTGGCTGGAAGCGCGGCCCGTTCACCGCCGAAGACGGCAGCCGACGTGCGCGCGGAGTGGCCATGGCGTCGCCGTTCGGTACGCAGACGGCGGTGATCGCCGAGGTATCCATCGAAAACGGCCAGGTCAAGGTACATGACATCTGGCAAGCGATAGACCCCGGCAACATCGTCAATCCGGCGATTGTCGAGGCTCAGGTGAATGGCGCGGTGGCGTTGGGACTGTCGCAGACACTGGTGGAAGAGTCCGTCTGGGTGGACGGCAGGCCTCGAGCGCGCAACTACGATTTGTACCCGATCCTGCCGCCTGCACGAATGGCCCGGGTCCACGTGCGAGTGGTCGAGAGCGGGGAAAAAATGGGTGGCATCGGTGAGCCGCCATTGCCCGCCGTCGCGCCCGCCGTCGTCAATGCGGTGGCTGCGCTGACCGGGCAGCGGATACGCAGCCTGCCCCTGAGCCGACACACCTTCACCTGATCAGCACCGGAGCGTTCATGAATAACAGCCGATTCGCAAGAACCGCTGGCTGGCTGGCCGTGCCGTGCCTGGTCGCGGCAGGCCTGCTGGCCTGGTATGTCACCCGCGAGCCCGTCTCGCGCCTGGAAAACCATCAGATCGCCGAGGCCGACATCGGCCCGGCATTGGTCGCTCGGGGCGAATACGTCGCCAGGCTGAGTGATTGCGTGGCCTGTCACAGCGTGCCGGGCGGTGCACCGTTCGCCGGTGGGCTGGAAATGGCCACACCGCTGGGCGCAATCCACGCAACCAATATCACTCCGGACATGGAAACCGGTATCGGCCACTACAGTCTGACCGACTTCGACCGCGCCGTACGCCACGGCGTGGCTCCCGGAAGTCGCCGGTTATACCCGGCGATGCCCTACCCGTCCTACGCCAAGCTCAGTGACGATGACGTGCGTGCGCTGTATGCGTTCTTCATGAAAGACGTGGCGCCGGTCAAACAGGCGAACATCCCGAGTGCGATTCCATTTCCGCTGAACCTGCGCTGGCCGATTGCATTGTGGAACGGTGTGTTCGTCGACTCCGGTCCTTATGTGGCCAGACCGTCGCAGGATGAACAATGGAACCGTGGCGCGTATCTCGTTCAGGGCGCCGGGCACTGTGGCAGTTGCCACACACCGCGTGGTCTGGCGTTCAACGAGAAAGCACTGGATGAATCCGGCGCGCCGTTCCTCGCCGGCGCGTTGCTCGATGGCTGGTATGCACCGAGCCTGCGCGATGATCACAACACAGGTCTGGGCCGTTGGAGCGAGTCTGAAATCGTGCAGTTCCTCAAGACCGGACGCAACCAACATGCGGTGGTCTATGGCTCGATGACCGAGGCGTTCAACAACTCCACGCAGTTCATGAGCGATGACGATCTGACGGCCATTGCCCGTTATCTGAAGTCGTTGCCTGGCGACCGCCACCGCGACGGGCAACCCTGGCAGTATCAACCGGTTTCGGCAGCGCAACGTCCGGACTCCCCGGGTGCTCACACCTATGTGACGCGCTGCGCGTCGTGCCACGGTCTGGACGGCAAGGGTCAATCGCAATGGATGCCGCCGCTGGCCGGCGCCACCTCGGCGCTGGCCGGGGAAAGCGCCTCGGCGATCAACATCACCTTGAATGGTTCACAGCGCGTCGTGGCAGCCGGCGTACCGGATGCCTATCGCATGCCGGCCTTCCGCGAGCAGTTGTCGGATCAGCAGGTTGCCGAGGTGCTGACCTTCATGCGCAGCACCTGGGGCAATCAGGGCACTGCCGTTGATGCGCAGACGGTGGCCAAACTGCGTGAACACACGGATCCGGCCAGCAGCAGCCCGATTATCCTGCACATGCGCTAGAGGAGAATCTGATGGAAAGCATCGACGTGCTGGTCTTGCGCACCGCACGGGACTGGCTCGCCACCGGCGAGCGTGTGCTGCTCGCCACGGTGGCGCGCACCTGGGGTTCATCACCGCGCCCGACGGGTTCGATGATGGCCCTGCGTGACGATGGTCGCGTGGTGGGCAGCGTCTCCGGCGGCTGCATCGAAGACGATCTGATCCATCGCTATACCACGGCGCATGGCGGCAGTGCTTTTAACGACAGCACCCCGCAAGTGGTGCGCTATGGCGTCAGCGCCGATGAGGCCCATCGCTTCGGCTTGCCTTGCGGTGGCACGCTTGAGTTGATCCTGGAATTCAACCCGGCATGGCAGTCACTTGACGAGTTGCTGGTGCAACTGGACGCCGGACGACTGGTGAATCGTCGCCTGACGCTGGAGTCCGGTGAGGTCATGCTCGAAGCGACCGCGATGCCGGAACGATTCCGCTTCGATGGCGCGCAGATGGTCAACACCCTGGGGCCGGGTTATCGGATGCTGATGATCGGTGCCGGTGCGCTGGCCGAGTATCTGGCCACCATGGCGTTGTTCAACGGTTTCAAGGTGGCGGTGTGCGATCCGCGTCCCGAGTACATCGAGACCTGGGCGGTGGATGGCGTGGAGCGGATCGTCGGCATGCCGGACGACGTGGTCCGCGACTTCGCGGTCGACCTGCGCACCTGTATCGTCGCCCTGAGTCATGACCCCAGACTCGACGATCTGGCCCTGCTCGAAGCGCTTCACAGTCCGGCGTTTTACATCGGCGCCATCGGCTCGCGGCGCAACAGCCAGCGGCGTCGCGAACGCCTGATCGAGCATTTCGGTGAGACCACGGCGTCGCTTGAGCGCCTGCACGGACCGATCGGCCTTTACATTGGCAGCAAGACACCCGCCGAAATCGCCGTCAGCGTCATGGCCGAGATCCTGGCGGCCAAGAATGGTGCGAGCCTGCCGGGCAGGCTCAGCATCGCCCAGGCTAAACAGTCGATTGAAGATGACCGTTTGCTACAGGCCAACACCGTCGCCCGGTAACGGCGGACGGCTGTCGGTGAGTCGCTGTCCCGGCCGCTTCAGGCTCCCGATTCAGGATCGCTGGCAGGCATGCCGCGAGGCTCTTTTACATCGACGTCCTGGCTGTAAGACGCGTCAGACTCCCCAGGCTTGCGGGCTCTTTCCCCGCTTCCGGGCTCCGGGTGTTCTGTAGAGACAGCGTTCGTCGCTGCCACGTCCGTCATGTCTTCATCAAGCGGTGCTTCATCATCGGGCGGCAACGGCACTTCGGCCTTTTTGTACCTGGGGTCATGCCCGGTTTCGTTGTCGGTGGTGCGTGTCACGGCCTGCTGCGACTGGTTGCCTGGTGCATTTTCGTCAATGTCCATGATGCCTCTCCGTGTCGGTGCGCGCGATTGCGTGCGTGAACGTGAGAGAACCTGAGTACCTGTGAGTGCCTTCCATTGGACGAATGGCAGGCAATAAAGAACCCGGCTCTTCGGCCGGGTTTCGTTTATCACGCCTGTATACGTAAAAATTTACGCAGCCGCCCGCTCATGCTCGCTCTCATGGACGTAGATCCACGAAATACCCGATGGGGAATGTTCATCAAGACGCATGAGGGCCGAATCGACCTTCTTCTTGGTGATTCCGTCCTTGACCAGATCGAAAACCGTCAGGAAAAAACCGCCCGGAAGCGGCGTGATCGAGAGATTGGTGATGTGCGATTCCGGGCTTCCGGCACGCTGGCCGTGCAGTCCCCAAAGTCGCTCCCAGTAGTCCGCCCGTCCCATGATCTGACCGTTCGTGAGTACCACCCGGAAATCTTCCGCCAGTGCATCGTACAAGGGTTTTATGGCGCCCTCGGATTGAGAAGCGACGCCACGGGACCAGGGAAAAAAGAGGTTGTACCAACGGTCACCTCGGCTTCGACAAGCGCAGTATCAGCCGATGTTGCGAGTCCTTCGCTGACCATCTGTGTTCTCCTTCACAAGAAAAAAGGCGCATGTGCTCCGTTATGCATCGTACGGACGATGCTCCACGCCTTGATCAAGATCCATCCTGAAATCCGGGTGACCGGGGTTTGCTCAACTGATCGATTGTGAAAAACGCGGGTCAATTGGCAGACACGGTCACGACAAGTGGGTTCTGACCTGACGGATAGTATTGAGAACGGCCACAGGGTCAAACGTGTCGAGCGATCGTTGTCCTCCTATCCGGGGGCAACGGTGAAAATGGCATACTCCCCCTGACCAGATCATTTCGGAGACCACTATGCTTCGCGTGTTCGAACGCAGGCTCGACCCTTTTCCGCCTGATGAAGCGCCGCCCCCGCCCGTGGGACTGATGCGTTTTCTGTGGGCCTGCACCCGCGGTGCACGCGGTTATGTCCTCGCTCTGGCGCTGCTCAGTGCCAGTGTGTCGATCTACGAGGCCTGGCTGTTTTCGTTTCTCGGGCAAGTGGTGGACCTGCTCTCGACCTGGCAGGCCGGCGGCGCCGTGAGCGGTCAGGAAAGTCGCGTGCTGTGGGGCATCGCCATCGTCTTGCTCACCAGCGTCGGTCTTGTGGCGTTACGCACGATGGTCCAGCACCAGATTCTGGCGATCAATCTGCCGCTGCGCCTGCGCTGGGACTTCCATCGCCTGATGCTGCGGCAAAGTCTTTCGTTCTTTTCCGACGAATTCTCCGGACGCGTCACGACCAAAGTGATGCAGACCGCGCTGGCGGTCCGCGAAGTGCTGTTCACCGTCATCGAGATCGCCCCCGGCATCGGCGTTTACTTCATTGCGATCATCGCATTGGCCGGAGGCTTTGCCCTGAAACTGATGCTGCCGTTCGTGGCCTGGGTCGCGTTGTTCGGGCTGGCGATGCTGTATTTCGTGCCGCGTCTGGGGCAGGTCGGGCAGGAACAGGCCCATGCCCGGTCGTCGATGACAGGGCGAATTTCCGACGCCTACACCAACATCACCACAGTCAAACTGTTCTCGCACTCCAACCGCGAGGCGCACTTCGCACGCGCGGCAATGGAGGATTTCAAGCAGACCGGTTTTCGCCAGATGCGTCTGGTCAGCCAGTTCGAGATCGTCAATCAGGCGCTGGTAGTCGGGCTGATTCTTGGCGCCGGCGGCTACGCCCTGTGGCTCTGGCATCAGGGTCAGGTCGGCGCGGGTGCGGTGGCTGCGATCACGGCCATGGCGCTGCGGATCAACGGCATGTCCCACTGGATCATGTGGCAAATGACATCGCTGTTCGAAAACATCGGCACCGTTCAGGACGGCATGGCGACCCTGACCCGGGGCCCCAAAGTACAAGACGCGCCGAACGCCGGGGTGCTGGTGCCTTGCGGTGGCGCCGTGACCTTCGACAACGTGCATTTCAATTACAACGGTGAGCGCCAGGTACTCGATGGCCTGAGCCTGCACATACGCGCCGGAGAAAAAATCGGCCTGGTGGGTCGCTCCGGTGCCGGCAAATCGACGCTGATCAATCTGCTGCTGCGTTTCTATGACGTCGACAGCGGCAAAATCTGCATCGATGGGCAGAACATCGCGCAGGTGACGCAGGACAGTCTGCGCAGCGCCATCGGCATGGTCACTCAGGATACGTCGCTGCTGCACCGCTCGATCCGCGACAACATTGCCTACGGACGCCCGGACGCCACCGACGCGCAGGTTCACCGCGCCGCGATCAACGCCCAGGCCGACGGTTTCATCAGCCAACTGAGCGACCGCCAGGGCAATACCGGCTATGACACGCTGGTGGGCGAACGTGGCATCAAGCTGTCCGGTGGTCAGCGCCAACGCATCGCCATTGCCCGGGTCATGCTCAAGAACGCACCGATCCTGCTGCTCGACGAGGCCACCAGTGCGCTGGATTCGGAGGTTGAAGTCGCCATTCAGGAAAGCCTGGATGAAATGATGCAAGGCAAGACCGTCATCGCGATTGCGCATCGATTGTCGACGATTGCCGCCATGGACCGGCTGATTGTCATGGATGAGGGCCGCATCATCGAACAAGGCACCCACGCCGAACTGCTGGAACGAAACGGCACCTATGCGCGACTCTGGCAGCATCAGAGCGGCGGGTTTCTCGGTGAAGATCAGGGGCTGGACGAGGCGCTGGACCGGGCATAGGCCCTTGCGTTGTCTTTGTCCTTGCACTACTGGCGCTCGAACCACAGGCCAATCACCGGGTGGTGAAGAGCGTCAGGATCCAAGGGGTGGCAGCATCGCGTCCCGTTTCCCTGCGTGCGTTCACCCGAACGCGTTTTTCTCTCAGTTGATTTTAATCAAACACGCCTGAGCGCTTCTCGACGAGATTGATCCTCGAAGTCCGCATGACCGTGTCCGCGGCCAATGCCGACCATCCTGTCTCGTGGAGGCGCGTCATGGCTACTCAACTGCAAGACATTCAACCGGGCACTACCCCTGCCCAGCATCCGCCACTGACTGGCAGTTTGCGCAAGAGCGAACCCAGGCGTCTGACCCTGAGCCTGCTGGTGGCGCTGGTGGTGGGTTCGATGATCGGCAGTGGCATTTTCAGCCTGCCACAGAACATGGCCGCCAGCGCCGGGGCCGGGGCGATCCTGATCGGCTGGCTGATCACCGGGGTCGGCATGCTGTCCCTGGCACTGGTCTATCAGAGTTTGTCCAATCGCCAGCCGGCGCTGGACAACGGGGTGTTCGCCTATGCCCGGGCACTGGGCGGTGATTTTCTCAGCTTCAACTCTGCCTGGGGTTACTGGATCAGTGCGTGGATCGGCAATGTCAGTTACCTGGTGATTCTGTTTGCCGCGCTGAGTTACTTTTTTCCGGCATTTGGCGACGGCAATAACAAGGCAGCGATTGTCGGGGCGTCGGTCGTTCTCTGGTCCTTGCACTGGATGATCCTGCGGGGCATGCGCACGGCAGCTCGTGCCAACGCCTTGAGTACGGCGGCCAAGATCGTGCCACTGTTGCTGTTCATCGGTTTCGTGATCGCGGCATTCCGGCGCGACACGTTCGCCGTGGACTTTTGGGGCGCACCGGCGCTGGGCAGCACCCTCGACCAGGTCAAAAGCACGATGCTGGTGACGGTCTGGGTGTTTATCGGCATCGAAGGCGCCAATGTGTTTTCTGCCCGCGCCGCAGAACGCGCCGATGTCGGACGCGCCACGGTCATCGGTTTTGTCATCACCCTGTTGCTGCTGATCGCGGTTTCCCTGTTGTCACTGGGCATTCTCAAACAACCGGAACTGGCCGCCCTGAAAAACCCCTCGATGGCCGGAGTACTGCAGGCTGCCGCCGGGCCATGGGGCGCCGTGCTGATCAGCATCGGCCTGATTGTTTCGGTCGGTGGTGCCCTGCTCGCCTGGACCCTGCTGGCGGCCGA
This sequence comes from Pseudomonas sp. KCJK9016, assembly GCF_046231795.1. Lineage (NCBI taxonomy): Bacteria > Pseudomonadati > Pseudomonadota > Gammaproteobacteria > Pseudomonadales > Pseudomonadaceae > Pseudomonas > Pseudomonas sp. KCJK9016. The sequence goes on along the minus strand of NZ_JBJJMM010000019.1, from coordinate 58,514 downwards.
ATCGGTGTTCACACCGGCGAAGGAAAAGGTCATGCCACCGTCGCTCGGCGTGGAGACCACCCGTGGCGTACCGGCCCATGCCTTGTGGCTGACCAACGGATGCATCCAGCTGTTTCTGCTGCTGACGCTGTACTCGAACGCCAGTTACCTGGCACTGATTTCCCTTGCCACCTCGATGATTCTGCTGCCCTACCTGCTCAGCAGTCTGTATGCACTGAAAATGACCTGGCAGGGCGAAACCTACGCCGGTCATCGCGCCCTGCAAGTGCGAGACCTGGCCATCGCGCTGGTCGCCACGCTCTATTGCGTCTGGCTGCTGTATGCCGCCGGCCCCAAATACATGCTGCTCAGCGCGCTGCTCTACGCCCCCGGCTCTCTGATCTACCTCGGCACACTGAAGGCCCGTGAGGCACAGCCTCTCGACGGGCCGGACACCGGCCTGTTGATCATCATTTGGGCAGCCGCGGCCTATGCCGGCTGGATGCTGTGGTCCGGAGCGTTGACGCTTTAAGGAGTTCGTTCAGTCCGCGCGGATCGCCGGCAGGACGTCCGGCACTGCGCATTCCATCCGAGAGGAGTACCGAAAATGAGCAATTCCGTGGAAAAAATGCAGGAACATACGGACGCAAAATCGAACCAGGTGCCCGTGACGACCGAGCTCTGGCGCCCACTGGAAAAGCTGCGGCAACAGGTTGACCACCTGTTCGAGGATTTCCACCGCGGGTCATTGATGTCGCCCTTCAGTCGCGGGCTGTTCGATGTAGAACCGTTCTTCTCGCGTGATTTGTTCACCCGCAGCATGCCCGCCGTGGACATCACCGAAAAGGATAAAAGCTACGAGATCACTGCCGAACTGCCCGGCATGGATCAGAAGAACATCGAGATCAAACTGTCCAACGGCAGCCTGATCATCAAGGGCGAGAAGAAGGAGGACAAGGAAGAAAAACGCAAGGGCTATTACTTGAGCGAGCGGCACTACGGTTCCTTCGAGCGGGTGTTCAACCTGCCCAAAGGGGTTGACGCCGAGAAGATCGATGCGCACTTCAGCAAAGGCGTATTGAGCATCTCGCTACCGAAAAAGCCCGAAGCGATGAAAGCGGACAAGGTCGTGCCGATCAAGGGCGAATGAATCGGCAGGCGTATGCCCCTTGCCGGGAAACCGGCAAGGGTTTTTTTCATGGGCCTCAGCCTCTGAAAATGTCGAACGGCTCGATCTTGAGCACCTTGCGAATGCCCAGGTAGCTTGAAAACCCGGCAATCAACAGTACCAGACCAAACGCCAGGCCCAGATTCCAGAACGTGACAATCGCCGCATAGTTCGGCAGCCAGGTTCTCGCGATGACGATCATCAGGGTTACCAGGCCGATTCCCAGACCATAACCGGTCATCGCGGTGAACATGGCCATGAAGAAGATCATGTAGACCATCTCCCGGCTCTTGGCGCCGATGGCTTTCAGCGCGGCGAACTTGTCGAGGTTTTCCAGAATGAAGCTGTAGAACGTCTGACCGGAAATCGACAGGCCGACCAGAAAACTGATGACTGTCATCATCAGAATATTGGTACCGACCCCCGTCTGATAAATGTAGAAGTCGGCAATGCGCCGGTTGAACTCGTCCCTGGTCAGAGCGATGTAGCCCAAACGCGCCACTTGCTGCTTGATGGCCGCTTCACCTTGCCGGCTTCTGGGCTTGAGCAGAATGTAAGACACGGTGAAGCGTGTCGTGGGAATGTACTCGATGGCGCGCCGATAAGTAGTGTAAAGCGTCGGCACTCCGGTCAAACCGCCGACCAGCACCCTGGCAATGCCGACGAAGGTACCCCGGTGGTCGTTGAGTTCGAACGAGGTACCGATCCCGGGGTTGCCCAGCTTCGCGAACTCGGCATCGTGAACCACGATGAACGCGTTTTCGGCGTAGATATCCTCGATGGCGCCCTGCTCCAGGGCCGGACGACCGAACAGGCTGGTGTCGTCCAGACCAATCACACTGACCCCTTGATAGGTACCATTTGCCAGACGCACCTGGGCGCTGCCAATGAATACCGGGACGGCGTATTCCACCTCCTGCATGCTGCGCACTGCGTCCAGCAAATAGTCCGGCAACGGAATGGCAATCGTAGGGGTGTTGACCGCCGGATCGATGATCCACATCGGTGCACCGATATTGGTGACCGTCGAATAGGCGCGGTTCAGGATACCGGCGAACATGGCAGTCATTTGCATCATCAGAAACACCGAGAAGGTAATGCCCACCAGTAACGCGGAGAATTTGGCGCGATCATTGACCAAAAGCCTGTACCCGATGCGCAGGATCCCGGTGTACTTCATGGCGAAGTTCCGCCGCTGCCGGTATCGGGCCGATTCCACCAGCCGCCGCCCAGCGCCACGAACAACGCGACCGTGTCCTGATGTCGCTGCGCCAATGCTTGAAGGTAAGCGATATCAACCTGATGCAACTGCACATCGGTCACCAGCAGATCCAGATAGGTCACCAACCCCGAGCGATAATTGGCCTGCAGTAACCTCAAGGCTTCTCGGGCAGTGGCCTGCGCCTCGGCCTGCTTCTGCAACGCTTGTGCATCGAGTTCAAGCGCCTTGAGCACATTCGCCACCTGCGCGAAGGACTCCAGCACCACTTGTCGGTAGTTCGCCGCCGCTTGTTGATAGGCGTCAATGGCCGCCTGGCGCCCGAACCACAGGCGTCCCCCCTGAAACAGCGGAATATCGATCGTCGGCCCTACGCTCCAGAATCGGCCGGTACCGGCAAACAACGACCCCAGGGACGATCCCGCCGCACCGTAGGTAGCGCTCAGGCTGAAGCCGGGAAACATCGCCGCCGTGGTGACACCGATTTGCGCGCTGGCCTGATGCAATTGCGCCTCGGCGGCGAGGATGTCCGGACGCTGGCGCACCAGAGCGGAAGGCAGACTGACCGGCAAATCGTGGGGCAACGAAAGTGCCGTCAGGCGAATGTCGGGAAGTTGTAGGTCTGCGGGCAGCACGCCTTCGAGCGTGGCCAGCAAGGACTCGCTTTGACTGACTTTCTGTTTCAACGCCGGCAACAAGGCTTCGTTGGCCGCGATCAGGCTCTGCAGGCTCAATGTCGCCGAATATGGCACGGTGCCGCTGCGCACCTGAACCTGGGTAGATTGCAATTGCTGGCGCTGTAAATCGATCAACTGCTCCGTTGCCTCGATCTGCGCGGCATAGGCTGCCCGGGCAATGGCCGTATTCACGACATTGGCTGTCAACGTGAGGTAGGTCGCCTGTGTCATCCAGATCTGGCGATCAACCTGAGCCTGCAAGTCCTCCACAGCACGTCGCTCGCCGCCAAAGACATCGAGGGTGTAGCTGATCGTGCCACTGAGCGTCATCACGTTGAAGATCGAGCCTGCCGTCGTCAGCCCCTGCTGGACCGGCGCACTGCGCTCACGGCTGGCGCCGAAGCGCGCATCGAGTTGCGGATAGAAGACCCCCTGCCCGGCCCTGAGCCTGTCCTGGCTCTCACGCAATCCGGCTTCAGCCGCCTGCACGGTCATGTTATGGGTGATCGCCTGGCGCACCAGTGCATCAAGCGCCGTCGAGTGGAAAAAACGCCACCAGTCCGGTGTGACCTCACCGCCGGGCACAAACTGTTGAACCTGGCCCTGCGCCGCGACAGTTTCCGGCAGCGGCTCGTTCAGATAACGTTCCGCCTCAGGCGCAGCCGGAGGTGAAAAATCCGGGCCGACCGTGCACCCGCAGCCCAGCATCAGGCTCAGTGCAAGGCAAAAACGCCCGGTGCAGTGAACCCCGCCTGCCCTGTTCATTATTTCTGACCTATGAACACATCCACCAACTGCCCCGGGTAGACGCTCGGTAAATCTTTTTTCTCGAAGCGGAAAATCACCGCCAGCACCCTCAGGTCGACTTTTTCCTGACGCTGATTGGACAGCTCGATTTTCGGCGATACGTAGGGCCTCACCCGCACGAAGACCAGCGGTACACGAATGTCTGTACCGTGAATCAGCATCTGCGCCTGCATATGCTCGGGTGCCGGCAATCGGGTGATCAGAATCTCATCCACATAACAGCGCACGGCCAGATGCGCCTGATCGGCGCTCATGACCAGCAGCGGCGCAAACCCTTGGGTGTAAACGTCATAAGCCCCCTGGGGCGATACATAACTGCCCACTGCGCTGTTGATGGCCATCACCACGCCGTCCGCCGGTGCCTTGATGACATATTGCGCGAGCACCGCCGCCGACGCCTTGAGCGCAGCCTGCGCCTGGGCCACAGTGTCGCGGGCAGTGTCCAGGCTGTCTTTGCTGATGGATTTCGGATCAAGGTTGTAAGAGACCAGGCGCTTGTTGTACTGATCCCGCGCCGTGGCCAGATTGGCCTGGGCCAGTTCGAAACTGGCGCGCGGTACCGCATCGTCAAGGGCCACAAGCGGTGCCCCGCGACTGACCGTTTGTCCTTCGTAAGCCCACACCTGAGCCACGGGTGCGGCTACCTGCGGATAGATCACGATATTGCTGCCACCGGGCTGCTCGCTTTCGATAATGCCGTTGGCGTAGATCGCTGTGGCATCACTGCTGCTCGCCGGAGCAAAGGCCGGAGGCAGGGTTGGCGGTGTCCGTCCGAACAGGTAGGCGGCGGTCAGACCACCGAGAACACCGAGCACCGCCAGCGCAAACAGCATGGACTTTTTCACGATAAGGCTTGCCCGGTGTCGCTGATTCGGCCGTCAGCCATGTAGATGATGCGGTCGGCGTACTCATTTATCCGTGCATCGTGAGTGACGATCAGGATGCAGCGTTGCCGATTGAGCACTCGCGCCTTGACGAAGGCGATGATCATTTTTCCCGTATCGCCATCCAGTGACGCCGTGGGCTCGTCCAGAATCAGAATCTGCGGCTCCCCCACGATAGCCCTGGCAATGGCAACGCGCTGTTGTTCTCCCCCGGAAAGTTTTACAGGCAAGATGTCCCCCCGATCCTTCAGCCCCACTACCTCCAGGCTATGGCGGGCCTTCGACAGCGCATCGCTCCATTCGTGATGCCGAAGGATCAAGGGGATGGCGACGTTCTCGGCCGCCGTCAACCGCGAGAACAAGTGATAGTCCTGGAACACGAACCCGATACGATTCAGGCGCAGTTCGGCCAATCCGTCGCTGCTCAGGCTCCAGATGTCCTGGCCATCGATCTGCACTGTTCCTGAGTCGGGTCGCAGGATGCCGGAGAGCATGCTCAACAGCGTGGTTTTACCGCTGCCCGAAGGGCCGACGATAAACACCATTTCGCCGAACTGCGCGATCAGTTCCACCTGATCGACCGCCTTCATGCGTGCATTCCCTTCGCCAAACCACTTGCACAACCCGCTCGCAACGATGGCCGGGTGGGGATCCATTATTTGCGGCTCGCCTTTTCAAGCATCCGGCTGGCACGCTCGTTGGCCTCATCGGCTGTGCGTTGCGCCTGACTGGCCGCGGCCTGCGCCTGTTCCGCTTTCGAATACGCGGCATCGGCTCTGGATTGCGCAGCCGCGGCAGCGCTTTGCGCCGAATCGATACGAGCATTCATTTCCTGCACATGCTTGTGACTGCACCCCGCCGTCATCGCCAGAAGGACACTCAGCACAACAACAGATAAACGCTTGTTCATGGTGGTTCTCCTCGGTTGAGTGGGCCGGGAACACGCCGGCCCCCTGAAAATATCCGGCGTCCCTGCTCCAGTGCTGTGATTTTTGTCAATGAATGGCCAACCCGGCGTGCAGGGCAATCACTCGTTGCAACAATGTTCGCGAACCCGCTCGCCCGGATGAATGCTCAGTGGTACATCAACCGACCCAGCGAATGTCCGGTGCCTGATGGGCAACCGGCGCCGGCGCGTGTTTCGGATGGCCAACGATGATCGGTGCCACCGCAACCCACGCCTGTGCCAGCTTCAGCGCCTGCTTGCCCTGCGGGGTATTGAGATACCGCTGGGCAAAACCGATCCAGCAAGTGCCGAGCCCTTCTGCACAGGCACTGAGCATCAGGTTCTCGGCCGCCAGTGCACAGTCTTCGACCACCCATTGCCCAGGCGCGTCAGCCGAGATCAGGATCAGCACCGGCGCGTGATAGAAAATCTGGAAGTGCTCATCGTCAAGCAACGCGTGAAAGCGCTCTGATTGTGATCCCGGTGCCAGTGTCTCGAGCATGCAGGCTTTCGCCTCGCGTGAAACCCTATCCAGCAATGCCTGGTCGCGAACCACAGTGAATCGCCAGGGTTGTTGGTTCATTGCACTCGGTGCCAGGGAGGCGGCATGGATCAGGCGCACGATGACCTCGTCGTCGACAGCCTGTGTCGTGTATTCCCGTGTCGAGTGCCGGCCAGAGATAGCCTGGTCGATATTCATGAAGTGTTCCTCCTTCAAGGGCCGGAGACGGTCGTACTACACCGCCAGTACATTGCAGGGGACCTGATACAGAATGTGTTCGGTGGTGCTGCCCAGCAGCTTGTCCAGACCGTGAAACTGCACACGGCCCATGACGATTACATCCACCTGATGCTCGTCTGCGAACTCGCTGAGCGCCGCAACAGGATGTCCCACCACAAAATGCCGGCGATCAGCCGGCACGCCATGCCGGTTGGCCCATTCCAGCCAGGTCTTTTCAAACTCCCGGCGCAGGCCTTTGGTCAGCTCGGCGACCTTGAGGCCGTCGCCCAGCTCTGCCAGGTATTCCTGCGAAACGTCATAGGCATACAACAGGTGCAATTCGGCATCGCACTGGATGGCCAGAGCGGTGGCCTGCTGGATGATGCGCTCGTTCAACCGGTCGTTCTGCGGACCGCTCGCCGAGGCATCGACCGCGGCCACGACCTTGCGCGGCAAGGCATGGGCCGCGCCACCCAACAGGTACACCGGCACCGGGCAGTGGCGTAACAGATACCAGTCCAGCGGGGTGAAGAACGCACGTCTGAGCAAGGATTCGTGCTGCACTTCCTTGATCAGCAAATCGGGATCGAGCTCCGTGACGTGATCGAGGATCCCCTGTTTCATGTCGTCCGCCCAGGCGACTTCGCAGGTTACCGTTACGCCTCGGCCGGACAGTTTCTCCGCCTGGTACGTCAACCAGTCGCGATGTTCCTGCAGATAGTTTTCCCGGGCCTGTTCCCGATTGCCCTCTTCAAGCAGCCACAGAATATCCAGCGACTTGACGAGGGCGACAATGTGCAACGTTGCTCCGCTGGCCCTGGCTAGCGCGCCGGCATGGGTGATCGCCGGGGAACCGCGCAGCACCGGGTTGATGACCAACAACAGGCGTTGATACTGGCTCATGATCTATCTCCCGTCAGGCAGGTCGCGAGACCTGCCTCTGCGTACCGATATTTCCTTCCGGATCCGGCAGGTCGATGCGCTTGGCGATCGTTACACCATCATTGCAGACCGTTGGATTGCCCCATTTACTCTGAATCAACACCGACTTGGACTTGGGGCCCAGCGTCAAGCGCACGGCATCCGCCAACTGAGTGGCACCGCTGAGAATTCTCCCGCGGGCGGCGCCGCGAAATACCGGTTTGCGGTGAGCCATCGGAACGCTCTGCTGCAAGTTCCACGTTCATGCAGAGTCTATTAACCACTCCCGGCGACGTTGACTTTTATCAACAAAGCCCTGCGCAGCCAGGCGCTCCTGTCGATTCATGCATAAACGCGGACCCTTGGCTCGAGCCGCCTTAAGCGCTTGCATCGCAGTTGATAAAAATCAACCTGCTCGAACCCGGATCGCGTCGAAATGAGCGGGTGCGCTTTACCAAGCGTCGGCTGTTCTGATCATCTCTGGAGGAACATCATGGACAAGTTTCAGCAAAGCCAAAAAAACAAACTGTTCAAGAACGCCTCGCATGACCCCTATAGCGCCCCACACACGGAGGGCCCTGCCGTTTGCCCGAAATGCGAAGCCGTGTATACCGCAGGAACCTGGAGCTGGAAACGCCAGGAAAACACCGTGGTTCACGGTGCGCAAACACTGATCTGTCCAGCCTGTCGGCGCATCGAAGACAACAGGCCTGCGGGTATCCTGACGCTCTCCGGCGGCTACTTGCACCTACACCGTGGAGAAATCGTCCAGCTGATTAAACACACTGAGGAAAAGGAAAAAGCCGAGCATCCGCTTGAGCGCATCATCAAGCTTGATGACGCGGCCGATGATCTGGTCGTGACCACTACCGGCATTCATCTTGCCAATCGTCTGGGGCACGCCCTGAAAGGCGCTTTCAAAGGCAACTCTGAATATCGCTACAGCGATAGCGAATATGGCATGAGCGTGCGCTGGTCCCGTGAGGAATAACCCGGACAGCGATGTTGTTGTATCCCCCGACCCGACTACCTGCCTGCTGAAGGTCGACGACCATGCCCATCAATGAATCAACGACGCCCTGTGTGGCCGAAAGCGACGCCATCAATCATTGCAAGGCACTGTTTCTTGAAGCTGATCGCCTCACCGATCAAGCCTACTCCATACTGGATGAACCCTTTTGCGCCCAGACCATGCTCAAGTTCTCGATCGCAAAAAAATGTGCGGATGAGAAATACCGGCAGGCTTGGCAAGCATGGCTGCTTGCAAGAGAACGCGCTCATTAGAGAGATGGTCTGCCACTCATTCAGTCACACGTTGCGATCCATCTCGAAACAAATCGGCGAATGCCGCTAGTTGAGCCTCAGCGGCTTCAAGCGCGCGTGATGAGCCTTCGAGCCAGGTTCTGTGCAAGGGGTGCAAATCAGACTCTACGAGCGCTTTTTGGCACCACTGGAATTGATCGCGCCACTCGCCCAAAGCGAACTGTAATGACTTGAGCGCTCCGGCGGCTTCGCAGGACAAAGGAGATAACCGTGGAAAGGCCTCATGATCGGTTTGCGCCTCCAGTCGTGCCATGGCCTGCTAGAGCCTTGCTTGCAAGGTCAGTACCTGCGCGACGATAGCGTCTACGGCTGACATAATCTTTGATCCCTTTCTGTTTGCCAGCCCCCGCCCCCGCGCAAAAACGACTTTAACGCTGGTAGTGACCTTGTGTTTAAAACGTTATGGGATTCCAGCCAGGCTCGACGTGCCTGTGCGACCCCGAAACGCAAGTGAGAGAAATCAGCTGCTTGATGCGCATCCGAATTGATGCTGACCAGTACCCCCTGATCCTTGGCGTATTGGCATTGCAGATCGGACAGGTCCATGCGTTGCGGTTGCGAATTGAGTTCCAGACAGCAACCTCGTTCAGCGGCGGCCTTGATGATGGCAAAGAGATCCAGATCTATGGGGTCGCGCTCATTGATCAACCGACAGAGCGGATGCGCCAGAATCGTGAAATGACGATGGTTCATGGCCCTGAGCACGCGGCGGGTCTGTTGGCGCCGAGTCAGATTGAAATGGCTGTGGACAGCGCCCACAACCAGATCAAGGCGCCCCAGAATATCGTCCGACAAATCCAGGCTACCGTCTTCGAGGATGTCGACCTCGACGCCCTTGAGCAAGGTTATACCCTGCAATCGATCATTGAGCGCATCGATCTGGTCCATCTGCTGCAGCAAACGGTCGCCGTCCAGACCATGGGCTACCCTGAGGGACTGGGAATGATCGGTGATTGCCAGATATTGCAACCCCGCTGCCTGCGCGGCGAGCGCCATATCTTCCAGGCTGTTGACGCCATCAGATTCACGGGTATGGGCATGCAAGTCACCTTTCAGATCGCATGACTCGATCAGTCTGGGCAAGCGATTGGCTAGCGCCGCTTCGATTTCACCGCGATTTTCGCGAAGCTCAGGCACTATCCAGGGCAGATCCAGCGCCCGATAAACATCGATTTCGGTGCTACTGGCCAACCGCTGACCACCTTTGAATACTCCATATTCACTGAGTTTGAGCCCCTTGCTCTGTGCTCTTTGGCGAATAGCGATGTTATGCGCCTTGCTGCCAGTGAAGTACACCAGGGCAGCCCCGTACACAGCCGGGTCAACGACCCGTAAATCGACTTGCATGCCTGAACTCAGAAGAACGCTGGTACGTGTCGGTCCTTGAACCAGCACAGTGGCAACATCCGGGTGCTTGATGAATTGCTGGCAGACATCAACGCCAGCAGCAACAAGGATATCTATATCGCCGACGGTGTCTCTCATGCGTCGCAGGCTTCCGGCCACAGTCGTTTGTTCGACACCCGGGATCTGCTCCAAATAGCGCGCCAACCGTTCTGCCAATGGCGCGACATGTGCGAGCGGGAAACGGCGATCTTTGCCGACGCTTCTCTGCGCTGCACTCAATAACCGGGCCTCCAACTTTTCACCGAAGCCTGGAAGATGGCGAATGCGCCCCTTTTCAGCAGCCAGGCATAACTGTTGTACGGTTTCGATACCAAGATCGTGATAGAGGTGCCTGACCCGCTTTGGTCCCAAACCGGCAATAGTCAGCAACTGGGCCAGTCCTTTTGGCGAAGTGCTCCGCAACCGTGAAAGCAAAGCACAATCGCCGGTGGTAACGATTTCGTTGATCTTGCCCGCCAGGTCGACACCGATCCCGGCCAGTTTTGGCAACGGCTCGCCACGCGCGATGATCTTCGCCAGATCGATTGTCAACGCCCTCAGCGTTCGCGAAGCATTACGATAAGCCCTGATCCGGAAAGGGTTGGCATCGTCCAGCTCCAGCAAATCGGCAATATCATCGAAAATCCTGGCAATCTGTTCATTCACTGTGCCCTGACCGAGCGATGAAGGCGGCAGGGTTGCCAATGGTGCGTGTGAGGCTTTGTCCGGCCGAGGCATGGAAAATCCCGCTGCTGTGGCTATCGATGTCGACAGCTTTGCCGATCCCGATGTCAGTTCCTTGATATAGATCAAATGCGCCAGTGCCTGGAAAAACCGGCTGTCAACGCTCGACTGACCCTTGATAAAAATCAATGTCGGCGCCAATAAGCTGCATCTCAATACAGTCGTGGAATCGGTCGATAGTCAGTTCCATTTGTCTTCCTCTGCCCTCAATTGAGTCTGATAGGGATCGAGCATGCACTTCCTTGCCTTGGCAGTAGACTACGACGGGACCATTGCCGAAAACGGAAGCGTTCCTCCCCAAGTCTGCGCATCGCTCAGCCAGGTGAAAAAAAGCGGTCGCAAGTTATTGCTGATTTCAGGCCGGGAATTGCAAGCGCTCAAGCATCATTTTCCGCATCTGGATCTTTTCGACAGGGTGGTTGCGGAAAATGGCGCGCTCTTGTACGACCCGAGTACTGATACCGAAGAGCTTATTGCTGATCCCGCTTCAACCGAGCTGGTCGGCCACCTGCGCGCCAAAGGGGTGTCACCGTTATCGATCGGGCAGTCGGTCATCGCTACTTGGCAGCCGTTCGAAAATGAGGTGATCAGTAGCATTCGCGAGTTGGGTCTTGAACTGCAGATAACCTTCAACAAGGACGCGATCATGATCTTGCCGCCGGGCGTGAACAAAGCGTCCGGTCTTGTCGCAGCGTTGCGAGATTTAGGCATATGCGAACTGAACGTGGTCGGAGTGGGCGATGCGGAAAACGACCACTCCTTTCTATCGATCTGCGGCTGTGCCGCAGCGGTCAGCAATGCCATAGCCTCCATAAAATCCAGCGCTGACCTGCGCCTGACGCTTGACCATGGTCAAGGTGTGTGCGAGCTGGTCGAGATGCTGCTGGAAAAAGATGCCGCACTGGTTGGCGTCGAACGCATCGGGGTTCAGTTGGGGCCGTCTACCGATGGGCACCCGTTATGGCTGCCTCCAGAATCGGTGATGTTGGTAGTCGGCAATTCCGGGGCCGGAAAATCCAGTTACGTTACCTGGCTGACAGAAAGAATGGTCCAGGTTCATCAGGGGTTCTGCATCATCGATCCAGAGGGCGACTACCTCACACTGGAAGACGCGGTGACCATCGGCGGCCTCACTGCGCCCCCGACGACAGAAGATGCTGTGCACTATCTTTTGCAGGCGCAGCTCAATGTGGTGGTCAATGCCCTTGCCCTGGATCTCTCGGCACGGGTGCAGTTGTTTGGCGAGCTGCTGCCTTTCCTCCAGCATTTGCGCAGCACTTCAGGTCGCCCCTACTGGTTGATCGTCGACGAAGCGCATTACATGCTTCCCCACTGTTCAAGTTGGCCGCCCGGCTTTCTCAAGGACATCGGTGCAATCATCGTTGCCCTCGACTTCGACCAGGTCTGCCCGGCGCTACTTGAGGGGGTCGACGTGCTGGTGACGCTTGGCAGTACCGCTCGGGAACTGGTCGAGCAATTCGCCGAGCGCATGCAGCGACCTTTCCCTCGGTTTCCGGAGCGAACGCCAGGCCTAGAGCATGCCTGTCTTTGGAGCTTGCACGACGACGACGAGGTATACCTGATCGACCAGATGCAGCCACATCAAAAGCACCATCGCCACAGCGGCAAGTATGTTGCGGGAAATGTAGGTGCATGGCGATCATTCCACTTTCCTGCTCTTGGCCGGAGTGCCGCCAACCTGACTGAGTTTTTATCCTGTTTAACGCAAATTGAAGAGCCCGCCCTTCGCGAGCATCTCGATGCCGGGGATTTCTCCAATTGGTTTCGCAAAGTGATCCGGGACGATGTACTTGCCAATAAGACCCGTCTTATCGAAATGGACAAAAGCATCGTCCTCAAAAAGGCAATGGAACAGATCAGGCGCATCGTCCAGTCACGCTATCACCTATGAATCATCAGGCCGGCTCGGCATTGAAATCACCACTCATGCGCGCCACATGAGTGGTGCGGCTTGGGCACGCCACAGCGCATGGTTTTGCCCAGACAAACCAAGGCAGGTAAATCCGTGCAGACCCCGCCCTCTGCCGGAGTACCGCATCAGGCAATTGTGGCCTTTTTGATTTAGCTCAATGTCTTTCTATCGCTCCAGCGTAAAAAAAAGACATGGGCTTTGCCGGCCCATGCACTTCAGTCATCTGGAAGAGGACAAGATCATGAACGACATCATCTTGCGCAATACCATTTTGGATGAGCTTGACTTTCAACCCAATATCGACGCCGCCCACATTGGCGTCAGCGTGGACAATGGCATCGTCACACTGTCCGGCCACGTGAAAAGCTACGCTCAAAAAGTCAGCGCCGAGCGCGCGGTCAAAGCAATCAAAGGAGTACGTGCCGTGGCTGAAGAAATCAAGGTTCGGCTGGATAAGGGCGCAGGTACGGACGATGACACCATCGCAAACCGTGCCGTCAATATCATCTCCTGGCGCTCCGACACACCCGCCGGCGACATCAAGGTCGTCGTGCAAAAAGGCTGGGTAACCCTGGACGGCCAGGTGGACTGGCAATATCAGAAAGAAGTCGCTGAAAGTGCGGTGCGCAAATTGTCAGGCGTTGTGGGCGTGGATAACCGGATCACCCTGCGCCCGAGAGTGAATGCCGTCGATATCCAACAGAGCATCGAAGAAGCACTCAAACGCAATGCCGAAGTGGATGCCAGGAGCATACGGATCAAGGTCGATGGCAGTGTTGTAAAACTCGAAGGCAGGGTGCACTTCTGGCGTGAGCGTGAAATCGCCGAACGAGCAGCGTGGTCGGTGCCGGGCGTCAGCAAAGTGGAAGACCAACTACTGATCGCCTGAATCATAGCCCCGGACACTCCGCCTCAGTCGGGTAATCGTGCGCGATCACGAAATGTTGATGAAGCTGGGCAACATGAATGAAAAATTGGCACCTGCGTGGGCCTGCGTTTTGAATCCCATATGCAGATCAAATCCGGTGACGGCCAACAGTGTAAGGACTTGAGCGCTTGGAATTTCTTCGCGTCGAGTGACCGCCGGATGGAGGGCTGAACGATGAACGGCTCTGAAAAATCCTGGATTGAGGTTCTCAGCAACGGTCGCCCGGTGTTGATCAGGTATGTAACGCAAGCAGATCAAGTTCGTGAATGCGCCCTGGTCCGGCATTCGGCGCCTCAGTCCCGGCATACGCTTTTACTCAGGCACCAGCACGAACACCGCCAGACCCAAGCCTGCATCGCTCTGGCCCACGAGAATGGCCGCTTGATCGAAATCGGCGCCAGCCGTTATGTCGCAATGGGGAAATACCAGTCCGAATGCGCCATGACCGTCTCCTCTGCCTGGAAACGCCTGGGTCTGGGAAGGTTATTGCTGGAGTACTTGATCGTCGCTGCCCGCAGCAATGGCGTCCACCATTTGTACTCGGTCAGCACTTCCAGCAACGCGCCCTTGCGTGAGTTGGCCAGGTTTCTGGGGTTTGAAGCCCACGACGACCCTTTCGACCCCCGTAAGGTCATTCATCGCCTGTACCTGTAAAGCCGGTGCAACATTTCAAGGGGGGGCGCATCAACTTCTGGTATGACCCGAGTGCCTTGCCGCCACCGGTTGCCCGCCATTCAGAGGACGACATTCATGAACGCTCATATGCACACATTGCTGGAACAATTAGTCGGCCAGCGACACTTCCATGACACATCGCACATACCGCCAGTATTGCGTCAATACGCCGAGCCGCTACCTGACCTCGATTCCCCCGCTTTTGGGGACCTGTTCGACCGATACGCCGACGCGCGGGTGGTGATGATCGGTGAAGCGAGCCATGGAACCGCCGATTTCTATCGAACCCGGGCAGTCATCACCCAAAGACTGATAGAGCGCCACGGTTTTAATATTGTCGCGGTGGAAGCCGACTGGCCAGACGCCGGCCACGTGGATCAGTATGTCCGAGGTCTGGCGCACACCGCGTGGACACGCCACATTTTCAGCCGTTTCCCCACCTGGATGTGGCGAAACGGCGAAGTAAAGGCCTTCGCTCACTGGCTACATCAATTCAACCATCAACAGAGTCCTGAACATCGCGTCGAGTTTCGCGGCCTGGATGTCTACAGCTTGCGCAACTCCATTCATGAGGTACTGAGTTATCTGGATCGGATCGACCCGCAATTGGCCAACGAAGCACGTCGACGCTATGGGTGTCTGACTCCATGGCAGGATGATCCTTCTCTGTATGGTCATTTCGTCGAGCGTGACGGCGTGATGCCCTGTGAACAACCGGTGATCGAGCAGCTCAATGCCATGCTGGCTGACCAACTGAGGGGGCTTATCAAAAACGACGAAGCATTCTTCAATGCGACGCAGAATGCCCGCGTAGTGATGGCGGCCGAGCAGTATTACCGCGCGATCTATCGAGGTTCGACAGCCTCCTGGAACCTGCGAGACCGGCACATGTTCGATACTTTGCGCGCAGTGCTGGAACACCGGGGCCCGCAGGCCAAGGCCGTGGTCTGGGCCCACAACTCCCACATCGGCAATGCAGCCGCCACGGAAATGGGCTGGAAGGGGCAGTTCAATATCGGCCAACTGTGCCGCAATGCCTTTGGACGTGATGTGGTACTGATTGGTATGGCCACCGACCGTGGTCAAGTCGCTGCAGCGGATGACTGGGACGGCGAGATGTTGATCAAGGACATCCGCCCTTCCCGACCAGACAGCTGGGAACATCAATTTCTCACGGCCGGGGTTGCAGCATCCTTGACAGACTGGCGTGATCCGCAACGAAAGGAGCTTCGCAGCGCTCTGTCCGCGGTCTTGCTGGGGCGCGCCATCGGGGTGATTTACCGTCCCGAAACCGAACGTTTCAGTCACTATTTCGAGTCGATGCTGGCGGAGCAATTCGATGCCATGATCTGGCTCGAGCAAACCAGACCGGTCACCGCGCTGCCGATGCCGAAAAACCAGCGACTGGAAGCGGAAGACGAAACCTATCCGTTTGGCGTGTGAAAATGCTTGCGATGAACCTGAGTGCCGATGTCCAGTGTCATCGTTGACGTCCATTGCGAGCAATCGAGCGTTGACAGTCTGCTCTTACAGTAAGGGCGCCACACTAAGTCGTCCGCAGATGTTGTTCAAACCAGTCGCCGGCGAGCCTGGCGACTTCCTCCAGCGTGCCAGGCTCTTCAAAAAGATGCGTGGCACGCTCCACGACTTCCAGCCGTTGCTCACACCGCAGGAATTGTTTGCTCTGGCGACTCAAGCCCAGTATCACAGGATCTTGTGCGCCAACAATCTGCAAGGTTGGCGCTTTCACCCGGGTCAGGGCCGGCCCGGCCAGATCAGTTCGCCCACCCCGGCTGACCACAGCCCGTATCACCGACGCTCGCTCGGCGGCAGCCACCATTGCTGCCGCCGCACCGGTACTGGCGCCGAACAGACCAATGGGCAGAGCACCCAATTTACGGTCCCGGCCGACCCAGTCGATCACATCGATCAACCGTCCAGCCAGCAGGGAAATATCGAAGCGCAAGACCCCGCTAAGATTATCCAGGCGCTGCTCCGGCTCCGTCAGCAAGTCGAACAGCAGCGAAGCCAGGCCCCGAACGGCTAATTCATCGGCCACATATTGATTGCGCGGGCTCAATCGACCACTCCCACTGCCGTGTACGAAGATCACCAGGGCGCACGCGTTCGCCGGCAGACGCAAATCGGCGGACAATTCAACGTCAGGCAGGTCCAGGCGTCTAAATTCAACTTCAAGCATCGCGATGTTCCGTGCAGGAGACGCTCGACAGTTCTCGCTCCCAGGCTCGCTGCATGAGATCGATGACTTCTTCGTCCGAGGTCTGGGAAAAATCCAGATACCAGTAGCCGATCGACATCATCCAGTCAGGAACGAGCGGACAGATCACTTCGTCCACTTGCATCGATAGATCCTCGACTGTTTCCCGAGGAGCAACCGGTACCGCGACGATGATGCGCTCCGGCGCCTGCATCTTTACCGCCTGGATCGCAGCCATCATCGAAGCACCTGTGGCAAGGCCGTCGTCGATGAGGATGACCACCTGCCCCTTTACTTTCGGTGGCGGACGGGTTCCCCGATACGCTTTTTCACGTCGCGACAGCTCTTGCGCCTCCCGGGCGACCACCGCCTCGAAACTGGCTCGATCGATCGGGTGCGCCCGTAGCGCGTCATCATTGAGGATTTGTACACCGCCGCTGGCTATGGCACCCATGGCGTATTCCGGGTGCGAAGGGATGCCGAGCTTGCGTACCAGCATCAGGTCCAGCCGCACATGCAGGGCGGTGGCAACTTCGTAAGCCACAGGGACACCGCCACGGGGCAAGGCCAGAATGATCACCTCAGGCCTGTTGGCGTATTTGAGCAAGGGGTCGACCAGGCGCCGACCGGCTTCGGCACGGTCAGGCAAGGTGGTTTGTAATGAGGGACTGTGGATCACGTTAACCTCCCGGGAAGCTGAAGAATGGCGATTCATGACCGCACTAAACGGCCAGGATGCTGCACGTCACCTGGTACAGGGTATGTTCGGTGGTGCTGCCCAACAGTTTGTCCAGGCCATGGGACTCGACTCTGCCCATCACAATCACGTCCATCTCTTGCTCATCGGCGAACGCATGCAGCACGGCTACGGGATGCCCCTCGATGAAATGTCGCCGTTCAGCCGGCACGCCATACCGGGCAGCCAGGTCGAGGAAGGATTTTTCATGGCCTCGGCGCAACTGACTGTAGAGATCCGCGAGGGTCAAACCCCCGCCGCCCACATCACCCAGGAACTGCGCAGATGCGTCGCAGGCATACACCAGATGCAACTCGGCCTGACACTGGATAGCCAGGCCGGACGCTTGCTGGATGATCCGCTCATTGAGCTCGTTCTCCTGTGCCAGGGTATTGGCCACATCGACCGCTGCCACTACCTTGCGCGGCAAAGGATGATCAGCTTCGCCAGGCAGGTACACCGGTACCGGACAATGACGCAGCAGACGCCAGTCCAGTGGGGTAAAGAAACCGCGCATGAGCGCCGGTTCGCGTTGTACCTGCTTGATCAACAGGTCGGGCTGCATTTGCGCGACATAATCGAGAACGTCTTGCTGCAGGTCATCGGCCCATTTCGCCTCGGCGGTCACCTCAAGCCCCCTGTTGCGCAGATGATCGGCGTGGTATGTGAGCCAGTTGCGCTGATCCTGCAGGTACTCTTCGCGAGCCTTTTCCCGATCGCCTTCTTCGAGTAGCGACAAGAGCTTCCAGGATGGGATCAAGGCGGCGATGTGCAGCCTGGCACCGCTGGCCTCGGCCAGCGCGGCGGCATGATCCATGGCTTTGGACTGGCGCAGGGCCGGATTGATGATCAGCAATAACCGTTGATACTGGCTCATGACCGGACTCCCCGAAGCTCGCTTGCTTGTCGCTGCCCGCCACCCTGAACCGCCTGATATCCGGTGACCAGGCACCTGTATGGATTTCAGAATCCTCCGTGAAGGCGGCCTTGACGTTGATTTATGTCAAGTGCCTGCGCCAGCAGGGAAGTTCCTCTGAACCGCTGGTCCCAGGCGCGTCACCAGACGGGTAGTCGAAGGCTGAAAAGACCGACTTTTGATTTGATCGCGACTGATCAATATCAATCGCGCCAGGGCCAACCGGACTACATTGACCGAAAACGCACGGGCCTCATGGTTCGCAGACAGGAGGAGGCAATGATGATCCTGTTGGCAAGTCAGCGGTTGCGCCTGTATGAACGCAATGAACTCGATGACGTGCTGCAGACGATGGCACGCCAGGCCGCCAGCCTGCTGCCACCGGCGCATGCCGCCCTGATTGGTATCAAGCGCCGGGGTGAGCCACTGGCCCAACGATTGCGCGAGCACATTGCACACCAGACCGGCCAACCGGAACTTCCTCTTTATCCACTTGAGGTCAAGCGCTATGCCGACAATCTGCAAGTGCTGCATGCCCTCACACAATTGACCGAAAACCCTCTGCTGAACAAACTGGATCTCGCCAATACAACCTTGCTGGTCGTTGATGATGTTTTGTTCGAAGGCCATTCGCTGCTACGTACCTGCGCTTACCTGGCACAACTGGGAGCTCGTCGGGTCTACACGGCGGTATTGGTCGACCGGCACATCTGCCAGCAGCCGATCCGGGCCGACATTGTCGGCGTACACCTGCAAGTTGCCGCTTCGGACATTGTCGAATGCAATGTGCCGCCCTTCGAGCCGGACTTTTGCATAGAGGTCGTGCGCCACGGTACCGCTCGCTGACGGCAATGACGTCAAGCGCTGGCGGATCCAGGCGCACACCCAGGTCATTGCCACCTCATACGCAACCGGAACTCCGCCACATATAAATATCAAACGCGGCGGCGCTCATGGACGTCAATCTGCCGAGGTCAACCGAAGACCGCGCCCGCCCCCGCGCAGCGCTGTAGTGATCGTTGGCGGTGATAGAACAAGCGCTTCACGCCTTCGGCGCACACCGTGTACAGCAGACTGATCGCCAGCACCGACGCCAGGATCGGAAACTGCAAAGGCGCCAACCCCAGCGAAGCAGCCATCGGGCTGTACGGTAGCCCGACGGCCAGCAGCCCGACTGCCAGGGCACTGACCATCAGCAGCGTCGCCGGTCGACTGCGATAGAACGGTTTATAGGTGCGCACAATGAAAATCGTCAGCAACTGGGTCAGCAGCGACTCCACGAACCAGCCGCTTCGAAACACCTCGGGCACCATCTGTGACAGCAGGTACAACGCAGCGAATGTCATGATGTCGAACAACGAACTCACCAGCCCGAAGACCACCATGAAATTGCGGATCTGATTGATGTCCCAACGATGCGGAGTACTTTGCCATTCCCGGTCAACGTTATCGCTGGCGATGCCCATGGAGGGAATGTCCGACAAGAAGTTGTTGAGCAGGATCTGCTTGGCGAGCAACGGCAGAAAGGGCAGCGCCAGCGACGCGAGGGCCATGCTGATCATGTTGCCGAAGTTGGCGCTGGAGACGATGGAAATGTACTTCAAGGTGTTGGCAAACGTGTGCCGCCCCTCTTCGATGCCCTCGCGCAGCACATCCAGATCGTGCTTCAACAACACAAAGTCGGCGGCCTGCTTGGCCACGTCGGCAGCGTTGTCCACGGATATCCCGATGTCTGCCACTTGCAGCGCCGGGGCATCGTTGATTCCGTCGCCCATGTAACCGACCACATGGCCGGTCTTCTGCAGGGCGCGGATGATGCGCTCCTTCTGATTGGGGTCGACTTCGGCGAACAGGGTCGTACGCGCTGCCAGGTGCATAAGTGCCTCGTCCTTCATCGCAACCAGGTCGGCGCCGGTGATGATGCGCTCCACAGGCAGGCCGACAGCCCTGCCGACATGCCGCACCACCAGGTGGTTGTCGCCGCTGATGATTTTCACCTGTACGCCGAGCCTGCCGAGGGTGGCAATGGTTTCCCTGACGCCCGGCTCCGGCGGATCAAAGAACAACAGGAAACCGCGAAAGCTCATGTTTCGCTCATCCTCGCGGCCATAGTGCGTCTGCTCCGGCAGCTCACGCGTGGCAATTCCCAGGACGCGGAAGCCCTGCTCGCTCCACTCGCCAAAGCGCTGAGCGATCAGAGCCCGCTCAGCTGTGTCCAGTGCCTTGCTCCGGTCTCCACGCCGCACATGCGTACAGACTTGCAACACGTTGTCCAGCGCCCCTTTGGTGATCATCAATCGGGGAGCGGGCGATCTCTGGCTGACCACCACACTCAAGCGCTTGCGCACGAAGTCATAAGGAATTTCATCGATTTTCTGCACCCCGTCGTCCGTCGCCAGGACCTTGCCCGCCAGGGTGATGGCATCGTCCATGGCATTGCGCATGCCGGTCTGCAGGCTCGCGTTGAGCGTTGCCAGTTGCAGAACGCCCGGTGCCGCGATGCCCTCGACATCCAGCGCTGCGTCCAGAACCACAACCCCCCGGGTCAGGGTTCCGGTCTTGTCGGTGCACAGAATGTCGATGGCCCCGAGATTTTCGATGGCATTGAGGTGACGCACGATCACTCCCTTGCCGGCCATGCGCTGCGCACCTTTGGCCAAGGTGATACTGAGAATCGCCGGCAACAGTTCCGGCGACAGTCCGATGGACAGGGCAATCGCAAACATCAACGTGTCGAGGGGTGGACGATGCAGCAGGATGTTGATGCCGAACACCACGATGGTGATCACCAGCATCACGCGCAGCAGCAGGCCGCCAAAGTGTCGCAGGCCTCGCTCAAACTCCGTTTCCGGAGGGCGTAACGCCAGGGTGCTGGCGATATGACTGATTTCACTATCCTGGCCGTAGCGGGTCACCAGGACTTCGGCCGAACCGCTGCGCACCGAAGTGCCCATGAACACACAGTTGTGACGCTGCACGAGGGTGGCATCCGGGGCGCAATCCCCCGGTACTTTCTCCACCGGGTAGGTTTCGCCGGTCAGCAAGCCCTCGCCGATGAAACAATCAAGTGCTTGCAGGATACGGCCGTCGGCGGCAATCAGGCTGCCGGCGCTGAGCACCAGAATGTCCCCGGGCACCACATCGCTGGCGGCGACATTCAGCAAGTGACCTTCTCGCCGCACGGTCGCACGCAAGGCAATCTTGCTGCGCAATTGCTCAACCGCATGGCTGGCACGATTCTCGTACCACGCGCTGAGTACCGCGCTGATCAGCACTATGCACCCGACGATTGCCGCATCCAGCCAGTCCCCCACCCACACGGCAATACCGGCGCCGGCGATCAGAATCAGTACCAGCGGCGTGCGCATCTGCTCCAGTACCAGCCTGCCCAGTCCTTTGGGTCGATCCTTGATTTGTGTGGGGGCTCGACGCCGTCGTGCCCTGGCTTGAGCGTGACTCAATCCCGCTGGCCCACTGTGCAAGGTACTGAACAATTGACTGATGGCCGGACTCCAGTAATCCGCGGTTGCCGCAGGGTCGTGCCCGTGGGCAGTGGAATGCCATTCCCGATGGGCCAACCAAAGGCCGGGAAGCATCGGAAGCCAGAACGTCAGGCCACGAAACAGCAAAGTCGCGGAGAGCGCCACTGCCAAGTCGATGCCGACCCAGTGCATCGTGACGACGGCAGCCGCCTCGAACGCGCCGAGGCCACCCGGCACGATGCCTATACTGCGCAGGACGCTGGCCAGCATGAAGCCGGCAAACAGGCCCAGGGGGGATGCCGACACACCCAGCGAGCGCAACAGAAACCACAGGGTCGTACTGTCCAGAACGATGATTGCCAGTTCCAGCAAGGTTATGCGCGACAGCAGAAGACGACTGCGTACCAGACTCCGGTCCGCACCGGTCAGCAAGGCGAGGCTTCTGGCAACGATCGCCAGCCGCTGGCCTGGCACATGCGTCGCCAGTCGTGCATTGCCCGCAAGACCCGGAGTGACAACCGCCAGCAGCAAGCTGAATGCGACGAAGATCACGCAGATGATCAGAACGGCCGTCGTGCCGTGCCCCTGAAGAATGATGACCGGCAACGCCAGGCCCACTGACAAAGCATAGGCCAGAAAATACCCCGACAGATCGAGTACCAGACACGCCAGCACCGCAGGCCTGACGAAACCCAGACGAACGAACGAGGCAACGACTGCTAACGCTCCGCTGATCCCCGAGGAGGGTAGCGCCTGGTCGACAAACAGCTTCATCACACTGAGCCTGGCCGCGACCCACAGGGACAGGTCCTGGCCTGCGGCCTTGAGCACTATGCGAAACACTTGGCCTTGGGCAACGTATGTCAGGGCCTGCAGAACGAAGGCCACGATGAGCCATTGTGGCTGCGCCTGCGTCAGCAAGCGGCTGAAGGATTCGACATCGGTAAAGTGCAGAGCAACGCCTACCACCGTTGCAAACATCGCGGCGCCCAGCAGCCAGGTCAGCCACAGGGCGGACCGGCTGTAATGCCGGTCACGCGCCAGTGCAAGCCGCCGGTTGATCTCTGAAACGGGCGCATTGAACGACATGGCTTGCCCCTGCGCAGTCATTTGCGTAACGGTTTGCGTCTGCCCGTCAGGCCTTGCCTGGCGTTTTATCGACAGCGGCCAGATCGACACTGTCGCGATACTCCGGCACCGACACCGGCCAGCCCAGTTCCAGACTGATGCGCCGGCGCAGTACGTCCGATGCATTGGGCTCGCCGTGTACCACGAAGGTGTGTTTCGGAGGACGTTTGAAGCCACGCAGCCATTGCATGATCTCATCGGCATCGGCATGCGCCGACAAGGTCTGCATCGGTATCACGTCGGCGCGGATCGGTACTTCCTGACCATGAATGCGCACCGAAGGAGCTCCTGCCACAATCTGCGCGCCACGGGTGCCTCCGGCCTGAAAACCCGGCATCAGCAGCGTGTTCAACGGGTTCGGCGCCAGCGACTTGAGGTGGTGCAGCACACGCCCGCCCGTGGCCATTCCGCTGGCAGCGATAATCACCGCCGGTGTGCGCAGCCGTTCCAGTTCGATCGACTCGTCGATCGAACGCACAAAATGCGTCCCGCGGCACATCCCTTCGCAATTGTCCGGTGACAGCCGGTGTTCGCTGCAAAAACGCTGATACAAGCGCGTGACATCCGTCGCCATCGGGCTGTTGAGATAGATCGGCAGATCGGGGATCGCATGCTGTTGCTTGAGGCGATACAAGTGGTACATCAACAATTGTGCCCGGCCCACCGCAAATGAAGGCACCAGGGTAATACCGTGACGCAACGCCGTACGATTGATCACATCCGCCAACTGTCGCTGCGGGTCCTCGTCCGGATGCCTGCGGTCGCCGTAGGTCGATTCCACCAGCAGATAATCCGTCTGCTCGATGGTTTCAGGGGCAAACATCAACGGGTCATCGGGGCGCCCGAGATCGCCGGAACACACCAGCGTCACGCCATCGGCGAGCACTTCCACGGTGCCGGCCCCCAGAATGTGCCCGGCGCCGCGTAGCAGGACGCTCAGGCCAGGGACGATCTCGACCCGCTGATGCCACTCGATCGGGTGCAACAGTTTCAAGGTCTGTTCGGCATCCTGCTCGGTGTATAGCGGCAATGCCGGCGAATGTTTGGAGAAACCGTGCCGGTTGGCGAAAGCCGCTTCCTCTTCCTGCAACCGGCCGCTGTCGAGCAAAAGAATCTTCACCAGTTCACAGGTCGCCTCTGTCGCATAAATCGGCCCGCGATAACCGTCGCGCACCAGAACCGGCAGGTAGCCGCTGTGATCGAGATGGGCATGGGTCAGGACGATTGCAGCCAGATCCTGCACAGGCAGCGGAAAAGGATCCCGGTTGTGCAGACGCAGTTGCTTGTAACCCTGAAACAGGCCGCAGTCGATCAATACGTGCCGGTCCCTGTGATCCAGCAAATACTTGCTGCCGGTCACCGTGCCCGCCGCACCCAGAAATGTGATTCGCATGGCCTTATCTCCAGCCTCGACAAGAGCATCATTGATCGCTCTTTTGGTCTCGTTGCCCTTTGATATTTATCAATCGGCAACCTGACGGGCGCTGCCATCAGTCGCAACAGGACGCGGGCTTGACGATCATCAGGCTGCACGGTGCCCGGTTCGTCAACGTTTCGACCGTACTGCCGACAAAACCATGGACATCGCGCTGATAGGCCGAGCCCAGCACCAGCATGTCGAAAGCATTCTGGCGAGCGAACAGCTCGATCACCTTGTGGGGAATGCCGGTCAGTTGATGCCGCCGGGGCTTGTCAATGCCGTAGCGTTCGGCGAGCGCATCGAATGCCTCTTGTTGGGTATCGGTAATCGCCTCGCACAAGCTGCGGTCCAGACTTGGCGTCGGCACACTCATCGCAGCGTCCCCCAGCACCGACCAGTTACAGACGTTCAACAGCTGCAACGTCGCGCCGGTTGCGTCCGCCAGGGTTGTGGCCAGATCGAGAATCCGGTCGTTGAGGCCCTGGGTCAGTTCTTCCAGATGAGAAAGGTCGATGGCGGCAAGAATCTTCGTTGGCACAGACTGTGCGTTTTCGCTCACCAGATGCAGGTGAGCCGGGCAATCGCGCAGCAATACCCAGTCCAGCGGCCGATGAAAGGCGCGCTCGAGTGCCGGTACATCGTGCATGTCCTTGATCACCAGATCGGCCCGGAAGTCATTGATGTATTCGAGCACATGAGCCGATGTGGTCCTGGCCCACACCACTTCAGTGCTGACCGGCAACCGGGCACTTCGCTGAAACCGCGCCTGCTGCTCCAGCCACTGTCGATGCACCTGCAGGTAACCCTCCCGCGCCTGCGCCATCGCATCCGGGTCAAAGAGCCCGGCCATCGCCAATGCCGGAACATAATCGAACGCCACGATGTGCAAAAGCGCTCCGGTCGCCCGGGCCAGCGCTTCGGCACGTTCGAAGGCCGGCGAACGATTCATCTCGGGGGGTGCGATCAACAAAATGCGTTTGAGCTTGAGCATCACTGTTCTCCGGCAATGCCTGGCTGGTCCTGCCAGCCTGACGTCCCTGTTGCGACTCACGATTGATCTCGATTACTTGCGTGCCGCTTTTTCAGCCATGCGATTTGCGCGTTCATACGCCTCTTGCGCAGCTCGCTGCGCCTGCTCCGCCTTGAGCAACGCCTCATCGGCCCGAAGCCTGGCGGTCGCGGCATTGTCCTCGGCGGACTCCAGCCGGGCGTCGAACTCTTCGGTCTGGCGATGACCGCAACCGCCAGTCGCCGCCACCAGCGCACTGAGCAAAACGATGACCAAGCGCCTGTTCATGGTTCTCTCCTCCGATGGATCAACGCTGAAGACCGCATGATTCGAGTATCTGGCGCTGGCTGCCGCCGGCTCTGATCTTTGTCAAACAAATCGCTCGCTTGCGACCGCTGCGGCCCCGACAGCCATTGTTGATATTCCTCAACGAAATTTTGTCGTCCGGGCGTAGAAAAAACACCAGGCAGCTGTTCCCTGCCCTCTCACATCGAAACCAGGAGACCGTCATGAACGACTTGAGCCTGCGCAAATGCATTCTGGAGGAACTCGAATTCCAGCCTGAAATCGACGCCGCCAACATTGGTGTCTCGGTGGAGGACGGCGTTGTCACGCTTACGGGACACGTCAAGAGCTACGCTCAGAAAATCAGCGCCGAACGTGCGGTAAAACGGGTCAAGGGCGTGCGTGCGCTGGCCGAAGAAATCCAGGTCAGGCTTGAGAGAAATGCCGGCACCGCAGACGACACCATCGCCAGCCGTGCCTTGAAAATCATCCACTGGAGTTGCGACGTACCCGAGGGCGATATCAAGGTCATCGTGCAGGGTGGCCGGATCACGCTGGAAGGCGAAGTCGACTGGCAATACCAGAAGGAAACCGCCGAGCACTCGGTACGCAAGCTCACGGGCGTCACCGGCGTGAACAATCGCCTGACCCTGCGTCCGCGACTGGACGTCTTCGACATCCAGCAACGCATCGAAGCCGCTCTCAAACGCAATGCCGAAGTCGAAGCCAAGGATATTCGCGTCAAGGTCGAAGGCGACGTGGTGACGCTCGAAGGCCGGGTTCACCTGTGGCGCGAGCGGCAGATCGCCGAGCGTGCCGCCTGGTCGGTGCCCGGCGTCAGTCGGGTCGAGGACCATCTGCTGCTGGCATAAACCTCCTCGTCGAGTCATGAGCATGAAGAACAATCATCCCTGGACCGTCTCGTATTTCCTGATCGCTTTTGTGGCTCTTGCCCTTGTGCAGTTTCTGTTCGCCGAACGCCATGCCGTGCAAAACATTGCGTACAGTCAGTTCCTGCAATTGGTGAACGAGCAAAAGGTCAGTGATCTGCAGGTCGAGAAAGAACAGATCAGCGGCAGGTTGCTGGAACCCATTGATGGCCGTGAACTGTTCACCACGGTGCGGGTGGATCCGGCGCTGGCCTCGGACCTGGTGCGCTCGGGGGTGAAGTTCAGCGGCGTCAACGAGCATACCTTGCTCGACGGGCTGCTGGGCTGGTTGTTGCCACTGATACTGATCATGGTGGTCTGGCACTTTGCGTTGCGCGGCTTCGCTGAAAAACAGGGACTGGGGGGCCTGATGAACATCGGGAAATCCCGGGCCAAAGTGTTTGTCGAACGGGATACCGGCGTCACTTTCGCCGACGTTGCCGGAATTGAGGAAGCCAAGCTCGAACTGATGGAGATCGTTTCGTTCCTGAAGGACAAGGCCCGTTATGCCCGTCTCGGCGCGCATGTTCCCAAGGGTACGCTGCTGGTCGGTCCACCGGGCACCGGCAAGACGCTGGTGGCCAAAGCCATTGCCGGTGAAGCCGGCGTACCGTTTTTCTCGATTTCCGGTTCCGAGTTCGTGGAGATGTTCGTCGGCGTCGGTGCGGCGCGGGTCCACGATCTGTTCGAGCAGGCACGCCAGGCTGCGCCGTGCATCATCTTCATCGATGAGCTGGATGCGCTGGGCAAGATGCGCGGCGTCGGTGCGTTCGGTGGCAATGACGAAAAGGAGCAGACACTCAATCAACTGCTCTCGGAGCTGGATGGTTTCGATCCTCGGGAAGGCGTGGTGCTTCTGGCGGCAACCAATCGGCCGGAGATTCTCGATCCGGCGCTGTTGCGTGCCGGGCGAATCGACCGGCAAGTGCTGATCGATCGCCCGGACCGCAAAGGTCGGCAGGCGATCCTCAAGGTACACCTGCAGAAGATCACCGTGGCACCGGGTATCGATAGCGAACGTATCGCCGAGATCACCACCGGTTTCACCGGCGCGGATCTGGCAAACCTGGTGAACGAGGCGGCCATTGTCGCAACCCGACGTGGCGCCGACGTGGTCGACATTGTCGACTTCACCGCCGCCGTGGAGCGGCTGATCGCCGGCGTCGAGCGCAAAAGCAGCGTGCTGCGCCCTGAAGAACGTCGAGTAGTGGCTTATCACGAAATGGGCCACGCGCTGGCCGCCAGCCATTTGCCGGCGATGGACCCGGTACACAAAGTCTCGATCGTGCCACGCGCCATTGGCTCTCTGGGGTATACCTTGCAGCGACCGACCGAAGACCGCTTTCTGATCAGTTGCCAGATGCTCAAGGACCGGATGGTCGTGCTGATGGCAGGACGGGCAGCGGAATTCCTCGTGATCGGAGAGATTTCCACGGGTGCTGCCGATGACCTGACCCACGCCACGGACATCGCCCGTCAGTTGGTCACCCGCTTTGGCATGAGCCGCGAACTTGGGCAGGCGGTTCTGGAACGGCGCAACGCGACCTGGCTTGGCGAGCGGTTACCGGAAACCGGCGAAAAGGATTATTCGGAACAGACCGCGCGGGAAATCGACCTGGCCATTCGTGCGTTGCTGGACGAAGCGTGGCAACGGGCCAACGCCTTGCTCGAAAGGTTGCGTCCGGACCTGGATGCCGGCGCCTGCCTCTTGCAGCAAAAGGAAACACTGACCCCCGAGGAGTTCGCCCCGCTTAGGCCCCTGCAGGCCGCTGCGCAACCTGCGCGTACCGACACGGCTGCGTCCTGATCCGGGAGGCTGGTGAATGTTGGCTGTCACGCTGATCAACACGCTGACGGTGGTCGTTGCCGTGCTGATTCACTACGAATGCCTGCTGCGTCTGAACGACTTCCTGCCGCGCCTGAAACTGTGGCGCCGATTCAGGATTGTCGTCGGCGTGTTTGGCAGTCTGCTGGCCCATGCCTTCGAAGTCTGGGCATTTGCCCTGGCTTACTACCTGATGGCGCACTCCGGCCAATGGGGCTATCTGACAGGCAACTTCGACGGCACGTTCATGGACTGCGTGTACTTCTCTTTCACCACCTACACGACCATCGGCTTCGGTGACATTTCCCCGGTCGGCCATCTCAAGTACCTGACCGGCCTGGAAGCGCTGACCGGTCTGGTGCTCATCACGTGGACCGCCTCGTTTCTGTTCCTCGAAATGCAGAAATACTGGAAGAGCAAATAGCCGCTCACGGGACTGGTGGAGGCGTCCATTGCCAGTTGCGCACCTCCGGCAGGTCCTCGCCATGCTCGATGAGATGAAGCTTGTGCCGCTCCATTTGCGACCAGTAGCGCGTCCGCGCCTCATGCACCTGGCTCTGCAACCGCGGCACGTGTTCGAACACATCGAGCATCAACCGATAGCGATCAAGACTATTGATCACGGCCATGTCGAACGGCGTGGTGGTCGCGCCCTCTTCCTTGAAACCACGGACATGGAAGTTGTCATGACTGGCGCGTTTATAGAGCAACCGGTGAACCAGTGCCGGGTAACCGTGGAAGGCGAAGATCACTGGTTTGTCGATGGTAAACAGCGTGTCGAATGCGCTGTCCGACAAGCCGTGGGAATGCTGATACGACGGTTGCAGCACCATCAGGTCCACGACATTGATCACCCGCACCCGCAGGTCCGGCACACAGTCGCGCAACAAGGTCACCGCTGCGAGGGTTTCCAGGGTCGGTACGTCTCCGGCGCAAGCCATGACGACGTCCGGTGCCTCGTCATCGCGGCAGGCCCAGGCCCAACGGCCGATACCGGCCTGGCAATGGCGTTGCGCCGCGTCGATGTCCAGCCACTGCCATTCCGGTTGCTTGCCGGCCACGATGACGTTGATGTAATGGCGGCTGCGCAGGCAATGGTCGGCGACCGACAGCAGGCAATTGGCGTCCGGCGGCAAGTAGATACGCGCGATGTCGGACTTTTTGTTCGCCAACAGATCGATGAACCCCGGGTCCTGATGCGAAAAGCCGTTGTGATCCTGGCGCCAGACATGGGAAGTGAGCAGAAAGTTGAGCGACGCCACCGGTTTGCGCCACGGAACTTCGGCAGCCGTCTTGAGCCACTTGGCGTGCTGGTTGACCATCGAGTCGACGATATGGATGAACGCCTCGTAACACGACAGCAGACCGTGGCGACCGGTCAGCAGATAACCTTCCAGCCAGCCTTCGCATACCTGCTCGCTGAGTATCTCCATCACCCGGCCATCGGCGCTCAGGTTCAAATCCTCATGCTCCAGCGGATCGAGCCAGGTCTTGCCGGTGACTTCATACACCGCATCGAGACGATTGGAAGCGGTTTCATCCGGACCGAACAGGCGAAAATTGCGGGAAGCCAGGTTGTTTTTCATCACCTCGCGCAGGTATTTGCCCAGTACCCGCGTGGCCTCGGCACGCACAGAGCCGGGCGTGTCGAGCGGTATCGCGAAATCGGCAAACCGGGGCAGATCCAGTGGCTGCAGCAACAGCCCGCCATTAGCGTGGGGGTTGGCGCTCATGCGCCGATGCCCGGTAGGCGCCAGCGCCGCGATCTCCGGCATCAGCATCCCCTTCGCGTCAAACAGCTCTTCGGGACGATAACTGCTCAACCACGCTTCCAGCTGTTGCAGATGAATCGGCTGGCTGAAGTCGGCCAGCGGCACCTGATGGGCGCGCCAGGTGCCTTCGACCCGGTGGCCATCGACAAATTGTGGCCCGGTCCAGCCCTTGGGCGTGCGCAATACCAGCATCGGCCAGACGGGCCGATGCGCCACGGCATGAGCCGGTTGCCGACGCGCGTCACGCTGAATCCGGCGAATCTTCAACAGCATCGTATCCAGCGTCTGCGCCAGCACTTGATGCACCTGCATCGGATCATCGCCTTCGACGAAGTACGGATCGTAGCCATAGCCGCGCATCAGCGCCGACAGTTCGTCCTCGGGAATTCGAGACAACACCGTGGGGTTGGCGATCTTGTAGCCATTGAGGTGCAGGATCGGCAGCACCGCCCCGTCGCGTACAGGATTGAGAAACTTGTTCGAATGCCAGCTGGCGGCCAGCGTACCGGTTTCCGCCTCACCGTCGCCGATCACGCACGCGACGATCAGGTCAGGGTTGTCGAACGCTGCCCCATAGGCGTGCGCCAGGCTGTAGCCAAGTTCACCACCTTCGTGGATAGAGCCGGGAATCTGCGCCGACACATGGCTGGAGAGGCCGTACGGCCAGGAAAACTGCCGAAACAGACGCAACAGGCCATTGGCGTTGCGCTCGACCGTCGGACAGACTTCGGTGTAAGTGCCTTCCAGATACGTCTGCGCCACCACCGCCGGGCCGCCGTGGCCAGGGCCCGCAACAAAGAGCATGCTCAGGTCGTAGCTATTGATCAGCCGATTGAGATGGGTATAGATCAGGTTCAGTCCCGGCGTCGTCCCCCAGTGTCCCAACAAACGCGGTTTGATATGGCTGCGACGCAGCGGCATCGCGAGCAGCGGGTTGTCCTTGAGGTAAATCTGCCCGACGGCCAGGTAATTGCTCGCTCGCCAGTAAGCATCCAGCCCTTCCACTTGCTCTGCACTGAGAAACCCGCTCATGAGATTGCCCGCCGAGGCCGTTCACCACCAGTTCATCGATTCTGGAGGTCTGCCCTCGCCAGGACTTGATTTAAATCAAGCGTCACCCTCAGCGAAAACGCTCAATTGCCCACTCGACCGCAAGCGAAAATAGATGATGATTGACATATTCCATTGGTTGTTTTTTCGCTTTGCCGACGCCGGTTTGAGTGCCCCGGAAAGACTGGCGACTATGATTAAAGAATCATGTGATGGGGATCACATTCATGCCCGACACCAAAGCACTGCCATTTCGTCAACTCAAGTCGGCCTGCTCCAACTGCAGTGTGCTGGAGCTGTGCCTGCCGATCGGCCTGTCCGGGCCGGAGGTAGAGCGTCTGGATGCGCTCATTGTCCAGCGTTTCAAGGTCAGGAAAGGCGCAGCACTTTATCGCGAGGGTGATCCGCTGCGATCCCTGTATGCCGTGCGCCTGGGGTCATTCAAGACCAACGTGCTTTCCCTCGACGGGCGTGAACAGGTCACCGGTTTTCAAATGCCGGGAGAAATGCTCGGCCTGGACGCCATCAGCACCGACTCGCATGCCTGCAACGCCTTCGCACTGGAAGACAGTGAAGTCTGCCCGATCCATTTCGCCCATCTGGAAAAACTGGCGCAGCAACTGCCCTCGCTGCAGCACAACCTGACCAAACTGCTGAGCCGGGAAATCGTGCGCGACCACGACATGCTCATGTTGCTCGGTACGATGAACTCCGATGAGCGCCTGGCGGCCTTCCTGCTGAACCTGTCGCAACGCTTGAACCAGCGCGGTTACTCGGCGAAAAACTTCGTACTGAAAATGCGCCGTGAAGAAATCGGCTCGTACCTGGGTTTGCGCCTGGAAACCATTTGCCGGGGCATCGCGCACCTGCGCGATCAGGGCCTGGTGGAAATCTCCGGGCGTGACGTAAAAGTCCTCGACCTGGAAGGGCTCAAGCAGATGATTGCCGGTTGCAATCGCCCTGTCGGGCATTGATCTCGTCCAGTCTGGAGCCTGTCTGTGCGCGCCATGGTTCTGCACTCGCCCGGAGAGCCGCTGCAACGGGAAGAACGTCCGGTTCCCGTGCCCGGCGAACGGCAACTGTTGATCAAGGTCCTGGCCTGCGGTGTGTGCCGTACCGATTTGCACCTGCTGGACGGCGAACTGCCGCAAGCCGTGCTGCCTCGGGTGCCGGGGCACGAAATCGTCGGTGAAGTCACTGCCGTGGGTGGCGATGTCGCCCGTGAGTGGATCGGACGACGGGTCGGTGTTCCCTGGCTGGGCTGGACCTGTGGCGAATGCTCGTTCTGTCGCTCGGGCCGGGAAAACCTCTGCGATCAGGCGCAGTTCACCGGCTGCCAACTGGACGGTGGCTACGCCGAGTACACCGTTGCCGATCCGCGATTCTGCTTCCCGATCCCCGATGCCTTGAGCGACCTGCAAGCCGCTCCCCTGCTGTGTGCCGGACTGATCGGCTTTCGTGCGTTGCAAATGGCCCGTGACGCCCGCCACCTCGGCCTGTACGGTTTTGGTGCCGCTGCTCACCTGGCG
Source organism: Pseudomonas sp. KCJK9016 (assembly GCF_046231795.1). Lineage (NCBI taxonomy): Bacteria > Pseudomonadati > Pseudomonadota > Gammaproteobacteria > Pseudomonadales > Pseudomonadaceae > Pseudomonas > Pseudomonas sp. KCJK9016. The sequence continues at coordinate 25,904 of NZ_JBJJMM010000019.1, read as the reverse complement.
ATCCAGATCGCCCGAAGTCGCCACCAGGTTGTGTACGCCTTCACTCGGCCAGAGGATCACGAGAGCCAGGCCTATGCCCGCACGCTGGGGGCCGTATGGGCCGGTCCTTCGGACCAACTCCCACCTCATCCGCTGGATGCCGGCCTGATTTTCGCGCCGGTCGGTACGCTGGTGCCTATGGCGCTCTCGGCGACGGTCAAGGGAGGCTGCGTGATCTGCGCCGGAATTCACATGAGTGACATCCCCGCTTTTCCCTATCGTCTGCTCTGGGGCGAACGCAGCCTGCGCTCGGTAGCCAACCTGACCCGTGAAGACGGCACTGCGTTTTTCGCCGAGCTGCAACACACGCCAGTGCGCTGCGACGTCACCCGGTTTGCGCTGGATGAGGCCAATCAGGCCCTGGCCTGTTTGCGCAGTGGTCGGTTCAATGGCGCCATCGTGCTCACCCCCTGATGCTTTACCGCACCGCGAGAATACTGCCCGGCACGCTGTACAACGCCCGCTCGGTGTTGCTGCCGATCAAGCGATCGATACCCACCCGGTGCACGGTCCCCATCACCACCACATCCGCCTGATACTGTTCGACAAACTCGCTGATTACCGGCACCGGAAGTCCCATGATGAAGTGCCGGCGCTCCGCAGGCACGCCATAACGGTCGGCCAGGCTGACGAAAGCCATGTGCAGCGCCTGCCGCAACTCTTCGACAAAATCCACGCTCCAGCCGCCACCGACCAGTGGTGCGTCCCCATTGAACGCAGCCGACAAGTCGTAGGCATACAGCAGGTGCAGCGGTGCATCGCACTGCAAGGCCATGGCACTGGCCGATCGGATGATGGTGTCGTTCAGACCGCTGATTTGCGTTGCCGGATCGAACGGATCGACCGCAGCCACCACACGGTGCGGCACCCCATAACGCGCCTGGTTCACCAGGTGCACCGGCACGGCGCACTCACGCAGCAAGTGGCAATCCAGCGGCGTGATGAACACGCGCTTGAGCGCCGGTTCCAGGGTGACGTCCTTGATCAGCAGATCCGGCTTCAGGTCTTCGACGGCGCGCAGGATGTCCGGCAGCGGGTGCGTGGTGAATACCACCTCGACCGTGGCCTCGATGCCCAGGTCACCCAGACGCTGTTCTTCATCCGCCACCCAACGGCGGTAACGACGCAAATAGCGCTGGTAACTGGCGTCGTCGGTTTTCTCTTCCCATACGTGCACCACTGGCACGGGATCGGCAAACACTCGCACATGCAGCACCGCGCCGCACGTCCTGGCCAGCGCCTCGGCCCGTGTCATCGCCGGTGACGGATGCAGGTTCCGGTCGGCGATCAGCAATAAACGTTGATATTGGCCCATCACACACCTCGATTCGAACCGGTTTGAGCGTGCCGGCCCGATCAAGACTGCGCTTGCCGAGGCCCGGGTCGGGTTGATTTACATCAGAAAAGCGCGATTGAGCGCGACACATCGACGGTCTCTGATCCAGATCAGATTCCGGTCGCGCCATCGGCGTAGAAAGGACTCGACCGCGAGGTTCATCAACCCGCACCGACCCGAAAAAAGCGCAAGGAGGACCACCCCATGCTCACTGTCAAAGACCACAACGAACGGGCCGCTGCGGCGTATGCGGCGGTGTCCGGGCAATACTGGATCGAAGCGCTCAAGGATGGTCGCCACATTCTGATCCGCCCTTTGGCGCAGAAGGATCGCGAGCGCGAATACGCCTTTATCAAGCGGCTCTCCCCCGAGTCCCGGCACATGCGTTTTCTCGCTCAGATCAACGAGCCGGGCAAGACAATGCTTGACCAGTTGATGGATACCGATAACCACAAACGCATGGCTTATATCGCGCTGGTACACGAAGACGGCCAGCTCATCGAAATCGGCGTCAGCCGCTATGCGGCCACTGGCGAACACGAATGTGAATGCGCCGTGACTGTCGCCGATGAATGGCAGCACCTGGGGCTGGGGACCTTGTTGATGGAACACCTGATCAAGGCCGCCCGCCGTAACGGTTTCCATCGGATGTATTCGATGGATGCATCCAGCAATGCGCCCATGCGCGACCTGGCCAGAGCGCTGGGTTTCGAGACGCACCATGACCCCGAAAGCAGCAATCAGGTGATTCACAGTCTCTCTCTGTAAAAGAATCATCCCGCGATGTTCAGGCCAACGGCTCATCGCGGGATGATCCCGGCTTCAGCGCTGCGACTGCCCGTCCGGCTTGATCGCAAGCACACTGCAGGGTGCACGATGCAGGAGTTGCTCGGCGGTCGTGCCCAATAACTTGTTCAAGCCATTGTGCTGCACGGTGCCCATGACGATCACATCCGTGTCATGTTCGCCGGCCAATTCACAAATGCTCGGCACGGGTATCCCCTCGATGAAATGGCGCCGCTGCACCTCCACCCCGTGACGCTCGGCCAGTGCGGCGAAGGCCTCGTGCTGAGCTTCACCCAAGGCTTCATAGAGCCCGGTTGCCAGTGGCAGGGCTCCCACGCCCATGTCCTGTGCGTAGACGGCGGCCCAGTCATACACATGGACCAGCTCCAGGCCGGCACCGCACTGTTCGGCGAGCTTCACCGCCGCATCGATGATCCGGTCGTTGAACACCTGATCCTGCTCCTCGCTGCGCAGCACATCGACAATGACCATGATCTGGCGCGGCCGTGGATGGCGGTCATTGGTCACCAGATGCACCGGCACCGGGCAATCGCGCAGCAACTGCCAGTCCAGCGGCGTGAAGAACACGCGTTTGAGGGCCGACTCTTCGTGGGCGTCCTTGATGATCAGCGCCAACGACTGTTCATGGACAAAATGCAGGATTTCCTCATAAGGGTGCTGCACCCAGAGCACCTCGCTGGTGACCTCGATACCGTGCCTGCCCAAGTGCGCAGCCTGTTCCGCGAGCCAATCGCGATGACGCTGCAGATAACTTTCCCGGGCCACGCTGATCTGTTCGGCATCGAACATCCCCGCCACCGCCAGGGCCTGCACGTAATCGAACGCGACGATGTGCAACGGCAATTGCATGGCCTGCGCCAATGCGCCGGCGCGTTCGAACGCCGGAGTGCGCGTCATGGCGGGAGGAGCGATTAATAACAAGCGCTGAGTCTGTGACATGGGACACCTCGACAGGCGATTATCTGAAAGAACACCTGTCCAGATTGAGCCATGCAGCCGAAAGCCATTTGATCTTTGTCAGCTTTGGCATCTCTGCAGAACAAACCCGTTGAGTTCCACCTCAATGCAGCCAGGTGCCCGCCCACATGGCCAGCGTCAGCAAGAGCTGGCCGGGTATGACATACGCCGCAAACCGCCGGCCGCCGCTGACCCAGGCCACCAGACACTTGCTCAACGAATTGCTGCTGACGGCAATCAGCGCCGGCGGGACGATGGCATCGACGGGCAACAGCCCGGCCTTGGCCAGAGACGCGATGGATGCAATGGAAGAATGCGCATCGGCAAACCCGCTGAAGGTGGCGGTCAACATCACCCCGACCTGGCCAAAGTAGTTGAGCATGACCGATGAAACGAGCGTGATGGCGGTCATGGTCAACGCCACGACCACAGCGAGCTTGAGGTCGAACGCCCCGCCCTCCTCACGGGTTTCGCCGGCACCTCGCAGCGAGCCGGGAAACATCAGGCACAGGCCATAAAACGCCGTGGTCGCCAGCCCGCAGCCCAGCGGCACCCACAGGCTGCGCAGCAGCGCGGTGTCCACGGTGCCGACGATCAACGCCACCTGAACCACGGTGGCCAGATTGGACAGGATTGCGGCCGCCGCCAGGGTTCGTATCTGTGCAGGCTCCGTGGCAGCGCGTTGCCCCATGGAAGCGATGGTCACGGTGCCGGAAACAAAACCTGAGGCAATGGCGCTGATGGCGTAGCCATAACGACTGCCCAGGATTCGCACGGCGACATGTCCGACGGCCCCCACCAGCATCAGCAATACCGTCAGTGTGCAGAGGGTCCTGAGGTTGATCGCGTGAAAAGGCCCGATGTAGCGATCCGGCGCCAGCGGCAGGATCACCAGCGCCGCCACCAGCAGGACCAGAGCGTCGCGCATTTCGGTCCGGGTCAGCTGGCTGATGGCGAAATCATGCAGTTTTTCCCGTAAGGCCAGCAGCCCCGCCACCACCACGCCTGTCGCCACCGCCAGCCCTGCAGCAGACCCGCACCAGGCGCCGAGCAGCAATACCGTGAGCAATGCCACCTCGCTGGTGATACCCGGGTCGTCGCTCAGGCTTCGCCAATATGCCACAGTGATCAGCGCGGTCAGGCCGAGCGCCACAATCCCCAGCAGCAACGCGCCGCCGACCTGCATTGCCACGTACCCCAGCAGTGCAGTGATGGCGAAGGTCCGCAAGCCCGCACTGTCCCGGGTACTGCCGGTGCCTTTGTGACGTTCGCGCTCCAGACCGATGAGCAAACCGATGCCCAGCGCGGCGGCCGCACCTGCCAGGTCAAGGGACTCATTCACGCTCTACCCACCCCGTCAGTCAACGCTTGCCACCAACGGTCGTGCGGCACCCGTCCGGACTTTCTTCTGCCGCGCCGCCGGCTGCGGCCAGGGGTGCGGGGCGTTGATTCGGGCCTGAAGCCGATCGACGAACGCCCGTGCCTGCTCCAGGCTGTTGAAGTTCACTTGCAGCCGATCCATGTGCACGACCCAGCCAGGAGCGCTGCGCCTCTCGATGATCTCAATGTTCATGGACAGTCTCCGCAAACCGCACATTCAAGGGGTGATCGCGACCTTCATTACGCCGTCGCGCTGATGGGCAAACAGCTCGTAGGCCGCCTCGATGTCATCGAGCCTGAAACGGTGGGTGACCAGCGGCGACAGATCCACCGCCCCGCTCTGCACCACCGCCATCAACCGGCGCATCCGCTCCTTGCCGCCCGGACACAGGGTGGACACGATGCTGTAGTCGCCCAGGCCGGCGGCGAAGGCGTCGAGCGGAATGCGCAGGTCGCTGGAATACACCCCGAGGCTGGACAAGCGCCCGCCGGGCCGCAGCACCCGCAACGCCGATTCGAAAGTGCCCTGGGTGCCCAGCGCCTCGATGGACACGTCAACGCCACGGCCATCGGTCAATGCCATGATCTGCTCGATCACATTGCCGTCCTTGAAGTTGATCACGTCGGTCGCCCCGAGGCGTCGGGCGACACTCATGCGTTCGGCCACCGCATCGACACCGATGATGGTGGTGGCGCCCTTGAGGCGCGCACCGGCCACGGCACACAGGCCGATCGGCCCCAGGGCGAAGACCGCGACGGTGTCGCCGATGCCGATCTCGCCGCGCTCGGCCCCGGAGAATCCGGTGGACATGATGTCCGGGCACATCAGCACCTGTTCATCCGTCAGGCCGTCGGGAATCGGGCACAGATTGGCCAGTGCGTCCGGCACCAGCACGTATTCGGCCTGACAGCCGTCAAGCGTGTTGCCGAACTTCCAGCCACCGATGGCCTTGAAGCCGTGCCGGGTGTCAGGACCGTCCTGGGAGCCGCAACCACACAGGCACGCGTAGCTTTGCCCGCTGGGGGTGATTGCCCCGGCGATCACCCGTTGCCCTTCGACGAACCCGCGCACCTGCGAGCCCAGGCGCTCGATGATGCCTACCGGTTCATGGCCGACCGTCAGCCCTTTGGACACCGGGTACTCGCCGCGCAGGATATGCACGTCAGTGCCACAGATAGTCGTGGTGGTGATGCGGATCAATGCATCCAGCGGGCCGACTTCGGGGATCGGCTTGTCTTCCAGCACGATGCGGTTCTTTTCAACGAAAACTGCTGCTTTCATGGTCGCCATGGTCGCTCCCCTGCGCTGTCGTGAACGTGGGTTCAGCACTGGGCCCAGACTGCGCCCGAGCGACACGGCAAAGTTTGATAATGGTCAACAATCAGTGGATCAGTCCTCGACTCACCGCCGATCCGGTCGACTCGTCGTCCACCTGCCGGGTTGACAAAAATCAAGGCCCTCCCGGCCGACCGCAGCAAGATAGAAACCCAGTGATACGGTTCGGGCACGTTGTCGCCCACGAGTCGTTCTTGTACTGGCCCACGGGAGATCTGCCATGTCTGAGCAAACACGCTTCATGCTCGTCGTCTCGCCCCTGATGAAAAACAACCCGGCGTTCGACCGTGCAGCGGCACTGGCCAAAGCTGCCGACGCCGCGCTGCACATCGTTGCTTTCGATTATCTGGAAGGTCTGGCGACTGCCGGCCTGGTCAACGAGCAGGCGCTGGAACAGATGCGCGTGGGCTATGTCGAGCGCCATCGGCAATGGCTGGAGGATCAGGCTCGCCCCTTGCGCAAACTCGGCGTACACGTGACGACGGAGGTGGTGTGGGTGGCCAACCCGCTCAAAGAGATCCTCATTCATCTCAAGGAACAGCCGATGGCGGCCATGATCAAAGCCCTGGAGCACGAATCAGCCTTGTCGCGCCTGATGTTCACTCCGCTTGACGTTCATCTGCTGCGCGAATGCCCGGTACCGCTGCACTTCGTCAGCCACGTGCTGCATGCGCTGCCGCGCCGTATCGTTGCGGCGGTCGACCCGTTCCATCGCGATGGCCGCTACACTGGCCTCAATGACCGGATTCTGCGCGAAGCGACCAAACTCGCGAGCATCTGCAACGCTCAACTCGACGTGATCTATGCCCACGACCTGTCCTCGATAGGCGCGGCAGAATTCGGCTTCGACAACGCCTCGGCGTTCTTTTCCTCGAATGCCGCCAAAAAGCTGTTCGATGCCCAGGGCGAGGCGTTCCGTGATCTGACTGAACGCAATAACATCCCCGCCGAGAATCAACACATGATCCTCGGCGACCCGGCCAAAGTGCTGTCCAGCTATGCCGATGCGTATGACGTCGATCTCATCGTCATGGGCCGCGTGGCCCACCGCGGGATCGGACGGCTGGTCGGCAGCACCGTCGAACACCTGCTCTACAAAATGCCTTGCAGCGTATGGGTGATCGCGCCGGAAAACCTTTCGGAATGAGCCTGCGCCGGCTCACGCCGTGCTGTCGTCACCGTTCGCAGCTGCATGGTGGCCCGCAAACACAAGTGCGCGGGCTGCCTGCCAGGCTGCTCGATACGATCAATCCACCGCCCGCAACCATTCCAGCAGTTCCATTTCCAGACTGCCCGGTCCGGGAGGCGTTGGAGACAGCAAGCAGTAATGCGAGCCGTCTTCAACGAATCCCGAAGGCGCAACCAGCACCCCGCTCTGGATATCGTCACGAACCAGATGCCACGGCCCCATGGCCACCCCCAGCCCGGCGACAGCGGCCTGAATGCTGAAATAGAAGTGCTCGAAAGACTGCATCTGCGTCGCAGGAACCGCATGGCCCGATGCGTTGGCCCATTCTTGCCAGGCCGTGGGACGGCTGTTGGTCTGCAACAGAGAAGCCCTGGCGCGCAAGCATTGGCCGCGTTCATCGAACCATTGGCCGACCTTGTCCGGCCGACACACAGGCCCGACCTTTTCGGCAAACAACCGCTCGGCGTGATACCCCGCAGGTCGGGGGAAATCGTCGCGCCGAATGGCCAGGTCGATTCCCTGTTCAAATGAAAACAGACCGCCGCCGGCCACGAGATGAATGTCCGGGCCGTGATGTCGTGCCTGGAAATCACTCCAGCGCGGGATCAGCCAGCGCATCAACAGTGTCGGCTCGCACGACAGGACCAGCCGTCGCGTACGGCGCGCCTCGCTGCGAATTTCGCGAACGGCATGGTTCATCAACCCCAGCCCTTCACTCACCGCTTTGAGCAGTCGTCTTCCCGGGTCCGTCAGAAACACCCTGCGCTTGCGCCGCTCGAACAGATCGACACCCAGATCCTCCTCCAGCAGGCGCACTGCCCGACTGATGGCGCCCGGCGTCAGATGCAGCTCGTCCGCCGCACGGGCGAAGTTCTCGAACCGGCCAGCGGATTCAAAGCAGCGCAGCGCCAGCAGAGACGGCATTCGCCCTACTGAAAATGGTGATTCAGAGTCACCTTTCTGTTCAGAAATCATCGTTAGTCCCGGCGCCTGGTCTTTGCAAACATGGCTTTCTATCAGCAACCCACTCAAGGTTCCACCATGAACGAATGGATAGTCGTAATCACCATCACGCTGCTTGCATGCCTCAGTCCCGGGCCGGACTTCGCGATGGTCTCGCGCAACGGCTTGCTGCTTTCTCGACGCGCCGGCGTACTCACGGCGGCGGGCATTGGTCTGGGGGTGCTGGTGCATGTCGGCTACACCCTGCTCGGGCTGGGCTGGGTGCTTCAGCAAACACCGTGGCTGTTCAATGCGTTGAAGCTCGCGGGGGCTGCGTATCTCGTCTATCTGGGCATAAAAATGCTTCGCTCCAGACCTGACGCTCAGCAGCCGGATGCTGCGTCACCTGCCCTGTCCGATCTGGCCGCACTGCGCACTGGTTTACTCACCAACGCACTGAACCCGAAAACCTCGATTTTCATCGTCAGCCTGTTCATGGGTGTCGTCCGACCGGACACCGGACTGCCTTTGCAAATCGCCTATGGACTGTTCATTGCCGGAGCGCATGTGGTGTGGTTCAGCCTGGTGGCGCTGTGCTTTTCCTCCGGGCGGGTGCGCGAGAAACTGCTGGCGGCACGGCAGTGGATTGACCGGGCGTTCGGCGGTCTGCTGGTGGGATTCGGGCTGTTGCTGACGCTCTCTCAGCGCTCATCCTGATCCGGCGTCGCTACACAGCGATACATAACCCCCCGTTGCACGACACATCCCCGGTACATGCCGATGCAAAAGTGTGGGCCATCGGAGCCTGGCTCCGACTCCACAACCCACACAGGCAGGTACTCTCATGATCAATCAAATCGACAACGTGCTGTACACCGGCAAGACCCGCACCACCGGCGGACGCGATGGCGCCTCGCGCAGTTCCGACGGCAATCTGGACGTCAAACTGTCGCCACCCGGCTCCAACGGCAGCGGCACCAACCCGGAACAACTGCTGGCGGCCGGCTGGTCGGCCTGTTTCATCGGCGCCATGGGCAAAGCGGCGGCAGCGCTGAAAATCAGGCTGCCGGCGGATGTGGCGGTGGAAACCGAAATCGATCTGGGCAAGACCGGCGATGCGTTTTTCCTGCAGGCCCGTTTGAATGTCAGCCTGCCGGGGCTGGAGCCTTCGGTCGCCCAGTCGCTGATGGAAGCCGCGCACCAGACCTGCCCTTACTCCAAGGCCACACGCGGCAATATCGACGTGACCCTGCGCCTGATCTGAAACCGGCTCGCGACGACTTCAACCTCGAACGCCCGAAGCACCGCTTCGGGCGTTTTGTGTTGCCGCGTTCGCCGGCCCATGCTGACGCGTGGTCACCAGTCCGATGAAGGAAATCGCCAGTGCGAGGCAGAGGGTCGATGTCACTTCCAGACGATGCTCCGGCGTCAGCATCATCACCGCGAGCGCGGCGCAGATGAAGGCCATCACCAGATACGTCAGCCAGGGAAACAGCCACATGCGGAAAGTCAGCTCGACATTCTGCCGCAGCAGCATCCGGCGCATGCGCAGCTGAGACACCGCAATCACCAGATACACCAACAACGCAATGGCGCCGGAACTGGCGAGCAGGAACTGAAACAGGCCGGCGGGCATGAAGTAGCTGAGCAGTGTCACCCCGGCGCCGATGACGCTGCTGGCAATCACCGCAGTCCTCGGCACGCCTGCAGCGGAAGTCACTTTCAACGCGTGCGGTGCATCGCCGCGAAGTCCCAGTGAAAACAGCATGCGTGAAGCGATATAGATCGACGAGTTCATGCAACTGGCCACGGCGATCAACACCACCACATCGACCATGAATTTGGCGTGGGGAATGTTCATCAACTCCAGTGCGCGCTGATAGGAACCGACGGACGCCAGCAGCGGATCGTTCCAGGGCACCACGGAAATCACCACAAAGATCGACAACAGGTAAAACACACCGATGCGCCAGATCACCGAGCGCGTGGCCTTGGCGATGTTCTGCGCCGGATGGTCCGATTCGGCGGCAGCGATGGTCACGGCCTCAGTGCCGATGAAACTGAACATGATGGTGATGAAGGCGCCGACCACCGCCGACAGGCCGTTGGGCGCGAACCCGCCGTGCTCCTCCATCAAGCGGCTCAGGCCGCTGGCTTCACGCTCGGGAATCCAGCCCATCAATACGGCAAAACCCACGCCGATGAAACCGATGATCGCCACGACCTTGGCCATGGCGAACCAGAATTCGAACTCGCCGTACTTGGAGACACTGAACAGATTGGTGATGACCAGCAGGATGATCGACATCAGCGCAAACAGCCACGCATCGACCTGGGGAAACCATTGATTCAGAACATGCCCGGCGGCCAGTGCCTCGATGGGGATGACCAGCACCCAGAACCACCAGTAGAGCCAGCCAATGGTGAAGCCGGCCCAGCGACCAATGGCCTGATCGGCATAGGTGGAAAACGACCCGGTGTCCGGTCGGGCCACCGCCATCTCTCCCAGCATGCGCATGACCAGTACCACCAGCAGGCCGGAAAACAGATACGCCAGCAACACCGCCGGCCCCGCCGCCGCGATGGCGTGCCCGGAGCCGACAAACAACCCCGCGCCGATGATTCCTGCGATTGACAACATGGTCACATGGCGCGGCTTGAAGCCCTGCGCCAGCTGACCGCTCGATTCCTTCGAATTCAGGCTGTTCATCGTTTTTGTTGTTCTCTGAGGGACGCCCCACCTTACGTGGCCGGTGTTGAGCGCAAATAGCCCGTGTGCGGCATGTCGATGCCTGATTTCGACATGTACGGGTGCCCATCGGTGAGAAAGACATGCCTTCGAACGGCTCATGAAAGCGGAGCCGATCCCGAATCTTCCGTAGCACAATCCACGCTTTCGAAGATGAACATACCTTCACCAAAAACATCGTCGGATGCGTCTAGTCTGCGGGTTCCAACATAGTGACTACAGGAGTTGCCCACCATGTTCTCGCACGAAAGCATCCCGCTGATCATCCTTTTCGTCATCTTGCTGCTGGGCGTGCTGACGGCCGTTCTGCATCCGGTGCATGCGTTTTTCAGCTGGCTCAAGAGGCGCAAGCAAAGGGCATCTGCCGGGGTTGTGAAAGAGGTGGATGCGCGCTGACGTTCTTTCAGGTTGAGTCGGGCGGCGTTAGCGTGCGTTGAGTCCGCCGACAACAAAAAAAGGCCTGCCACATGGGCAGGCCTTTGCAGTGTCCCGGTCGTTATTGCTTGAGGATCAACAACGGCTCGCCCTTCTTGACGATGTAAGTCGCCAGTTCCGAACCCTTGTCATTGCCGACGTTCTTCGCGATGTGCGCCACGCCTTCCGGGATGAACAGCGAATCGCCCGCTTTCAGCGTCACCGGCGCCCGGCCTTCGAGCTGGTATTCGAACGTCCCGCTGACCACATAGGCGACTTCGACGCCCGGGTGTGCATGCCGGGGCGAAGTGATGCCCGGTTCGAAATCGACCCGCGCCTGAATCACTTCACGGTCCGCCGCGCCCAGGTCCTGATGGACCAGATCGGTGCGGCTCAGGCCTTGTTGCCAGCGCTTGGCGGGGGCCGCCGTTTGAGCCTCGGCGGCGTTTGCCAGGCCGGTCATTGAAACCAGTACGGCGGCTGCGGTCATCAGGAGTGTGCGGCGCATGGTGTTGCCCTCTTGGAAGTCGTGAAGTGACGGTCCTACTTTGAAGAGGGCATGTAGCGCAGATGTGTCCAGATGCCGGCGCTTGTTAACTCACTGTGTACGAGGGCGGGATTGATACACGTGCATACAACTCACACCACCTGCGACAGCCATTGCCTGAAGGCGATGATCTTTTTCGAACCCGCGTTTTCATGGGGTGTGACGAAGTAGAACCCCGAATCCGATTTCAGCCGCAAATCAAACGGCGCCACCAGCCTCCCCGCGCGTAAATCGTCCTCGACGTAGGTCGATCGCCCGATGCACACGCCCTGCCCGTCAATCGCCGACTGTACCGCCATCATGGCCAGATCGAAGGTCAGGCGCGGGCCTTTGGCCGGTGGTGGCGGTTGACCTGCGGCGTTCAGCCAGTCGCTCCAGTCATCGGCAGTCTGCCCGCTGACGTGCAGCAAGGTGTGCCGGGCCAGATCGGCCGGCGTTTTGATCGGGTCCGGTCCGGCGAGCAGACGCGGGCTGCACACCGGGAATATCTCGTCGGCCATCAGCCAGTCGGCGCGCAGTCCCGGCCAGTTTCCGTCGCCGTAGCGGATCGCGGCATCGATGCCACCCTTGCGAAAGTCCACCAATTCCGTGGACGCACTGATGCGCACATCAATCTCGGGAAACGCCTCGCGAAAGGACGGCAGGCGCGGTAACAGCCATTTCGACGCCACGGACACCAACGTGCTGATGGTCAGGACACTCTGATTGTCCGCCTCCAGCAAGCGCTCGGTCGAATAGCGCAGTTCCATGAACGCCGAACGTACACCGGGGAAATAAGCGCTGCCCTCTTCCGTGAGCGCCAATCCGTCCTTCAAGCGCATGAACAGGCGCACGCCAAGTTCATCTTCAAGACGACGGATCTGATGGCTGATCGCAGTTTGCGTAACGTTCAGCTCTTCGGCGGCGCGGGTGAAACTCAGGTGTCGGGCCGCGCATTCGAAGGCTCGCAATCCGTTGAGCGAGGGCAGTCGGGTGAGCATGGGGTTTCTTCAGTCCATGAGATTTTGTCATACGCTAGCACTGCAGATGTCCTTTGCGAAGCGTCTCCAAAATCCCGGATTCTGGGCTCTCACTTGAAGGAGAACCCATGAAACTGTACTTCGCACCCATGACCTGCTCGCTGGCCCCGCACATTGTGCTGCGAGAACTGGCGCTGCCGTTCGAGCTGATCAGGGTCAACAACCAGACCAAGCGCACCGCCGATGGCAGGGACTTTCACGAGATCAATCCGAAGGGTTACGTGGCCGCACTGATGCTCGATAACAGCGAGGTGCTGACCGAAGGCCCGGCGATTCTGCAATACCTCGCCGACCTTGACCCTGCACAGAGGCTGGCCCCGGCCAATGGCACCTGGGAGCGCTCGCGTCTGCAGGAGCACCTGAATTTCATCAGTTCGGAAATTCATGGCGGCAGCGCGCCGTTGTTCAGCAGCGAAATCCCGGAATCCACTAAAACGCTCTTCAAACACAAACTCTTCAAACGTCTGGATTACCTGAATCGAATCCTTGCGACCCAACCCTTTCTGATGCAGGCGTTCGGCGTGGCGGATGCCTACTTGTTCACGGTGCTGAAGTGGTTGCCGACATTCGGCATCGCCATCGAAGACTGGCCAGCGCTGGCAAATTACATGGCACGCATCGCCGAGCGGCCCGGCGTGCGAACTGCAATCGCAGCAGAGGAAGCCACGCAACCGGTGTGAATTGCCCGGTTGCGTGGTCATTGCCCGGGGCCAGATTCGGCGCGGCGCAGCGGCAAACCAAAGGTGCGTTTCGGGAGGTGACAGTTGTCGGATGCCCTAACGCGCCTATATTGAAGAAGGTTCCAGCCGTCCCCCACCGAGTGCCCCATGGCCACGACCGAGCACCTGATCATCTGCGAGCATTGCGACTGCGTGTATGAAAAGTCCACGCTCGCCGCTCATCAGAAAACCCTCTGCGCTCGCTGCGGCGGCGTGCTTCAGCGTCATAACAACCTGAGCGTGGAGCAACGCCTGGCCCTGAGTTTCACCGCCGCCATGCTGTGGCTGTTCGCCAATTTCTACCCGGTGATGAGCATCAGCATGAAAGGCCTGAAAAACAGCGCGACCCTGTGGGATTCGGTGCTGGCCCTGAGTCAGGGGCCGATCACCTTCATGGCGATGGTCGCGGCGATCTCGATCATCATCGCCCCGGCCTTTCAATTGGCGTTATTGATCTGGGTGCTGAGCTTCGCCCTCGCCTCGCGCCGTTCGCCGGCCTTCAAACTGTGCATGCGCTGGCTGGAAACCCTGCGGCCCTGGAGCATGCTGGAAGTGTGTCTGCTCGGGGCGATGGTGGCGGTGTTCAAACTGGCGGGCATGCTCGATGTGATCCCCGGCATCGGCCTGTTTGCGCTGGCCGTGCTCAGCCTGTTGCTGATCCGCATCGCCGGACGCGACATACGCGATTTGTGGGACCTGCCATGAAACGCCCGCCGACCGCCAGCGAACTCAACCTCTGCCTGTGTCACAGCTGCGGGCTGGCCTGCGACATGACCGACGAGCCGCACCACTGCCCGCGCTGCGACGCGCCGCTGCACCGGCGCAAGATCAATTCTCTCGCCCGCACCTGGGCCTACATGTTCGCCGCCCTGGCGTTCTACGTGCCGGCGAACCTGCTGCCGGTGATGAACACCGTCATGCTCGGCAACGGCGCCGACAGCACCATCATGAGCGGCGTGCTGGACTTCTGGGCACACGGCGCGTGGGACATCGCGCTGATCATCTTCATTGCCAGCATCGCGGTGCCGGGGATCAAGTTCATCGCCCTGACGCTGCTGCTGATCACCGTGCAACGGGACAGCCACTGGGCGCGCCGGGAACGTTCGAAGCTGTATCGATTCGTCGAGCTGATCGGCTATTGGTCGATGCTCGATGTGCTAGTGGTCGCGCTGGTGGCGGCGCTGGTGAAATTCCAAGCGCTGGGGGATATCGAGCCGCGACCGGGGATTCTGTTTTTCGGCCTGGTGGTGGTGTTCACCATGCTCTCGGCCATGAGCTTCGACCCGCGCCTGATCTGGGACAAGGCGCCGGCCGAGGAAACAGATGAAACAGACGAGCCCCGACACTCGAACGAACAAGTGCCGGGGCATTGATTGAAGCCAATCAGATCTGCGCAGTGCCGCCGTCGACGAACAGTTCGATGCCGTTGACGAAACTGCTGTCATCCGAGGCCAGGAACAATGCAGCCTTGGCGATCTCGCTCGGCTCGCCCAGACGCCCGATCGGCACCACCGACGCCAGTTGATCGAACAGCCCTTGAGTGTGTTCTGCCGGTACCAGACCTGCCAGACCCGGGGTGCGCACCGGGCCGGGGCTGATGGCGTTGACGCGGATGCGCCGCGGTTTCAAATCCAGCAACCAGGAGCGGGCGAAGTTGCGCACCGCGGCTTTGCTTGCACTGTAGACGCTGAAGTTTTCCGTGCCCTGCACCGAGGTGGTCGACGACGTCAGCAGGATCGAGGCGCCATCGCGCAGAAGCGGCAATGCCTTTTGTACGGTGAACAGCGTGCCCTTCACGTTGGCGTCGAAAATCCGGTCGAAATGCTCTTCGGTGATCGCCCCCAGCGGCAGCATGTCACCGCCCCCGGCGTTGGCGAACAGGATGTCGAGGTGCCCGGCCTTCTCGGCGATTTCGCGGTAGACGCGATCCAGGTCTTCCAGCTTCGCCACGTCGCCCTGAATGCCGATGGCACGCGGGCCGATGGCGGCCACCGCTTTGTCCAGTTCGGCCTGACGACGGCCAGTGATGAATACGGTGGCGCCCTGGGCGACGAATTCCTGCGCCGAGGCCAGGCCGATGCCGGTGGTGCCGCCGGTGATCAATGCGATTTTGCCTTCAAGTCTGTTGCTCATGATGAATCTCCAGTAACCGTGTTGAGGAAGGTGACGGGTCGTAGGTGAGCCGTTGAAAGCGACTTTAGGCCGATGGATTGATTTGAAAAATCCGCAAAATCGGTTTTGTTTGTACACAGACATGCACAATACTCAGCACCGACTTCAATCCTTGAGCGCAGCCCGATGAATCAGTTACTGGCAATCCGCGTGTTCGCCCGCGTGGTAGAAAGCGGCTCGTTCACCAAAGCCGCCGACTCGTTGAACCAGCCGAAAACCACGGTCAGCAAACTGATCGGGCAACTGGAAAGCCACCTCGGCGTGCGCCTGCTGCAACGCACCACCCGGCGCCTGACCGTCACTGCCGACGGCGCCTCCTATTACCAGCTGACCCAACAACTGCTGCATCAACTGGACGACATCGATCAAGGTTTCAGCCAGGCTCAGGGCCTGCCCCGAGGCCGGATCCGCGTGGACATCGGCGGCTCTACGGCGACCATGCTGGTGATTCCCGAACTGCCGAAGTTCTTCGAGCGCTACCCGGACATTCAGGTGGACCTGGGCGTCAGCGACCGCCCGGTGGACCTCATCAGCGAGCGCGTCGACTGCGTGATCCGCGGCGGCCCGCTGACCGAACAGGCCCTCGCCGTGCGCCGCCTCGGCGAAGTCTCCTGGACCACCTGCGCCACGCCCGACTATCTGGAGCGCCACGGCACGCCGATGCATCCGCTGGAACTGGCCCGGCATCAAATGATCGCCTATCGCTCGGCCTCCACCGGGCGCATCCTGCCGGCGAACTTCCAGCGCAACGGCGAACGCCATCAGATCGAAGGCAAAGGCCTGGTCAGCGTCAACGAAAGCAACGCGCATCTGGCGGCCGGGCTCGCCGGGCTGGGGATCATCCACACCTTCAGCTACACCGTCAGGTCGGCCATCGAGCGTGGCGAACTGGTGCCGATCCTCACCGACTGGCGCCCGCCGGCCTACCCGTTCCACCTGCTGTACCCGCCGAACCGGCATTTGAGCAACCGCGTGCGGGTGTTTATCGATTGGTTGGTTGAGCGATTTGCGCAGGTTGATTAAGGCGTTGCGGGGCATTGCTGATTTTTACGCAAAACACCTTTGACCCAGGGCCGGTTCTTCTCATTTCCGCAGACCGGGATACTGACGGCCATCGAAATCATGGGAACCGCACAATGCAAACCGATTACGCAGCTTGGGCCTGGACTTCCGGCCAAGGGCTGGATGGCCTGACACTGACCCGCAAAACCCTCGTGCAACCCGGCCCCGGCCAGGTGCTGGTGGCCAATCGCGCCATCGCCCTGAACCCGGTGGACTGGAAAATCATCGAGTGGGGCCATCCCGCATGGAGCACCGGGCGTGTGCCGGGTGTCGACGGCATGGGCGTAGTGGTCGCGGCCGGCGCCGGTGTGACGCTGCAACCCGGCAGTCGCGTGGCGTATCACCAATCATTGGCGAGCGATGGCAGCTTCGCCGAGTACTGCCTGCTGGACGCCGCCACCGTACTGTCGGTGCCCGCCGCGCTCGATGATGCAAGTGCCGCATCGCTGCCCTGCCCCGGATTGACCGCATGGCAAGCCGTGGAGAAAGTCCCTGCCAGCGAGGCCGCTGATGTGCTGGTGATCGGCGCCGGCGGCGCGGTTGGTCTGCTGCTGGTGCAACTGGCGGTGCAACGCGGCTGGCGGGTCTGGGCGACCGCGTCCGGCGCGCATCATGCAAAACTCAAATCCTTGGGGGTGGTCGGCGTATTCGATTACCGCGAACCGGGCTGGAAAACCGCACTCACCGCCAGTCTCGGCGAACGCCGTTTGCACGCCGTGTTCGACACGGTCAGCGGCGCTCACGCAGCAGAAATGGCCAGCATGCTGGGCTACAACGGTCATCTGGTGTGCATCCAGGATCGTCAGGAAACCGCGCCGGTTCCGGCGTTCAGCTCTGCGATTTCGTTGCATGAAGTCGCGTTGAACAGCTACCACACCCACGCCAGCCTGCAGGATCGCCAGACGCTGCGCCGCAACGGCGAACAGCTGCTGCAAGCCCTGCTCGACGGCAGTCTGATCGGCCCGGCGCTGCAAACGTTCGACTTCCGCGAACTGCCCCAGGCTCTGCGCGCCTTGGAGGACGGCGCCGGTGGCGGGAAATGGGTGGCGCGCCTTCCCTCCGTTTGAAGCGCGTCAGTCGAGGCCTTCCCTTGCGCCTTGACTGACCTCCCGGGTCAGACAATCAATCAACGCCCGCGCCGATGCCGACAGTTGCCGATGTGGCGGGTAGATCACCGAGAACGGTCGGGAGCGCCCGCCCGACTGTTCAAGCAATCGCACCAGCCGCCCGCTTTCGATCCGCTCGCGGACGATGAAGTCGTAGGTCTGGCAGATGCCCAGCCCCTGTTCCGCCAGCGACACGATGCCCAATACATCGTCGGACACTTGGATATTGGCGCTGGGCAGCCATTCGCGATCTTCGTTCTGTTCACGAAACAGCCACGGCCCGACGCGGCCGGTGCTGGGCATCAAGAACGGCAGGCACGCATGCCGCTGCAGATCGTCGACACATTGCGGCGTCCCGGCCCGTTGCAGATAATCCGGCGCGGCAACCACACACAAACGCGCATCTTCCAGCTTGCGCCCGATCAATCCGCTGTCCGGCAGCGCGCCCAACCGAATAGCCAGGTCGTACCCTTCGGCCACCAGATCGACGTTGCGATTGCTGATACTCAACTCAACACGCACTTGCGGATATTGCCGGGTGAATCGGCCAAGCATGGCCGGCAAACGATAGTGACCGTAAGTGGTCGGCACGCTCAGGCGCACACGGCCACTGAGTTCACCGTCCTGCCCCTGAATCGTGCGCTCTGCATCATCGATCAGGCCGAATGCGGCTCGCGATTGTTCCAGATACAACACACCGGCATCGGTCAGGCTCAAGCGCCGAGTAGTGCGCCGCAGCAACTGCACGCCCAGACGCGCTTCAAGTCGCGAAATTGCCCGGCTGACCACCGACGGCGTGGTTGCGAGAAACACCGCACCGGCGCTAAGCGAACCCTTTTCCACCACCGTAACGAACACTTCGACGTCAGCCAGATAATCGAATCGGCGGCTCATCTTGATCTCCAGAGAACAAATGCTTTGCTGTGGCGAGAGTTTATCGCCGCCATGAGCATCAATACAGTGAGCCGCACTTTCCTCCACGTACTGGAATCGCCATGCGCTCATACACTCGTCTTGCTTTCGCCTTGTCTCTCTCCGTTGCGGCGTTGAACGCCCAAGCCGCCAATGTGCTGGTGGTTCTGTCGGATTCCGATCATCTCGATCTGAAAGACGGCAAGGTATTCAGCACCGGTTTCTACCTCAACGAACTGATGCAACCGGTCAAGCTGCTGCTCGATGCGGGCCACACCGTGACCTTCGCCACCCCGACCGGCAAGGCGCCGACGCTGGACCGGTCCTCCGACGACAAGATGTATTTCAACAATGACGTCGCGGCCCTGCAGACCCACAAAGCGCTGCTGGAACAACTGAAGATCACCTCGCCCGGCGAATCGCCGGTCATCAGCCTCTCGCGGGTCGAGCAAGTCGGCTACGACCATTTCGATGCCGTCTACATTCCGGGTGGCCACGCACCGATGCAGGATCTGTTGCACAGCCAGGCGCTGGGCAAATTGCTGAGCAACTTCCATCAAAAAGGCAAATCCACAGCGCTGGTTTGCCACGGCCCGATTGCGCTGCTGTCGACCCTGACGGATCCGACCGCATTCACCCGGCAACTGGAAACCGGCAAAGCCACAACGGCGAACAATTGGACGTATGCCGGCTATAAGTTCACGGTCATCAGCAATCAGGAAGAAGAGATCGCCAAAGGACTGCTGAACGGCGGCACGATGAAGTTCTACCCGCAGACCGCGCTTGAAAAAGCCGGTGGTGTATTCAGCAGCAACACTTCGGCGTGGGCCAGTCATGTAGTGGTTGATCGTGAACTGATAACCGGACAAAACCCGGCGTCTGCATTGGGTGTCGGCAAGACGCTTGTTGAACGGTTGAAGTGATTGCCGGCTCCGAACCCGACACTGGTCGGGTTTGTCCGGACTGACGTCATCGTGAGCCGGCTCGCTCTCACACTGGAACGCGTACTGCTGTGGGACCGAGCATGCTCGCGAAGGTGAAGGTTCAAACACTGCAAACTCATGGACATCCCCAACAAGTCCCCCGTTTCGGCTAACCTGACGTTGCACACGATGACCTTTGCCCCAGTCGGCGCATCGTTCCTGAAGCCCACGAAACGGAGAATTCCATGCTCAAGCGAACCCTGGCACTGACCGCAGGCCTGGCCCTGTCCTTTACCGCGGTGCTGGCGCAAGCCGCCGATGTGTTGAAGGTCAGCGCAATCCCCGATGAAGCCCCGACCGAACTGCTGCGCAAGTTCGAACCGCTGGGGGCTTATCTCGAGCAGCAACTGGGCATGAAAGTGCAGTTCGTTCCCGTGGCCGACTACCCTGCGGTGGTTGAAGCCCTGGCCACCGACCGCCTCGACATGGCCTGGCTGGGCGGTTTCACCTTCGTCCAGGCGCGGCTGAAAACCGATGCCACCACCCCGGTGATCCCGCTGGTGCAGCGTGAACAGGACGCGCAGTTCACCAGCAAATTCATCACCGCCGACCCGAACGTGAAAAGCCTCACCGACCTCAAGGGCAAGACCTTTGCCTTCGGTTCGGTGTCGTCCACCTCCGGCAGCCTGATGCCGCGCTACTTCATGCTCAAGGACGGCATCAAGCCCGAAACCTACTTCAGCCGCGTCGGCTACTCCGGCGCCCACGACGCCACCGTCGCCTGGGTGCAGGCCGGCAAGGTCGATGCCGGTGTGCTGAACGCCAGCGTCTGGCAGAAACTGGTGGACGCCGGCAAGGTCGACACCAACAAGGTCAAGGTCTTCGCCACCACCCCGGCTTACTTCGATTACAACTGGACCGTGCGCGGCACCCTCGACCCGGCGCTGGCAGCGAAGATCAAAAAAGCCTTCCTGGCCCTCGACCCGGCCAACCCCGAGCAGAAGAAAATCCTCGACCTGCAGGCTGCCAGTCGCTTCATCGAAACCAGCCCTGACAACTACAAAGGCATCGAAGAAGCCGCCCGCGCCGCCGAACTGCTGAAATGACCCTGAGCCTCAAGCAAGTCGTCCTGCACCACGCCAACGGCGTCGAAGCCCTGCGTGGTGTGGATTTGCAGATCAACAGCGGCGAGCAGGTGGCGATCATCGGCCCGTCCGGCGCCGGTAAATCGAGCCTGCTCAACCTGTTGGCCACCGCCATTCGGCCAAGCCGTGGCGACATCGACGTGCTGGGCCAGCGGGCCTGGCATTTGTCCGCCCGCCAGCGCCAACGCCTGCGCGCCAGAATCGGCCTGGTGCATCAGGCACCGCCCCTGCCGCCCCGGCAACGGGTGGTGACGGCTGTGCTGGCCGGCAAGCTCGGGCAATGGAGCCTGGGCAAAAGCCTGATCAATCTGCTGCACCCGCTGGACATCCCCGGCGCCCGCGCCGCATTGGCGCGGCTGGATCTGGCGGACAAACTCTTCAGCCAGTGCCAGCAGCTTTCCGGCGGCCAGTTGCAGCGCGTGGGCATCGCTCGCGTGCTGTATCAGGCGCCGGACGTCTTGCTGGCGGACGAACCGGTGTCCGCCATGGACCCGGTCCTCGCCGGGCACACCCTGAGCGTCCTGTCGCGCCATGCCCGGGAGCACAACGTCACCCTGGTGGCGAGCCTGCACGCGGTGGAACTGGCGCTGGCGCACTTTCCGCGCATCATCGGTTTGCGCGAAGGGAAGATCCTGTTCGATTGCCCGTCCGATCACGTCAGCCACGACATGCTCGACAGCCTGTACGCCAACGAACAACTGCAGTCCCCGGCGCCGACCGTGACGCCGCTGATTGTGCAGATTCCACGATGCTGAATACCGACACCCGCGACCCCGCCGCCTGGCCGCGCCTGCTGCTGACCCTGCTGGCGATTGCGCTGTTGTGGCCGGGCATTCAACTCAGCGAACTCGACCTCGGCGTGTTGCTGCACGCCGACAGTCAGAGCGAAATGGGCCGCTTCGTCGCGACCTTCTGGCCGCCGGCCCATGACCGGGACTTTTTGCAACTGCTGCTCAAGGCCACCCTGCAAACCCTGGCCATCGCCACGGCGGGCATGGCCTTGGCTCTGGTGTTGGCGATCCCCGCCGGGCTGCTTGCCAGCCGCGCCTTGTCGCTGTCCGCCGCGTCCCACGGTGGCCGCCCTAGCCTGTTGGGCCGGTTGCTGCGCTGGCCGGTGCGGGGCTTGCTGATCTTCCTGCGCAGCGTGCCGGAAATCGTCTGGGCGCTGCTGTTCGTGCGCGCCGTGGGCCTCGGCCCGGCGGCGGGCGTGCTGGCGATCGCCATCACCTACAGCGGCATGCTCGGCAAGGTCTACGCCGAAATCTTCGAATCCACCGACCAGCGCCCGGCCCACGCCTTGTTCCAGGCCGGCAGCGGACGCCTGGCGAGTTTCGCCTACGGCGTGCTGCCCAACGTGGCGGCGGAACTGCTCTCCTACACCGTGTACCGCTGGGAATGCGCGATCCGCGCCTCGGTGGTGATGGGCTTCGTCGGCGCCGGCGGCCTCGGCCAACAGATCGACCTGTCGATCCGCATGTTCGCCGGCGGCGAAGTCGCCAGCATGCTCCTGACCTTCCTGCTGCTGGTGCTCGGCGCCGACCAACTCAGCCGCCTGCTGCGCTGGAGACTGACATGAAGCGCCTGATCAACACGGCGCTGATCCTCGCCATCGTCTTCGCCGTCATCGCCTCGTTCGCCTACCTGGGCCTCGACCTCGAAGCCCTCGGCAGCGCCGACAGCCTGAAACAGATGGGCAGCTACGCCCAACGCTTCCTCAGCCCCGACCTCAGCGCCGGTTACCTCAACGCCATCCTCCACGGCGCCCTGGAAACCCTCGCCATGTCCGCCCTCGGCACGCTCCTCGCCGCCGTGCTGGGCCTGTTACTGGCACTCCCCGCCGCCGGCCGCTTCGGCTGGCCATTACAAAGCGCCGCCCGCCTGCTGCTCAACGGCCTGCGCGCCATCCCGGAACTGGTCTGGGCCGCCCTGATGGTCTTCGCCGCCGGCCTCGGCCCCAACGCCGGCACCCTGGCCCTCGCCCTGCACACCACCGGAGTACTCGGTCGCCTGTTCGCCGAAGCCCTGGAAAACACCCCGCCAGAACCGGCGGAGGCGATTCGGTTGCAAGGGGGGAACCCGGTAGTCGCCTTCTGCTACGGAACCCTGCCAAACCTCGCACCGCAGTTGCTCGCGTACTGTTTGTATCGGTGGGAGAACAACATCCGGATGGCCAGCGTGCTGGGGTTTGTCGGCGCTGGAGGGCTGGGGCAGATGTTGTATGTGAGCTTGAGTTTGTTTCAGGAGGCGCAGGCGGGGACGGTGATATTGGCTATGCTGGGTTTGGTGTTGGGGGTGGATTGGTTGAGTGCGTGGAGTCGGGGGCGGTGGGTTAAGGCTTAGGGCATCTTAAGGCTGGTAAAGCAGTAATTTACCGAGGTCAGCTTTCGGCCAGAAGCGGGTATTGGCACGCGACTGCTGACGGCCAAAAGCGGACTTTGCGAACAGTTTAAATAAATCTGTGCCGTTATCGCTGTTTCGACATCGACGCTCGAACGGTTAGCAAACTGCCTAGGGCGCACCTGCTCGTCGTGTTTACGCAGCGCCTCGGTATCGAACTTAGCCGTCCGGGCATTGACACGTTGATTTGACTCCATCTGCTCAGCTACGTGATATAGCCACCGACGGCATTCCTGCCCCGGCGAGCATCGCCCTCTCCAGGTAACGATATTCCCAGCCTTGCAATGAACTCTCGAAGGCCTGTCCCTAGATCTGGCTTCATCTCATCACCTTATCCATGGCAAAAGTGAATTCGCGTCCTTCACGCATTATTCGTTTTTTGAGAGTTCTACTAGACAACCAGCATTCACCCATCTAGCTTCTAGGTAGTGGCTTTTTGCCAAAAAACAAATTTGCTACAAAGGCATTTGATTAATCGAATTAAGTGCCTCAATTTCAGATGATAGAGGCATTTCACAAGCTGGATTTTTTTATTTGAGGAGCGAAGATTGAAGAAAATTGACCTCCATATGCATACCATCCCCACAATCAGCGACTCATACTTCGAATTCTCACTAGAGAAACTTAAAGAATATGTTGAGATAGCAGAGTTAGATGCTATCGCCATAACGAATCATGATATTTTTGACCTTGCTCAGTTTAATGAAATTTGTGAAGCACTAAACTGCGCTGTCTTTCCCGGCATTGAGATAAACTTAGATGCCGGGCACCTCCTTCTAATTTCAGAAAACCATGACCTTGAAAGCTTTCAACTTAAGGCGTATGAAGTAGCCAAAAACGTGGTAGCAATTGGCGACTCAATCAATGTCGATGATTTGATACGAATTTTTGGTAATCTTAACAATTATTTGCTGATCCCTCATTATGAAAAGAAGCCAAGTCTTCACGCAGAAACTATTAAAAGACTTAAGGATGTAATCTCTGCGGGCGAGGTCGACAGCCCTAAAAAATTTGTTCGCATGTCAAAAGATGAAACTGAACTTACACCAGTAATCTTCAGCGACATGCGATTTTACGTGGGGATGACTAAATTCCCAACAAGGCAGACTTACATAGATTGCGGGGATATATCATTAAAATCGTTGAAGTTTGCCTTGCGCGACAGGAGTAAGGTATCTCTTTCAAAGCTTGATGGTAATTCAATCTTCCAAATATTCGAGGATGGGCAATGTCTCTCAACTGGCCTAAATGTAATTCTTGGGGCTAGATCCTCGGGAAAAACAGAAACCTTAACCCAGATAAATAATAGCTGCGAAAACGTAAAATACATCCCTCAATTCTCTCTTGTACAAAGAGACGATGCCAACTATGAAAAAGAATTCAATGCAGATGTAACGCGCAAGAAAAGTATTTTTTCAGACAAGCACCTAGCTCCCTTCAAAACGGTATTGGACGATGTATTGAGTATCGATACTGAAACCAACAAACGAAGAGTCGCAGATTACTTAGACACTCTAATGAAATCAGCCGAAGAGGCACAGAAATTTGATTCATTTTCCAAAGCTTCGTTATTCAATGAAACCTTATTCGATTTAGGTGAACACACATCGCTCAACGAGCTTGTCGGCTCAGTAAGGCAGCTGATAGAAAATATTGAATTTAGAGATGTCATAGACAGGTATATCGATACAAACGCCCTAAAGGCACTGGCCTGCGAATTAATAGCCATCTTGTGGTCCAGAGCCTACGAGAGAAAAAAGAAAAGTTTGGTGAATGACATTATTCGCGATATTAAAAGCAAACTTCAACTAAAGACCTCAGCAACTCAAATAAAAGATGTTGACCTTTATCGAGTCATGTTCGAGCACAAGAAACTTCTGAAGTTTAGCGAAATCGCCAAGCTACTTCAGGAAGAGAAAACAATATATCAAGAAAGTTTTCAAGGGTTTAAGATCGTCTGTAAACAACGTGCGTTTCAAGGTCCAGGTGAAATCAAAAATGTTAGCGGCCAAAAGGTTGCTTTTAGTGATGCGTTCAGAGATTACGCACATCCGGCAAAATACCTCTCCACCTTGAAAGCAAACGAAGCATTCACTCCCTCAGAATTTTATAAATATTTTGCATGCATTGAGTATGAAATCTTGAATAAAGATGGCTTTAAGGTTTCTGGCGGAGAGCGTTCTGAATTTAGACTATTGCAAGAAATAAAGAATGCTCAAAATTTTGACTATTTACTTATCGACGAGCCAGAGTCTTCATTTGACAATCTCTTCCTAAAGAGTGAAGTCAATCAGATGCTCAAAGAAATATCAAAAAGCATGCCGGTAGTTATTGTAACTCATAATAGTGTCGTAGGTGCATCCATCAAAGCCGACTACACAATCTATACTGCCAAAGAACTTGAAGGGGAAAAGATAATATACAGAAGATATTCTGGACATCCTTCCAGCAGAGAATTAATTTCAACCGACGGTAAAAAAATTAATAACTTTAAAGTGACCATGGACTCTCTGGAAGCAGGTGAATCCGCTTACATGGAAAGGAAGGCAGGATATGAAAATATTAAAAATTGAAAAAAGCCAAGGGTACTATCTAGACGCCGAAGGAAGTTACGAAACCATTGATAAAATTGATAAGTCTGTCTTATTATCACTCGTCAATCTAGCTCTTTCCGACGACTTTGAAATTGATGAGTACAATGAAGAAAATCTAAAAAACCAAGCTCACCAAATAATTTACAAAAGCATTAGCAG
>NZ_JBJJMM010000018.1:0-136435 GCF_046231795.1 Pseudomonas sp. KCJK9016 | reverse complement strand
CACGCTGAATGAGCTGGTTCCGGCGAACTTGCTGCCGAGTCTGTAAGTGCCTCATCGCCAACAGGCTGTCTTCCACACTGTGCGGAGGCCGGCCTGTTGGCGTTTCGATTTTTGCGTCGAATAAAAATAAATAAGGACGAAAAATGCAGCAGTCAGCAAAAGGTTTGAAACGCGGGCTCTCGGCCCGACACATTCGCTTCATGGCCCTGGGATCGGCAATCGGTACGGGGCTGTTCTACGGTTCTGCCTCGGCCATTCAGATGGCCGGGCCTGCGGTGCTGCTGGCTTACCTGATCGGTGGCGCGGCGGTGTTCATGGTCATGCGCGCCCTGGGCGAGATGGCGGTGCACAACCCGGTCGCCGGTTCGTTCGGGCAGTACGCCAGCACCTACCTCGGGCCCATGGCGGGCTTCATTCTCGGTTGGACCTACGCGTTCGAAATGGTCATCGTTGGTATGGCCGATGTGACGGCATTCGGCATCTACATGGGCTTCTGGTTTCCGGAAGTCCCGCGCTGGATCTGGGTGCTGGGCATTGTTTCGGTGGTCGGCGGGCTGAACCTGTGCAACGTCAAAGTCTTCGGTGAAATGGAGTTCTGGCTGTCGTTGCTCAAGGTCGCGGCCATCGTGGCGATGATCCTCGGCGGCTTCGGCATCATGCTGTTCGGCATCAGCACTGCCCCCGGCCAGACCACCGATATCAGCAACCTGTGGACCCAGGGCGGTTTCATGCCCAATGGCGTGGGCGGTCTGATCGCCTCGTTTGCCGTGGTGATGTTTGCCTTTGGCGGTATCGAGATCATCGGCGTGACTGCCGGCGAAGCCAAGGACCCGCACCGCGTGCTGCCCAAGGCGATCAACGCGGTGCCGATGCGCATCCTGCTGTTCTATGTGCTGACGATGCTGGTGCTGATGTCGATCTTCCCGTGGCAGCAGATCGGCAGCCAGGGCAGCCCGTTCGTGCAGATCTTTGATCACCTGGGGGTCAGCTCGGCGGCCACCCTTCTGAACATCGTGGTGATCTCGGCGGCGGTGTCGGCGATCAACAGCGACATCTTCGGCGCAGGCCGGATGATGTACGGCCTGGCCCAGCAAGGGCATGCACCGAAAGGCTTCGCTCGCTTGTCGTGCAATGGCGTGCCGTGGTTGACGGTGCTGGTGATGAGTTGCGCATTGTTGCTGGGCGTGTTGCTGAACTACCTGATCCCGGAAAACGTGTTCCTGCTGATCGCTTCGATTGCGACCTTCGCCACCGTGTGGGTCTGGCTGATGATTCTGTTCACCCAGGTGGCCATGCGTCGTTCCATGACCGCCGAGCAGGTGGCGCAACTGAAATTCCCGGTGCCGTTCTGGCCGTATGCGCCGATGGCGGCCATTGCCTTCATGCTGTTCGTGTTCGGCGTGCTGGGTTACTTCCCGGACACCCAGGCCGCGCTGATTGTTGGCGTGGTCTGGATCGGATTGCTGGTGCTGGCGTATCTGACGTGGGTCAAACCGGCAGCCGGGCAGGCTGCACGGGTGAGCAGCGATCAGCCGGTTTCTCAGCCTTGATCTGATCGGGGGACGCCCGGTGTCTGCGGGCGTCCTCCACACGCTTCACTTCTTCGATGATTTGCCGCCGTTGGGAATGTGCAGGTAAGACATCACGCTTTCGGTCAGTTCGGTCGCCAGTTTGACCGCTTCCTTGTTGCGCGCCATCACACCTGCGACCAGTCCTTCGATCAACGCCAGCATGGCCACGTTGGAGCTGGTCAGCACCGGGTGATCGCAAGGCGCGAACAACACATGTTCGGCAATGCCGGTGAGCGGCGAGGCCGGTGAGTCGGTGAGGGCCAGTACCGAGGCGCCGCGTTCGTTGGCGAATCGGGCCAGTTGCAGGGTGTCGAGCGAATACCGCGGCAGGGAGATCGCCAGCAACACATCCTGATCGGTGATCGCGGCCAGACGGTACGCGGCGTTCTCGTTGCCGCCCTCCATGCTGATGGCCGTGGCATCGGCGCAGAACGGCATCAGTGTCGAGGCGGCGAGGCCGGCAAAATAGACGCTGTTGCCGAACCCGAGAATGTAGATCTTGCGCGCACTGGTCAGCCGGGTCACGAAGGCTTCGAAGGCTTCGGCGTGGTTGTTGGTCGCCGCCGCGGCCAGGTTGCTGCTGGCGCTTTCAATCTGCTCATGCAGGCCAAAGGCTCCGCCCGGACGATGGGCCAGTTCGTTGCGCAGCTTGTCGACCGGCGACACCATCTGCTGCAGCGTCGCCACCAGTTCAGCGCGCATGCCCATGTAGCCACCCAGGTCCATCGCCTTGGCCAGCCGGTTGACGGCGGCCGGCGAGGTCGACGTCTCGTGGGCCATTTCCTCGATCGTCAGCGTCGCGGCTTTCAGCGGATGACGCAGGATGAAGTCAGCCACCTTGCGCAGCGACGGCGGCAGGTCGGCAACGATTTGCGCCAGTTTGCGCATGACCGGTGCGGCGTACACCGTGGAGTCTTTCGATGGGCTGGGCATATCCGGGTCAACGATTCCTGAAAGTGAGAGAAGGGCTGCGCCTGGCAAGGTTGGCTGGAGTGTATCCGAAGCCAACCGTTGCAGGGCAACGCCGGGCGTGCAGGCTTACTTCAGGCTTCCGGCGAGAAACTGCCGCAGGCGCTCGGACTGCGGATTGACCAGCACCTCACGCGGATCCCCACACTCTTCGACCAGGCCTTTGTGCAGGAACACCAGTTGATTGGAGACCTCGCGGGCGAAACCCATTTCGTGGGTCACGACCACCATGGTGCGCCCCTCCTGGGCGAGGTCCTGCATGACCTTGAGCACGTCGCCCACCAGCTCCGGGTCGAGTGCAGACGTAGGCTCGTCGAACAGCATCACCTCCGGTTCCATGGCCAGTGCACGGGCAATCGCCACGCGCTGCTGTTCGCCGCCCGACATGTGAGCCGGCCAGGCATCCTTGCGATGGGCCACGCCGACCTTGTTCAGATAATGCTCGGCCTTTTCCCGGGCCTCTTGCTTGCTCACGCCCAGCACATGCACCGGGGCTTCCATGACGTTTTCCAGGGCGCTCATGTGCGACCACAGATTGAAGTGCTGAAACACCATCGACAGCCGTGAGCGCATGCGTTGCAACTGTCGGGGTTCGGCAGCCTTCAGTCCGCCGAGTTTGTTGGCCACCAGTTTCAGCGGTTCGCCATTGAGCACGATGTTGCCGGCATTGGGCTGCTCCAGCAGGTTGATGCAGCGCAGGAAGGTACTTTTGCCCGACCCGCTGGAACCGATGATGCTGATCACGTCACCGCCCCTGGCCTGCAGGGAAACACCCTTGAGTACCTGATGGGCGCCGTAGCTTTTGTGCAGATCCTGAATTTCAAGTTTGTACATGATGTGAACTCTCTGGCATCAGTCGCTGAGCAAGCGGCCCTGGCGAATAGGGGTGAAACCGGCGACCTTGGCCAGCCACAGGCCGGGCTGGGCAAAACGCAGGCGTTCACGGGCATAGAGCACGCCGTCAGTGCAGGCACGGACGATGCTGTGGCGGTCGTTGAGCGGGTCATGCACTTCGAACAGTGGATCACCGACCTTGACCCGTGCACCCAGCGGTTGCAGGAAACTGACCACGCCCGGGTGCGGCGCACACGCGTATTGCGCGCCGGCGAACGGCATCGCTTCGCAACGACTCGACGGCGCCGGCGGCCATTCGCCGCTGATCAATCCCTGCTCGGCGAGATAGCCGAGAATCGCCTGGGCGCTGTCGGCACATGGCTCGCGTTCGGTGTCGGCCATGCCGCGCAACTCGATGGTGGTGGCTGCACATGCCAGGGGAATATTGGCTTCCGGGAACAGCTCGGTCAGGCGCAGCCAAGGCACCGCGCAAGCTTCGTCGAAAGCACTGCCGCCAGCATCCTCGGCCAGCAACGTGACCTCGGCACCCAGGCGTGCGGCCAGTGAATGCAGGCGTTCCCAGTGTTGCGGCATGGTGTAGAGCAACATCACCGACTCGAAATCGCAGTGCAGGTCCAGCACCAGGTCGGCGTCGCAGGCGTGTTGCAGCAACAGGCGACGCAGACCATCGAGTTCCGAGGTCGGTGGCGGCATGTCGGCGAGGGTGTCGATCAAGGCGCGGCGGATCAGCGCGACGTTGGCTTCGGCGTCATTGCCCAAACGGCCTTTGAGCAGTGGCGCCACGGCTTCGGCCAGCTCCGGGAAGTCGCGATTGAAGTTCTTGCCGCTGGCGAACTCGAAGCGTCCTTGATGGGTGGCCTGGAACATCTGGGCGATACCGATCGGGTTGGCCATCGGCACCAGTTCGATTACCCCGTTCAGTCGACCCTGTGCTTCCAGTTCCAGCAGGCGGCGCTTGAGCTCGACGGCCACGCGCATCCCCGGCAGCTCGTCGGCATGCAGGGAGGCCTGGATGTAAGCCTTGCGCGGGCCGGCGCCGAAACGGAACACCGACAGTGTCCGCTCGGTGCCCGAAGCGCTCCACGGCAACAGGTATTGAATCTTTTCCATGTCAGCTCCTTAGTGCTTGCGCGGTGCCAGGTAGGCCAGCCAGCGGCGCTCGGCCAGCTTGAACAGGCGCACCAGAATGAAAGTCAGGGCGAGGTAGACGAGGCCGGCAGTGATGAACGCTTCGAACGGCATGTAGAACCGCGAGCTCACCGTGCGCGCCGCGCCGGTGATGTCCACCAGGGTCACGATGGAAGCCAGGCTGGTGGTTTGCAGCATCATCAACACTTCGTTGCTGTACTGCGGCAATGCCCGGCGCAAGGCCGATGGCAGCAGGATGCGCCGGTACAGGGTCAGGCGGGACATGCCCATCGCCCGGGCGGCTTCGATCTCGCCATGGGACGTGGACTTCAGGCTGCCCGCCAGCAATTCCGCGCTATAGGCGCTGGTATTGATGGCGAACGCCAGGCAGGCACAGAACGTGGCGCTGGAAAGGTAAGGCCAGAGCACGCTTTGGCGTACCGGTTCGAACTGCGCCAGGCCGTAATAGATCAGGAACAGTTGCACCAGCATCGGCGTGCCGCGAATCACATAGGTGTAGAGCCACGCCGGGAAGCTGAGCAGCAGCGAGCGCGACACCCGCATCAACGCCAGCGGTATCGCCAGCACCAGCCCCAGGCTCAGGGAAATGAGCAGGACCTTGAGGGTCAACAAGGCGCCGTCGAAATACAGCGGCAGGTTTTCCAGGATCAGGTTGTAGTCGAGGATCATCGGCAGGTTCTCCTCACAACTCGGCGGCTTTGATGCCGACCGAATAGTGTTTTTCCAGACCGCGCAGCACCAGCAGCGACAGGCTGGTGAGCATCAGGTACAGCGCCGCTACCGCGATGAAAAACGTGAACGGCTCGTGGGTGGCATCGGCGGCGTTCTTGGCCTTGAACATCATGTCCTGCAGGCCGATAACCGAAATCAGCGCGGTGGATTTGGTCAGCACCAGCCAGTTGTTGGTGAATCCCGGAATGGCGAAGCGAATCATCTGCGGCACCAGAATCCGCCAGAACACTTGCGTGCCGCGCATGCCGTAGGCCGCGCCGGCTTCAGCCTGGCCCTTGGGGATTGCCATGAAGGCGCCGCGAAAGGTTTCCGAGAGGTAGGCACCAAAAATGAAGCCCATGGTGCAGACGCCGGCGATGAACGGATTTATGTCGATGTAGCGGGTGTAACCGCACGCCAGTGCGATGCGGTTCACCAGATCCTGGCCGCCATAGAAGATCAGCAGGATCAGCACCAGATCGGGAATGCCGCGAATCAGGGTGGTGTAACCCTCTCCGAGCATGGCCAGCCATTTGAGCGGTGACAGGCGAAACGCCGCACCGATCAGGCCCAGGGCAATGGCCAGCGACATGGAGGTCAGGGTCAGATTGATGGTCAGCCAGGCACCATCGAGAATGCTCGATCCGTAGCCGTGGAGCATGATGAAGTTCCTCAAGCGTGCGCCGCAGGGCGCACCAGACAAGGCCGAAGGGCGCCGGCAACGGGCCGACGCGGGGCAGAGGTGACGGTTTATTCGCCGTAGATATCGAACGCGAAATACTTGGCCATCACCTGCTGGTATTTACCGTTGGCACGGATGGCGTCGATGGCCGCGTTCAGGCGTGTGGCGTTGGCGATGTCACCCTTGCGCACTGCAATCCCGGCACCACGGCCGAAGTATTTCGGGTCGTTGATGTCCGGCCCGGTCAGTGCAAAGCCTTGTCCGGCCGGGGTCTTGATGAAGCTTTCGTCGGTGTTGACGATGTCGGCGAGGGTGGCGTCCAGGCGACCGGAGGCAAGGTCGAGGAACGCTTCGTTCTGCGAGCCGTAACGCACCACGACGACCCCGGCCTTTTCCAGTTGCTCGGTGGCGAACCGGTCATAGGTCGAGGAGCGCTGCACGCCAAGTTTCTTGCCCTTGAGATCTACCGTCGGATCGTTGATCACGTTGCCGGCCTTCATCGCGAACTTGCCCGGCGTGTGGTAGTACTTTTTGCTGAAATCGACCGACTTCATCCGGTCTTCGGTGATCGACATCGACGACAGCACGGCGTCGATCTTGCGCACCTTGAGCGACGGAATCATGCCGTCGAACTCCTGAACGACCCACTCGCACTTGACCTTCATCTCTTCGCACAGAGCATTGCCGATGTCGTAATCGAAGCCGCTGACATTGCCTTCCGGCGTCTTGAAGGAGAAGGGTGGATAGGCGGCCTCGATACCGATGCGCAGGCTGTCTTCATCGGCCTGGGCCATGAAGCTGAATGCGCACAGTACCAAAGCACCTAGAAGTTCTGTCTTGTTCATGTTGTCGACTCCTGGGAGGGCGTTAGGGAAACAGGTGCCCGCCATCCTGAGTGGCGCGCTGGATCATTCCTGTGATCGGCGAGGCTATAAATGACACGAAATAAATCATTCATCAAGATAAGTGAAAATAAAAATATCAATTCTGGATCGGCGGTCGTTCGTCCATGCCCGATAAGCTCCGGGGGCTGCCTATAATGCGAGGCGGTTTTTATCCACGTCGGGGACTCCATGGATCGCTTCCAGGAAATGCAGGTTTTCGCAGCCGTTGCTCAAGAACAGGGCTTTTCCGCTGCCGCGCGGCGTCTGGGTCTGTCGGCTGCCAGCGTCACCCGGGCGGTGGCGGCGCTGGAGCAGCGGATCGGTACGCAATTGCTGATTCGCACCACCCGCAGCGTGCATCTGAGCGAGGCAGGCCAGCGTTACCTGGAAGACTGTCGGAGGATTCTTGCCGAAGTGCAGGAAGCGGAAGACTCCGCTGCCGGCAGCCATACCCAGCCCCGTGGGCAACTGACGGTGACCGCGCCGGTGTTGTTCGGCGAGCTGTATGTCACACCGGTGATGGCGGGTTATCTGACGCAGTATCCGGACGTTTCCATCAACGCCCTGCTGCTGGACCGCGTGGTGAGCATGGTCGAGGAGGGCGTCGATGTGGCGATCCGCATCGGTGATCTACCGGACAGCAACCAGCATGCGATCCGGGTCGGCGAAGTGCGTCGGGTGATCTGTGGTTCGCCGGGATATTTTGCCGTTCACGGGCGACCCACTCATCCACAGGCGTTGGCCGGCGCGCCGGTGGTGGCGACATCGGCCATCGGCCAGTTGCGCAACTGGCCGTTTCTGGAGGACGGTGAGGCCTTGAGCATCAGGCCCGAACCGAGATTGGTCGTCACCGGCAATCAGGCAGCAATTACCGCCGCCTGTCTCGGGCTCGGGTTGACCCGGGTGCTGTCTTATCAGGTTGCCGGCAAGATCGCTTCCGGTGAACTGGAAATCGTCCTCGCCGAGTACGAATTGCCGCCGCTGCCCATCCATGTGGTGTATCAGGGCGGACGCAAGGCGCCGGCCCGGGTGCGCAGTTTTGTCGATTACACGGTGAACGCCTTGCGTGAGCATCCGGCCCTGAAAAATGCGGCGTTATTTCACCCAGAGAAATAATGGATTGCGTTTGCTGGTGATTCTGTTGTTTTCGCGATAGGGAGAAGATGGCGGCCACGGTTGTCGCCCATCCCGGGCGGCCCCATCGTCCAGCGGAGTCGACCATGCAAGCGATCAAACTCTATAACTTCCCGCGTTCCGGCCATGCCCACCGGGTCGAGCTGATGCTGTCCCTGCTGCAATTGCCGACCGAACTGATTTTCGTCGATCTGGCCAAAGGTGAGCACAAGCAGCCCGAGTTCCTGGCGATCAACAGCTTTGGGCAAGTGCCGGCCATCGACGACAACGGCGTGGTGCTGGCCGACTCCAACGCGATTCTGGTGTATCTGGCGCAGAAGTACGGCAACGGTCGCTGGCTGCCGAGCGACCCGGTCGGTGCGGCGCGGGTCCAGCGCTGGCTGTCGGCGGCGGCCGGGCCGATTGCCTTTGGCCCGGCGGCGGCGCGATTGATCACGGTGTTCGGGGCAAAATTCAATGCTGAAGAAGTGATAACCCGTGCGCACAACCTGCTCAAGGTGATGGATCTGGAGCTGGGCAAAACCCCGTATCTGGTGGGTTGCGAGCCGACCATCGCCGACGTTTCGGCCTACAGCTACATCGCCCATGCGCCGGAAGGCAATGTGTCGCTGGACGACTACGGCAACGTCCGCGCCTGGCTGGCGCGCATCGAAGCGTTGCCGGGTTTCGTCGCGATGCCGCGCACCGTCGCCGGTCTTCAAGCCACTGCTTGAGTCTCGTCATCCAGACTGCGCCGCTGGCGTGGGGGAGAGGTCGTCATGGAACGTTCACCCTGGCACGCCGGCGAACGGCAACTGCAAGCGCAGGTGGGTGTCGCCGAGCGCATGGAGGAATTCGGTCGCAAGGTGATTCGCACCTGGATGCCGGATCAGCACCGTCAGTTTTATCAGCAATTGCCGTTCATGCTGTTCGGCGCGGTGGATGCCGATGGCCGTCCCTGGGCCAGTGTGCTGGAGGGCGAGCCGGGCTTCGCGCATTCTCCCGAGCCGACGCAATTGCACTTCGACAGCCTGCCCGCCCTTGATGACCCGGCGCAGTTACAGGCCGGCGCGGCCATCGGCCTGCTCGGCATCGAGCTGCATACCCGTCGGCGTAACCGGCTCAACGGCCACATCGGCAATCTCGGTGCGGGCGGATTCGATCTGACGGTGGATCAATCGTTCGGCAACTGCCCGCAGTACATTCAATTGCGCCAGTTCCAGCGGGTGCCGCTGACGGATCCCCAGACCCGGCCAGCCGAGCATTTCGACGGGCTCGATGCCGCGGCGGTCGCCGTGATCGAAACGGCGGACACTTTCTTTGTCGCCAGCTACGTCGATGTCGACGGTGAGCGTTCGGTGGATGTTTCTCACCGTGGCGGCCAGCCCGGCTTCGTGCGGGTGGAGGGCAATCGCCTGACCATCCCGGATTTTGCCGGCAACTTGCACTTCAACACTCTCGGTAATCTGTTGCTCAATCCCCGGGCCGGCTTGCTGTTCATCGACTTTTCCACAGGCGACCTGTTACAGCTCAGTGGCCGCACCGAGGTCATTCTCGACGGGCCGCAAATCGCAGCCTTCCAGGGCGCCGAACGGCTGTGGACCTTCGAGGTGGAAAAAGCGGTGCGGCGCCCGGCGGCGCTGGCCTTGCGCTGGCGCTTCGACGGTATGTCGCCGACCAGTCTGTTGACCGGCACCTGGGCCCAGGCCGATGCACGTTTGCAGGCTCAGGCTTTGGGTGACAGCTGGCGGCCTCTGCGGGTGACACGGATCGAGGCGCAGAGCCGGTACATTCGGTCGTTCTACCTCGAACCCGTGGACGGCGCCGGTCTGCCGGTGTTTCAGGCCGGTCAGCATCTGCCGCTGCGTTTCACCCTCGATGGCGAGGTGTACATCCGCACTTACAGTCTGTCGGGTGCGCCGTCGGACGACTTCTTCCGGATCAGCGTGAAGCGTGAAGGGCGGATATCGACGTTTCTTCACGATCAGGTGCGCGTTGGTGATGTGCTGGAGGCACGGTCGCCTCAGGGGCATTTCACCGTGGCTCCGCAGGAGCGTCGGCCCTTGGTGTTGCTGGCTGCCGGGGTCGGGATCACGCCGTTGCTGTCGATGCTGCGTGAGGTGGTGTATCAGGGCCGGCGCACCCGGCGGATTCGTCCGACCTGGCTGGTCCAGAGTTCCCGCAGCCTTGCCGATCAGCCGTTTCGCGCAGAACTGGACCGCTTGCTGGAGGACGCGGGCGATGCGGTGTGGGTGTTGCGCCTGCTCAGTCAACCGGAGCCCGATCTGGTGGAGGGTGAGGACTACGACCTGCACGGGCGCATCGATGGCGCCTTGCTGAGGAATCTTGTCGACGAGTTTGATCAGGTGGACTTCGTGCTCTGCGGCCCCGGCGGATTTACCCAGGGCCTTTACGACAGCCTGCGTGAACTGGATGTGCGCGATGACCAGATCCACGCCGAAACCTTCGGCCCTTCGACCCTCAAGCGCCAGACCGATCCGGATGCCATCGTGATCGAACAATTGCCGGCCGCTACGACTTCGGTGCCGGTGGTCTTCGAGCGTTCGGCCAAGGAAGCACGGTGGCAGCCTGACGGTGGCAGTCTGCTGGAGTTGGCCGAGAGCCGTGGCCTGCGTCCTGAATTCAGCTGTCGCGGAGGTTCATGCGGCACCTGCAAGACGCGGCTGATCAGCGGCGCGGTGAATTATCCACAGCCTCCGGCCGAAGTGCCGGAGGAAGGGCAGGTGCTGATTTGCTGCGCGGTACCGGCACAAAGTGCCCAGCCGCTGGTGCTGGATCTGTAGAGGATCAGGCGTAGGACAGCGCCTTTTCCTCCAGCAGTTCCTGATACAGCTCGGTCCACTTGCGGCCCATTTCATCCGCTGTGAATAACTGCCGGTAACGGGCCTCGGCCTTGAGGCCCATTTCGGCTGCGCGGGTCGGGTTTTCCCACAGGGTGCGCATCGCTTCGCGAAAGGCCTGTGGATGACTTGGCGGCACCACCAGTCCGGTTTCGTTGTGGATATTGATGTAACTGGTACCGGTGCCGATCTCGCTGGAGATCATCGGCTTGCCGTACATCGCGCCTTCCAGCAGGGAAATGCCGAACGCCTCCGAACGCAGGTGCGACGGGAAAACAATGGCGTAGCTCAGTTGCAACAGGGCGACCTTGTCCTCATCGCTCAGGCGTCCGAGGAAGTGGATATTGCGCAGCCCCAGCGCAGCGGCCTGGGCGTGCAATTCCTGCTCCAGCGGCCCGGCACCGACGATCACCACCGGATAATCCACGTCTTTCAGGGCATCGAGCAGAATGTGCAGGCCCTTGTAATAGCGCATCACTCCGACGAACAGGAAAAACTTGTCCCCAAGCTGCTGGCGCCAGCGGTTCAGGCGCTCGGCGTCAGGCTGTGGATAACCGGTCTTGTTCAGGCCGTAAGGAATCACACGGGTCTTGTCCTGGAACTGCTGCAACACATCGCTGGTGTGCAGGTAGTTCGGCGATGCCGCGACAATCCGGTCGGCGCTGGAGAGAAAGCGGTTCATCAACGGGCGATAAAGCTTGAGCAGGTGCTTCTGGCGAATGATGTCCGAGTGGTAGGTCACCACACTCGGTTTGTTCAGGCCGCTGGCGAAATGCACCAGGTCCATGAACGGCCACGGGAAGTGATAGTTGATCACGTCGGCTTCGGCGGCCAGCTCGCGAAATCGTTTGAACACGCTCCAGGAAAAACCGGTGGAAGCGAACTGGATATCCAGTCTGGCCCGATGCACTTCGTGCTGGCCCAGTTGCAACACCGCAGGCTCGGGATTGGCGCTGAGGGTCAGCACCTGACCTTCGATGCCGTGCTGGGCGCCGCTTTCGCAAAGCTGGAAGATCACCTGTTCAATGCCGCCGACCGAATCAGGCAGGTACGTCTTGAAAAAATGAAGGACTCGCATTCAACCTCCCATGGCCTGGTGGTAGGCGCCGGCCGTGGCCTGCGCGCAACGCTTCCAGGAAAACCGCCGTGCCTGCTGCAATCCGGCTTCTCGGCATGCCTGCCAATGCGCTTGATCGTCGATCAGGCGACTCAGCGCATTGCGCAAGCCGTCTGCGTCGTCAGCCTCAATGTAGTTACCGGCAGCCCCTGCGACTTCCGGCATTGCGGAAGAGCGGGTGACCACCACTGGCGTGCCGCTGGCCATCGCTTCCAGCACCGGCAGGCCAAAACCTTCATACAACGAAGGAAAAACCAGCGCCCGGGCGCCGGCCAGCAATTGTGCGACCTGCTCATCCGGCAGGTAGCCGAGCAGGCACACATGACCGCTGGCCAGCGCCTCGCGCAATGGGTCACTGAACTGTTCGCGCTGCCAGCCGGCCATGCCGACGATCAGCAACGGGAAGCGCTGACGCACGGCTTCGGGCAATAGCGCGTGGGCGCGCAAGGCCAGGCTCAGGTTCTTGCGTGGCTCCAGCGTGCCGACACACAGGAAATACTCCCGCGGCTTCACGGCATGGGCCTTGAGCACGGCGTCGATGGTGTGCGGCTCACGCGGATGAAAGCGTTCGGCA
Organism: Pseudomonas sp. KCJK9016; assembly: GCF_046231795.1. Lineage (NCBI taxonomy): Bacteria > Pseudomonadati > Pseudomonadota > Gammaproteobacteria > Pseudomonadales > Pseudomonadaceae > Pseudomonas > Pseudomonas sp. KCJK9016. The sequence continues at coordinate 123,949 of NZ_JBJJMM010000018.1, read as the reverse complement.
ACACCCAAAGGCGCCACCACGAAGCGCTCGGCGGGCAATCCGAAATAGCGTCGGGCCTCGTCAGCGATGGCCTGCGAGTCGGTCAGAATCACCTGCGCCCGCTGGATGCCGTCGGCCAGCCGCCGCTCGATTTCCCCGAGGCGCGCCGCTGGCTGGGTCTCGGGGAAATGCAAGTGCGTGAGGTCGTGCAGGGTGATCACGGTCGGACCGTCGAAGGCCAGCGGCCACAGGCTCGGTTCGTGGTACAGATCGACGGGATGGGCGGGGCCCTGATCGAAGCGTTTCTGCTCCAGCCAGCGTCGCGCCTGATAGGCGCCGGGGATCTTGCGCAGTATCGGGGTCAGGCGCGAGTAACCGGGCATCGCCGCTTCCGGCAACCGGGCACTCCAGCCCCAGCCGTGGAACAGCGCCACGTCGATATCGGTTTCGGTGTGCAGGGCATTGACCAGTTCGGCGACGTAATGGCCGATCCCGGTGCGCGGCGCCTGGAGAATCCGTGCGTTAAGGGCTATGCGCATGGGACCTCGCTTGCGTCGCAGGCGCCAGCACATGGCGTGCGGTGCGTTCGGCCAGTTGCTGACTGGCTTCGCGCCAACCGATCCATTGCCAGTCGGTCACATCGCGGGCGGCAGGGAATTGGCCGCTGCGTTCGAAGGCGGTTACCAGGTCGGCAAGGCGTTGTGGATCGTGCAAGTCGAAGTAGGCCATGAATTCGCCGCCAATCTCGCGGAACACTGCGATGTCGCTACCCATGGCCGGCAATCCGCGTTGCATGGCTTCCACCAGCGGCAGGCCGAAGCCTTCGACGAACGATGGAAAAACCAGTGCGCTGGAATGGGCATACGCGTATTCCAGGCTGTTGTCGCTCAGGTCGTTGAACATGAAAAGGCGCCGGTTCAGTTCGGCGTGGTTGCGTACCCGGGCAAGCAGGGCATCGCACTTCCAGCCTACACGCCCGGCGATGCACAGGCGTGCCTGCGAACCGCCTGCCCAGGCACGTTCGAAGGCATCCAGCAAGTAGTCGTGGTTCTTGCGTGGTTCGATGGTGCTGACCATCAGGAACACGGGCTCCGGCGTTGTGAACACACGCTCCAGTTGCGGTTCGACGGCGGCATCGACGCTCTGCAGATCCAGCTCCGATCCCAGGTGGAAATAGTCGAACCAGCGCTTTTCGACTTGTGCCGGACCGAGACGGCGCTGAACCTCTTCGCGCACCTGGTCGCGCACAGTGGCGGAAATCGCCAGATAGCCGTCGGCGGTACGGGTGATCCAGTCGAACCATTCGCTGAAAACCTGCACCAGCCGTGTGTCGTAAAACTGCGGGTGGGTCAGGGGGATCAGGTCGTAGATCACCGCGACAATACCCACGCCCTGCTGTTTCAGGCGCTCGGCATGCAGGAAAAAGTCCGAGTGCCAGGACGAATCCAGCAACACCAGTTGGTCCCCGGACCGGTGTTCCAGTGGCTCGCAGCGTTTGGGCAACTGATGGCGATTGACTCGCTCGATCAGGCGCAGGGGGATACCGAACAGACCGAATGAGCCCAGCCGATAGCCGACGTACAGGATCCGTCGTGCCGTTTTGTTCCGGCAACGACTGTCCAGATGCTGATGCAGTTGCCAGAAGCGATGGGCCAGCCGTTCCAGACGTTCGCCAAACGTGACGACGGCATTGAACAGGGGAGCATTCAGCGGCGCCAGGCGTTTCACGCGGTACAGCTTGCCCTTGAGCAAGACCACCGGCACGCACTCGATGCCTTCAGCGCTCGGTGGCAGTTGCTTGATGACGTTGCGCACCACCCGCTGAATGCCCGAATTGACTTTCGGGTGTTTGAACACGTGGGTGCATTCGACCAGCAGGCGAGTCATGGCGCGCGCTCGGTCAATGCAGCGACGGGGTGGCGGGTGACCGAGGCCTTGGCGTCGAGCCATGAGCAACCGACGAAGTCTTCATGCCGGTTGTTGATCACATGGAATACCAGGCCATAGTCGCGCCACTCGAAGTTGCGATCCAGATGGGAGTCCAGGCGCGACAGACTCAGGGATACCGAGTAGTTGCCCTTGCCCAGGCCCATCACGAAGGCAAAGCGGTAGGTCACGCGTTCACCGGCATGCAGGTCCGTCAGCGCCTTGTCCAGGCGATGGGTATTGATGCCATACATCATCTGGCCCAGGCGGTCCTTGAGAATGAAGCCGAGTACCAGCCGTTCGATGTCGCGGCGTACCTCGACCTGTACTTCCAGCACCACCGGCTGGCCGACCTCGGCAGCATCGATGGAGCGATTCTGTTCATCGAGCAGGCGCACTTCGAGAATGGCGGCTTCACCGGTACCGGACACGGTCCGCGTCACGCCGCCTGCGAGTTTTTCCTGACGCACGACCTGACCTTCTCGCTCGGCCATCAGCGCGTTGTAATAATCGAGCACGGCTTCCGGTTTGTCGTACATGGCCATGTGGCCATCCTTGAGCAGGATGGCCGAATCGCAAATCGACTGGATCGCGAAGCGGTCGTGGGACACGATCAGCAACGTCGTGCCCGCCTTGCGGAAGCTGCGGATGCGTTCGAAGCTCTTGTGCTGGAAGTAGGCGTCACCGACCGACAGCGCTTCGTCGACGATCAGGATGTCCGGTCGCCGCGCGGTGGCGACGCTGAAGGCCAGGCGCATTTGCATGCCGCTGGAGTAGGTGCGGACCGGGTGATCGATGGCCTCGCCGATTTCTGCAAAACGTTCGATGTCGGGCATCAACGCTTCGATTTCGTCGACCTGCAGCCCCAGCAGCTGCCCGGCCATGACGGCATTCTGGCGGCCGGTGAAGTCCGGGTGGAAACCCATGCCCAGCTCCAGCAATGCGGCGACGCGGCCTTCAGTCTCGATCTTGCCGCAGGTGGGGTGAGTGGTTCCCGTGATCATCTTGAGCAAGGTGCTTTTACCCGCACCGTTGGCACCGACGATGCCCACCGACTCGCCGGCTGCAATCTCGAACGCCACATCCTGCAGTACCCAGTGCTGGTGGTGGCGCAGAGGGGAAAACGGGATCAGCCATTCGGCCAGGCGGCTCCAGCGGGTCGGGTACTGCTTGTAGGCCTTGCCCAGGCCGGTTACACGAATATGCCCCATCAGAGTTCATCCACCATTTCACCGACACGCCGGCGAAACAGCCGCAGGCCGATCAGGCACGTCAACAGCGCAACGATGAACGTGGGCAGTAGCGAACTCCACACAGGCCAGTGTCCATACAGGAACAGGTTCTGATAGCTGCCGATCAGGTTGGTCATCGGGTTGAGTTGAAGCAGGCGCTGTACCCACTCCGGCAGGATGCTCACCGGGTACACGATCGGGGTCAACCAGAACCAGAACTGCAGGCAGATGGCGAAGAGCTGGCCGACGTCGCGAAAGAACACATTCAACACGCCGAGAATCATGCCGAGCCCGGCGCAGAACATCATTTGCAGTGCAGTCAGGGGAATCAGCGCCAGCAGCGCCATGCCCGGCCAGCGTCCGGTAATCAGCAGAAATCCGAGGAACAGGCCGATGATGATTGCAAAGTTGATCGCCGCGTTGCAGAGCACAATCACCGGCAGGCAGATTCTGGGGAAGCTGATTTTCTTCAACAGATTGGCGTTGTCCAGAAACATGGTCTGGCTGCGCAGGGTGATTTCAGAAAACAGTCCCCAGGCCAGCAGACCGGCGCATAGGTAGACACTGTAGGCCATGCTGTCGTCCACGCCCGGCAAGCGGGCGCGCATGATGTGGGAAAAGATCACGGTATAAACGATGATCATCGACAGCGGGTTGAACACGGGCCACAGAGCGCCGAGCAGCGAGTTGCGGTAGCGCGATTGAAACTCTCGCTGCACGCTGCCGAGAATGAAACCCCGGTAGTCATGCAGCGAGCGATACAGGGAAAGCAGCATTTAAACCGTCCTGCCGTACTGGTCTTCGAAGCGGACGATGTCGTCCTCTCCCAGGTATTCGCCACTTTGCACTTCGATGATCACCAGGTCGATCACGCCGGGGTTTTCCAGACGATGCTTGTGACCGGCGGCAATGAATGTCGATTCGTTCTTGGCCACCAGTGTGGTGCCACTGCCGTTGTTGGTGACCTTGGCCATGCCTTCGACCACCACCCAGTGTTCGTTGCGGTGATGGTGCATCTGCAACGACAACTTGCCGCCAGGCTTGACCACGATGCGCTTGATCTTGAAGCGTGGGCCTTCCTCGAGCACGGTGTAAGTGCCCCACGGACGGCTGACGGTGCGATGCAGGCGATAGGCTTCGTGGGATTTGTCCTTGAGCTGCTTGGCCACCCGCCGCACGTCCTGGGCGCGATCGGCGTGGGCCACCAGTACGGCGTCGGCGGTATCGATGACGATCAGGTCCTCCACGCCCACGGCGGCTAGCAATCGGCCTTCGCTCTGGACGAAATTGTTGCGGCTGTCGATGAAGATCGCCTCACCGCTGGCGCGGTTGTTGTCGGCGTCGGCCGGCACCAGCGCGGCGACCGCGCCCCACGAACCGATGTCGCTCCAGTCGAAACCGGCGGGCACGACCGCGACTTTTTCCGAGCGCTCCATCAGTGCGTAATCAATGGAAATGTCGGTGATTTCGGCGAACAGTTGTGGCGAGAGTTCCTGTTGCAGGCAGCCGGCGGTTTCCACCGGTTCGCTGGCGGCCATGCAGGCGCGGGTCTGTTCCAGCAGCTCGGGGGCGTGCCGTTCCAGCTCGGCGATCAGGGTCGCAGTGGAGAAGCAGAACATCCCCGAGTTCCACAGGAAATTGCCGCTTTCCAGGTAACCGGTGGCGGTCTGCAGGTCGGGTTTTTCCACGAAGCGCTGCACCTTGGCTGCGCCCCTGGCATCCAGTGGCGCGCCGGTCTCGATGTAGCCGAAGCCGGTTTCCGGGGCGGTCGGCACTACGCCGAAGGTCACCAGATAACCGTCCTTCGCCAGATTGACCGCATGTTCGACGGCACCCTTGAGCGCCTCTTCGTTGACGATCAGGTGGTCGGCGGGCATCACCACCATGATCGCTGCATCACCGTGCAGCGCCTGCAGCGACAGCGCTGCTGCCGCAATGGCCGGGGCGGTGTTGCGTCCGGTGGGCTCGAGCAGAAAGTGCCCGCGATGTCGGGACAGGCGCGCGGCCTGATAGTGATCCTTGCTCTGGAAGTAGTACTCGCGGTTGGTCACCGTGACGATGTCGCCCCAGCCGTCCAGCAGCGTGGCGGCCCGCCGGTAAGTCTTGCCCAGCAGCGACTGGCCGTCGGGCAGGGTCATGAACGGCTTGGGATGGCCTTCGCGGGATACCGGCCACAAACGGGTGCCGGCACCGCCGGACAGAATCACGGGGATCAGCATGGCCTACTCCTTGGCGACGCGTTTCATGTCCGCATCCATCATCATGCGGATCAGGGTGTCCAGATCGGTCTTCGGTTTCCAGCCCAGCACGCGCTGGGCCTTGGCCGGGTTGCCGAGCAGCACTTCGACTTCGGCCGGGCGGAAGAACGCCGGGTCGATCTTCACGTAATCGCGGTAGTTCAGGCCCACGTGATCGAAGGCAATGCGGCACATCTCGCGTACCGTGGTGGTGACGCCGGTCGCGACCACGAAATCATCGGGTGTGTCCTGTTGCAGCATCAGCCACATGGCTTCGACGTAGTCCCCGGCAAACCCCCAGTCACGCTTGGCGTCGATGTTGCCCAGGGCCAGCTCCTGCTGTTTGCCCTGCTTGATCCGGGCCGCAGCGTCGGTGACCTTGCGCGTCACGAACTCGATGCCGCGCAGTGGCGATTCATGGTTGAACAGGATGCCGCTGCTGGCGTGCAGGTTGAAACTTTCGCGGTAGTTGACGGTGATCCAGTGACCGTAAAGCTTGGCCACGCCGTAGGGGCTGCGCGGATAGAACGGCGTGTTCTCGTCCTGCTGCTCGGCCTGGATCAGGCCGAACATCTCGCTGGTGGACGCCTGGTAGAAGCGGGTGTGCGGGCTGAACTGACGGATCGCCTCGAGCAGGTGAGTCACGCCCAGGCCATCGACGATGCCGGTGGTCACCGGCTGGTTCCAGGAGGCGGCGACGAAGCTTTGTGCGGCGAGGTTATAGACTTCGTCCGGTGCCGACTGGATCACCGCGCGCTGCACCGAGCAGGCATCGGCCATGTCGCCGTCCAGGTACACGATGTCGGCTTCGACGCCCATTTCCCGCAGGCGCCAGCGTGAATCGCTGCTGCGTCGCGCGACCAGGCCATGAACCTTGTAACCCTTGTCGAGCAACAGTCTGGCCAGATACGCGCCGTCCTGGCCGGTGATCCCTGTGATCAATGCACTTTTTGTCATTCTTGTTTTACTCGCTTCTCCCAGTCGGACAGGATCGCCCGCAGAGATTGTTGTATAGAGATTTGCGGCGTCCATCCTGTGGTCCGGGCAAGCCGTTGATGGCTGCCACGGACGCGACGCTGATCGGCGCGGCGCATGCGCGCAGGATCCTGCACCAGTTGCAGCTCGATCCCGGCCAGATCGGCCAATTGTTCGATGAGGCTGCGGATACTTTGCTCATGACCCGAGCAGATGTTGTAGACCTGTCCCGGCACACCCCTTTCAAGCAGCGCGAAATAGGCCGAGATCACGTCGTCGACGTCCAGAAAGTCCCGGGTGACGTCAATGTCGCCGACTTCCAGTTGCGGACCTTGCAAGCCTTGTCTGATGCGACTGATCTGACGCGCAGCGCTGGCGATCACGAAACTGTCTTTCTGCCCGGTGCCGATGTGATTGAACGGGCGCGCCACCAGCACCGGCCAGTCTTCGCTGAGGCCCCATTGCAGGCAGAGGTGTTCGGCGGAGAGTTTGCTCACCGCGTAGGGATTGCGCGGGCAGGGCGGCTGTTGCTCGGTAATCGGTAGGGCGGCCTCGTCGACCTGGCCGTACACGTCTCCGGAGCTGACATACAGGAACGGGCCTTTGAAGCCTCTCGCCTTGAGGGCCTGCAACAGGTTGAGGGTGCCGAGCAGGTTGATCTCGAAAGTGCGGGCCGGATCGCGGAACGCTTCAGGCACGAAGGTCTGTCCGGCCAGATGGATGACTGCATCAGGCAGTTGCGGCCAGAGGTCGACGAGGCTTTGCGGTTTCGTCAGGTCGTAGGGCGAAGCGGCAGGCAGCAGGTCCCACGCCGAGTCATCGAGCATCAGACGCGACTGGATATGTTGTCCCACGAATCCACCGAGACCCGTGATGAACAGACTTCTTTTCAAACAGCGACCCCTTGGTCTTTAACTCTCACCTTCCCCGCAGGCTTGAGGGGATGTCTGTCAGACCGTGTGCAAGTCGCGGCAGAAAGACGGGTGATGTCGTTGTTGTAGTTGTTTGGTTGCCAATCTGTGCCAATTGCTCGGCAATTTCAACCGGCCAAACCGTGACCGGTCAGTTCTCGTCAGCGTAGCCCGTTTTTTCTCGCCGGGCGGTTCCCGAATCCTGAACGGATGTGTTTAGAATGCCCCTCGTCGCGGTTTCCCGAACGTTGCCGGAGTGACTTCGCAGTTCGGTCGAACTGACCACTAAAACAAGAACGACGACGCGCTTCGGACACAGGACGAATGCCGGCCATGCCGACCCGATCCGATGCCTGGCCGTCATAGCGTGAGGCTGCCGGGATGGCGGTCGCACCGTGGGATGCCATGAATTTCATTCTCTACTCGGATGTCAACGACCGCTCCATCAGCCAGAGTCTGGGGCGTCCCGAATACAGCTATTACTTCGTGCTCAAGGCCTATCGCCCGGTGCTCGAAAGTCTGGGACGGGTGCATGTGGTGTCCACCAGCGCCGAGGTCGATCCCCTCTATCGACAACTGCTCACCGCCGGTGAGAGCTGCGTTTTCCTGTCCTTCACACCGCCGCAGAATACGCCGGCCGATCTTCAATGCCCGACGATTTGCGTGATTGCCTGGGAATTCGATTCGATCCCCGATGAGTCGTGGGATGGCGATTCACGCCAGGACTGGACGCAGATGCTCGCACGGCAGGGACGGGTCATCACCCTGTCTAGCCACACCGCACAAGCCATTCGCCGAGCCATGGGCGAAGATTTTCCGGTGCTGGTATTGCCGACGCCGCTGTGGGAAAACTTCGCGGCCATCCGTGAGCAGCATGTCAGCGCCCCGATCAATACCGGAACGACCCTGGCGATCAAGGGCTGCATTTTCGACAGCCGCACACTGGGGCTTTCTGCCGATGACCTGCTGCCCAAACCGCTGACCGCCGAGCAACTGGCCGAGATCGAGGCACAGCGTCCGCCACCCCTGACACTCAAACGTCGACTGGTCATTGCCCGCCATTACCTGCGTCTGTGGGCGTTGAATCCAAGCGATCAACCCAAGCCCATGGCCCGCGTGAAATATCTGCATCACGGCTACTGGGAAGGGTTGCGCGACCTGATGCCGGACAAAGTCCACGCCTGGCTCGAACGGCGCCTGCCGGATATTGCCGGTCCCCATGAAGTGACGGTAGATGAACCGCCGCCCCTTGAGCTGCCGGACACGTCCTGCGTCGTCGAAACCACGGTCGATGGCGTGATCTACGTCACCGTCTTCAACCCCAGGGACGGTCGCAAGAACTGGCATCAACTGATCACGGCGTTCTGCTGGGCCTTTCGCGAAACCCCTGACGCGACGCTGGTGCTGAAGATCACCCAGAACGATCTGGCGTCCTACTACAGCGAACTGATGACCCTGCTCGCGCAACTGACGCCGTTCGCCTGCCGGGTGCTGGTGATGCATGGCTATCTGGACGATCCGCAATATGCGCGGCTCTATCAGGCCGCCAGTTTTTATGTCAACGCGTCACGCTGCGAAGGCCTGTGCCTGCCGCTGATGGAGTTCATGTCCAGCGGCAAACCGGTGATCGCGCCGGATCACACGGCGATGGAGGACTACATCGACGACTCGGTGGCGTTTGTCGTCCGGTCCAGCGAAGAACTGACAATCTGGCCTCAGGACACCCGCATTATTTACCGCACTCTGCGCTATCGGCCTGACTGGGCTTCGCTCAAACGCGCCTATGAGAACAGTTACCGGATGGCCAAGGCGCAGCCGCAGGACTACCACCGAATGTCGGTTGCAGCCATTGAGCGCATGCACGGCTACTGCGCGTTCGCTCCGGTGCAGCAGCGCCTGGCGGATTTCTTCGGACTTGTGCCAGCGGTTGCCGATACCGCGCCCGTGACGGACAACGCCTCATGCTGATCATCATTCACTCGGAAACCAACCGGCACACGATCGCGCAGAACCTCGGCCGCTCGGAGTACAGCTATTACTTCGTGCTCAAGGAATATCGCCCGGTGCTCGAACGTCTCGGGCGCGTGTTGGAAGTCACCGACCCGGCCCGGGAAGTCGATGCGTTGTATCTGGATTGTCTGGCCCGTGGTGAACCGTGCGTGTTTCTGTCGTTCTCGCCGCCGCACCGCACGCCGATTCATCTGGCATGCCCGACGCTGCCGGTGTTTGCCTGGGAATTCAGCACCATCCCCAATGAGCCTTTCGACAATGAGCCTCGCAATGACTGGCGCATGGTGCTCAAGGCCTGCGGTGCCGCGATCACCCATTCCAGCTACACGGTCAACGCCGTGCGCGAGGCGATGGGCGCCGATTACCCGATTGTCGCGGTGCCGGCGCCGGTGTGGGATCGCTTCGCGGCCCGGGGCGAGCAGCTTCAGGGGCAGCCCTCGACGGGGCCGGTGCGCCTGACGATCAAGGGACTGGTGGCTGACAGTCGCGAGCTCGATCTGAATGCCTTCGGCCCGAAGCATCTGCGCCGTGGCCAGGGTATCGATTTCGGCGCGCCGGTCCGTGAGCAGGAATTGGTGCTGGACGGCGTGGTGTACACCTCGGTATTCAACCCCGGCGACGGGCGCAAGAACTGGGAAGACATGCTCAGCGCGTTCTGCGTGACCTTCCGCGATGTGGAAGACGCCACGCTGGTACTCAAACTCACCCACCACGATGCCGAAGAAGCCCTCAGCGACATCCTTCACCACCTGTACAAAAACCAGTCCTACCGCTGCCGCATCGTGCTGATCTATGGCTACCTTGCGGACGCGGACTACGAGCGTCTGGTGCAGGCCACCCGCTACGTGGTCAACACGTCCTACGGTGAGGGCCAATGCCTGCCGCTGATGGAATTCATGTCCTGCGGCAAGCCGGCGGTGGCGCCGCGCACCACGGCGATGATCGATTACCTGAGCGAAGAGAACGCCTTCCTGGTCCAGTCCACGGAGGAACTGACTGCATGGCCTCACGATCCGCGCAAGGCGTTCCGCACATTGCGCTACATGACCAACTGGGCGTCGGTCTGCGTCGCCTATCGCAACAGCTATGAGGTCGCGAAACACGATCCGCAGCGATATGCGCAAATGGCCGCAGGGGCGGTCAGCAGCCTGCAGGGATTTTGCAGCCAGGCGGTGGCCGAGCGGCGCTTGCGGGTCTTTCTCGCGCAGTTGTTCGAGCACCGGGCCGCTGCAGATACAAAGGTGTCCCGGGCATGAGCGGCAAACGAATCCTGGACATCGAAGTACTGCGAGCGATCGCAGTGCTGGGTGTGCTGATTCATCATATTCAGGGCAGCCTGTTCCCTGACCCGGTGCCGCTGCTTGAAAGGATTCATGCCTGGGCACAGCCGTGGTGGGGCGTTGACCTGTTTTTTGCCATCTCCGGGTTCGTCATCGCCCGCAGCCTGATCCCGGCGCTGCGAGGCTGTTCGACCCGCCAGGAATACTGGGAGCAGACGCGTAACTTCTGGTTGCGCCGGGCCTTCCGTCTTTTGCCGTCGGCCTGGTTATGGCTGGCACTGATGCTGCTGGCGTGCCTGTTTCTCAACCGCTCCGGGGCCTTCGGCACGCTGCACGCCAACCTGCAAGCGACGCTGGCGGGCGTGTTGCAGTACGCCAACTTCCGGTTTGCCGACAGCTTTTTTCATTACGAGTACGGCAGCAGTTTCGTGTACTGGAGCCTGTCGCTGGAAGAGCAGTTCTATCTGCTGTTCCCGCTGCTGATTCTGGTGTGCCGCAAGCATCTGGTCTGGGCGTTGCTGGCACTGGTCACGGTGCAGCTGTTCACCCTGCGCACGCCGCTGCTGATGGTGATCCGCACCGATGCGCTGGCTCTCGGGGTGCTGCTGGCGATGTGGAGCGTGCAGCCGTCCTGGCGGCGCTGGGAGCCGACTTTCCTGCGTCGCCCGTGGGCCGGTGTGTCTGCGCTGATCGTGCTGGCGTTGCTGTTGAGCTACATGGCCACCGACCGCTTCACTTTCGCGCCTTACCGCATAGGCTCGATTGCCGTGCTCGGTGCGCTGCTGGTGTGGATCGCGTCGTACAACCGCGATTACCTGCTGCCGACGGGCAGAGTGCAGCGGCTGATGGCATGGATCGGCAGCCGCTCCTACGGCATGTATCTGATCCACATCCCGGCCTATCAACTGGTGCGGGAACTGATCTTCCGCTTGCAGGGCGCCGGATTGCCCAGTCCTGCCGGGCATCCGGTCGTGACGCTGCTGATTGCCGGTGGCCTGATCGTGCTGCTCAGCGAGCTGAATTACCGTTTCATCGAAATGCCGATGCGCAATCGAGGCGCCGCCCTGGTGCGGCGCCTCGGTACATCGCGCAACGCCGTCCCATCCTCTGGAGCCACCTCATGCTGAGCCTTTTGAAGAAACTCACGGCGCCGACGCCTGCCCTGACTGCGGCGCAGCCTGCTGCCGACAAGGTCGATCCGTACATGCTCGGCCTGCACGACGCGATGCTCAGCGGCTGGTTCAACCAGGAGACCGGCGAGCTGTTCAAAGGCTTTCCGGTGAGCGCCGATGACACCTTGCTCGACGTCGGCTGCGGCGACGGTGGCAACGTGCATTTCTGTGGCATGCGCGGGGCGAAGATCATCATCGCCGACATCGATGCTGCCAAGGTCGAAGCCACCCGCCAGCGCTTGAGCGATACGCCGGCCCGCGGCGTCGAGTGCCACGTCACCGACTGCAACCCGCTGCCGATCGCCGATGGCACCGCCACGCGCGTGGTGTCCACGGAAGTCATCGAGCACGTCGACGACCCGGCACAGTTCCTCGCCGAACTGGTGCGTGTCGGCCAGTCGGGCGCGCTGTACCTGTTGAGTGTGCCGCACCCCAGTTCCGAGGATCTGCAGAAAGACATCGCGGCGCCGGAGTATTTCCAGAAGCCCAACCACATTCGCATCATCAGTGAAGAACAGTTCAAGGCGATGGTCAGCGAGGCCGGTCTGGAGATCATCAGCCATAGCCAGTACGGGTTTTACTGGTCGTTGTGGATGATGCTGTTCTGGGAAGCCAAGGTGGAATTCAGCAATCCGGATCATCCGCTGCTCAATCATTGGGCCGAGACCTGGCAGGCCGTGCTCGACTCGCCGCGCGGCGCGCAGATCAAACAGGCGCTGGATGCGGTGGTGGCGAAGAGTCAGGTGATCATCGCCCGCAAGCCCTGAGTGCTTTTGTGTAACCTTGCAGCCTGATGTCTCAGGGATCTGCAAGGTATGCGCTTTTTCATCGGGTGGTCGGCCCTCGTGGCCATGTTGTCGCTGTGTGCCTGTGAACGTCAGGACACCGTGCCGCTCGATCAGCAACTCTATGTCTGGCAGCGGCAATGGACGCCGGCCCATGAACGTGCCCTGAAGGACAGTCGCGGCGACTTCTCGACGCTTCGGGTGCTGGCGCTGCAAGCGTTCCCGAATGACGGGTGGCGTCGGGCGCGAGTGGATTTCGCGCTGCTGAAACAGGATGCCCGGCCGCTGATCGCAGTGATACGCCTCGACGGCCAGCTCAAGGCGCTCGACCAGCAACAGGTCAAGGAACGGATCCTTCAGGTGCTTGCCGACTGGCAAGAGCAGGGCCTGACACTCAGCGGTGTCGAGATCGATCATGATGCCGGCAATGCGCGACTGCCGGCCTATACCGAATTCCTGGCCCATTTGCGCGGCGTATTGCCGGCCAGCCTGCCCTTGAGCATCACCGCATTACCCGCGTGGCTCGACAGCCCGCAGTTGCCGGCATTGCTGGCGAGCGTCGACAGCAGCGTGTTGCAGGTGCATGCCGTCAGTGATCCGCGTCGCGGTCTGTTCGACCCCGGGCAAGCCCAACGTTGGGCCAGGGCCTGGGGGCGGGTGACTGAAAAACCGTTCTACCTGGCGCTGCCTGCCTACGGGGTGGCGCTGTTACCGGACGTCGGTGGCGCTCCAGTGGTGGAGAGTGAAGTCACATTGGAGCGCAGCGGCCAGCGACGGGAACTGCTCGCCGATCCGCAGCAATCAAGCCGACTGGCCAATGAATTACGCGAGGATCGCCCGGCGCATCTGGCCGGTCTGATCTGGTTTCGCCTGCCGCTGGCCAACGACCGCAGGGCCTGGAGCCTGGACACGCTGCGGGCGGTCGCCCGAGGGGACGCGTTGAGCAGCCATCTCAGCCTGACCTTCACCGAACAGAACGGCCTGCAGGACATCGCCCTGCGTAACGTCGGCAACCTCGACAGCGCCTGGCCCGCTCGCATCACCATCAAGGCCCGGGGTTGCGAAGGCGCCGATGCGCTCGCCGGTTATGCATTGCAACAGACCGCGGATCTGCTTACCTTCACCCGCTTGCGCGACGGTCGATTGCCGGCGGGCGGGCAGCGCGCCATCGGTTGGGCACGTTGCGCAACCATTGATCAAGGAGGTTCGCATGTTGACCCGTAACTGGCCCCGCCATCTGCTGTGCCTGAGCCTTGCCCTGCCGCTGGGATCGGCGCTGGCCTGCGGCCCGGATTTCCCGATGCGTCTGCTCGATGATCGCGGACAATCGCTGGCGGAATTGCCGGAGGGCAACTTCAGATTCGAGATCAGTCGCCTCGGCAAAGCCGTTGCCGGGCTCAAGAACGTCACGGCGGTCACCTACAACCCCGATGCCACCTATGGCGAACCGAATGACCCTGCCGATCAGCGTGAGAAGGCCGAACAGCTCGGGCTGAGCGCGGAACAGCAGGCACTGGTCAAACGTCTGCGCAGCCTGACCGATGCCCGCCAGGCCGAGGAGCAGGGCGCGAGCCTGCCGACGGAGCTGCGTCTGTATGTGGCGGGCGCCGTAGCATTCGGCGCCGGTGACCATCAATTGGCTGTCGAATACTTCCGCCAGTTGCTGGCACTGCCGGCCGAGCAGCGTCCATTGCGTAGTACCTGGGCCGCTTATTCGCTGGGCCGGGCGTTCTTCGCCATGAGCAGCGAAGCCGGTGATGCGCTCGACGCGCTGGAAAACGCCATCGAGGCTTTCCGCCAGACGCGGCAATTGAGTATCGACGGTTTCAGCGATCCGCTGGAGCTGGGCGTGGCCAGCCTCGGCGAAGAGGCTCGAGCGCTACGCACGGCGGGCAGTTGGGACAAGGCCGTCGAACTCTATGCCGCGCAAAATCTGCATGGCTCGGAGGTCGGCTACACCTCGCTGAAGCTGTTGATGAACGATCTGGCCGAAGAACCCGAAGACAGGCTGGAAAAGTTGCTGCGTGGCAAAGCGGTGCAGCAACTGGTGACCGCCTCGCTGATCAGCCGGATCGGCTGGTCGTTCGGCGATGAACCGCCCAACCAGAAGAAACTCATCAAGGCGTTGCAGGACAGCACCCGCGGCAGCCTCGACAACGCTGATCGCCTGGCGGCCATGAATTACCAACAGGGCGATTACGCCAGCGCCAGGGCGTTCCTCGAACACGCCGGCGACAGTGGCCTGGCGTGGTGGTTGCGAGCGAAGCTGGCGGTGCGCGATGGCGATAAAAACGCGGCTGCAGCGGCCTATGCCAAAGCCGCGCAAGCCTTCCCGCAGGACGAATCCTGGGGCGAACGGCGCACGGCTGACTGGAATCTCGAGACCCTGCAGCCCAAGTGTCGGGTCGAGGGTGAAAGCGCGATTCTGGCGCTGCAACGTGGCGAATACCTGCAGGCCTTCGATCAGTTGTATCGCAGCAAGGCCATTTATTGGTTCGACGCTGCGACTGTGGCCGAGCGGGTGCTGACGCTCGATGAGCTCAAACAGTATGTCGATGCCAAAGTTCCTGCGCCGCCTGCGCTGAGTCAGCAGGATCGCGACAATTACGTGCCGCTGCCAGTGGCTGCGAGCCTGCGCAATCTGCTGGGCCGGCGGTTGTTGCGCGAGGGCCGTTATGAAGAGGCCGTCGGGTATTTCGACAATGCCGGTCTGCAGAACAAGGCCCGGCTCTACGGTGAGCAACGCATGCAAGCCGATTCGGCGTGGTGGCCGACCAAACGCGCCAGTGCATTGTTCAATGCGGCGTGGACGGCCCGCGAGTGGGGCATGGACATCCTGGGCTACGAGATGGCCCCGGATTACGCGACCTTCGGTGGCAACTACAGCCTGGAAACCACCGAGCTGAAAGTCGGGCCGCTGGTGAGCGAAGCCGAGGTGCAACGGCAGAAGGCCAGTGAAGCGCAGCCGGACGAGCGTTATCACTATCGTTTTGTCGCCACCGCGCTGGCCAGCCGTGCCGCGGACAACCTCCCTCATACCAGCCAGGCGTTCGCTGCCGTGCTGTGTACGGCTGCCGGTTTCAACAGCAGCGTGCAGGAACAGAAGGCGCTCTATCAGCGTTATGTAAAGGAAGGTCCGTACATGGGCTGGGGTGGCTATTTCGGCCAGCAATGCCCTTACCCGGACTTCGCCAACGCCGACAAACGCTATGTGACACAAGTTGTCGATGCTGTACGCGGAGTGTTGCGACCCTACAAGCGGGCCGTGCAGATCGGCGCCGTCGTCGGGGTGACTGCCATCGCGCTGGTGATCATTACCCGTCGCCAGCGCAAGGCCCGCAAAACCTAAGCCTGCTGGACGAACGTCAGGCGTACGGCAAAACCGATCAACAGGCTGCCGAACAACCACTGTTGCACCCGTCGGGCCGTCGGGCTGTGTTTCAGCCAGCGGCCCAATGCGCTACCGAGCAAGGCATAGGCGCTGTCGAACAGCAATCCGGCGGCCACCAGCATCGCGCCGAGCGCCGCGAATTGCCTCAACACCGGCTCGCCATCCGCCACGATGAATTGCGGCAGCAGGACCGAGCAGAACAGCAGGGCTTTGGGGTTGAGCAGGTTGGTCAGCAGGCCGCGACGGATCGCTGCGCGCCACTGGCCATGGCTGTGCGCCATGGTGTCGGCGTGGAGGTCCGGCAGCAGCGTGGTGCGCAGGCACTGGACACCGATCCACAGCAGGTACGCCGCCCCGGTCATTCGCACCGCATCGAACGTCCATGGCGCCGCCTTGAACAGCGCCGCCAGCCCCAGTGCCGCGAGCGCTACATGACAAGCCCGGGCGATGGCCAGACCTGCCGCCGTGGCGAGCGCTGCAGCGCGCCCCTGACGGGCGCCGGTCTGCAACAGCAGGATCATGTCCGGGCCGGGCAGCAGATAGACCACCGCCAACGCCATGAAAAACAGCCAGAGACTCGCCATGTCGCACCCCTTTCGTTGTCGATTCGGTGCAACCAGTCTATGGCCGAGGGGCAGGGCAGGTGCTTGCGTAGTTGGCTTCTAAAGCTGTCCGGATTGGCATAACCTGCTTTCTTTTTGCGGTTAAACCATCAGGATCTGCCAACCATGAAACTCGACGCCTTTGATCGCAAGATTCTCGCCGCGCTGCAACGGGACGGGCGCCTGAGCAACGTGCAACTGGCGGACGAGATCGGCTTGTCGGCATCACCGTGTCTGCGTCGGGTGCGGATGCTGGAAGAGGCGGGGGTGATCCGCGGTTATCAGGCGAACCTGGATCGTGACGAAGTGGGGCTGGGGCTGACGGTGTTTGTCGGGGTCAAGGTCGAGCGGCACAACGATGAACAGGCCGAGGCGTTTCACCGGGCGGTGACTGCGTTGCCGGAAGTGATATCGGCGTTTCTGGTGTCCGGAGAATCGGACTTTCTGTTGCAAGTCGTGGTGCCGGATCTGCGCGCCTATGACCGTTTTCTCACCGGTTGCCTGTTGAAGCTGCCGGGTGTCAGCGATATTCGCAGCAATTTTGCGATTCATACCGTGAAAACCCCAGGGGCTTTGCCGCTGGGGCATTTGCCGTCCTGATACTTACATCTGCGTCGCCATGCCCTCGACATTCATCGCCGCCTGACGCAACGCTTCGGAACGGGTCGGGTGAGGATGGCAGGTCAGGGCGATGTCCTCGGCCGATGCGCTGAATTCCATGGCCACGCAATACTCGCCGATCATTTCGCTGACGCTCGGACCCACCAGATGCACGCCAATCACTTCGTCGGTGTGCGCGTCGGCGAGGACTTTGGCAAAACCTTCGGTTTCGTGATTGATCTTCGCCCGGCTGTTGGCGGTGAAGGGGAACTTGCCAACCTTGTAGGCCCGGCCTTCGGCCTTGAGCTGCTCCTCGGTCTTGCCGACGCTGGCCAGCTCCGGCCGGGTGTAGATCACGTTGGGGATCAGATCGTAGTTGACCTCGCCCGCCTTGCCGACGATCTGCTCGATGCAGGCCATGGCTTCATCTTCAGCCTTGTGGGCCAGCATCGGTCCTGAAGTGACATCGCCGATTACCCACACGCCCGGCGCTTCGGTGCGATGGTTCTTGTTGGCGAGCATGCCGCGTTTGTCGGTGTGCAGGCCGACGTTCTCCAGCCCCAGGCCCCGGGTATAAGGGCGACGGCCGATGGCGACCAGCACGTAATCCGCTTCCAGCAGCTCGGCGCTGCCGCCGGCGGCCGGTTCGATGCTCAGTTGTACACCGTTGGCCGAGGACGTGGCGCTGGTGACTTTTGAGCTCAGTTTGAACGTGATGCCCTGTTTGCTCAGTGAGCGTTGCAGGGTCTTGCCGGCTTCGCCGTCCACGCCCGGGCAGATGCGGTCGAGGTATTCCACTACCGTTACCTGCGCCCCGAGCCGCCGCCAGACCGAACCCAGTTCCAGGCCGATGACGCCGGCACCGATCACCACCAGATGTCTGGGCACTTCGCCCAGGGACAGCGCGCCGGTGGAATCGAGGATGCGCTGGTTGTCGATTTCGACGCCGGGCAGGGGCGTGGGCTCGGAACCGGTGGCGATGACGATGTGGGTAGCGGTCAGTTCAATGCGGCTGCCCTGATTGCCGGTCACGCTGACTTTTCCGGGGCCGTCGATGTGGCCCCAGCCCTTGATCCAGTCGACTTTGTTCTTGCGGAACAGAAATTCGATACCTTTGGTCAGCCCGGCGACGCTTTCGTCCTTCTGCTTCATCATCTGCGCGAGGTTGAGCGTCGGTTTGACCTCGATGCCAAGGTTGGCAAATTCCCCACCCGTTGCAGCGTCGTACAGTTCGGACGCGTGCAACAACGCCTTGGACGGCATGCAACCGACATTGAGGCAGGTCCCGCCCAGCGTGGCGCGGCCTTCCACGCACGCGGCCTTGAGGCCCAACTGACCGGCGCGGATCGCTGCGTTATAACCGCCGGGCCCGCCGCCCAGAATCACTACGTCATAGTTGCTCATGCGCTTACTCCTGGCTGAAGAATGCGGATCGCTAAAAATTACGTACGTAATATGTGCGTTTCCGGACATTTCGGTCAAGGCTTCAGGAACGCGACAGGTTGGGCATCCTTGAATGTGAAATTGAGTGCAAATATTTCACGGCTTTCGTTATATCGTAACGAGTTGTGCAGTGAGCCAAGGGTTTTGGGGGGATATGCAAGTCGATCTGGACGTTGATGGCACGCAAGTCACCGGTTTGCCGCGCTTTCAGCAGGCGGCGGCGCAGGGGCGTCGATTGTGCCGGTTGGCCATTGGGCTCGGTGGGTTGGCGGCGGTCGGAGTGGTGCTGGCGTTTTTTGTGGGCCTGTTCGCCGCGCAATCGCTGTGGCCAGCGCTGTTGATCAATCAGAGCGCTGCGTTGCTGGTGTTGGTCGCCGGGTTGCAATCGGCGGGGTGGGTGACCGATTGGCGAGCACGGGTGATCAACCCGGTGGCGGCGGTTACCGGCGATGAGGCAGTCCCCGAGCCGGACGGCTGGTACGAGCGACTGCTGGATCGGCTCAGTCGTCGCAGCTTGCATCTGCTGGGTCAGATCGGAGCGCCGACCTTATGGCTGGGCGGTCTCGCGCTGTTGGCATTATTGGGTATCGAGCAGGTGTGGAACCTGGCATTGCCCTCCGCCACCGTGGGCATGTCCGCCTCCGTCAGCGCGGCGATTGCCCTGCTGCTGGCGTTCGGCCTGCTGGTGCTGGAGCGGCAACTGGCCCAGGAACATCCGGCGCAATGGCCCGAGGCCGGTGCGCTGGCACAACTGACGCGTGTGACCATCATCAGCCTGGTGCTGGGCGCGTTGTGCTTGTTGTTCGCCAACGAGAATTCGGTCTGGCCCGTACGCCTGGCAGTGCTGATCGGCATCTTGCCGGGGCTGGTCGCTGCGGAGTTGCTGCTGCGCGCTGTGCTGTCGCTGTTCAGCCCGCGCCGTGAACAGCTGGAGCCGGTGCTGCTGGCCCGCAGTTTCGTCGCCGATCTGCTGCGCTGGCCGCCGCAACCGTTACTCGCGTTGCAGCACGAATTGCACAACCGCTTCGGTATTGATCTGCGGCAGATCTGGGCGTTCAGCTACATGCGTCGCGCATTCCTGCCGATATTGGTGCTGGTGGCGGCAGTCGGCTGGTTGCTCACCGGCGTTCATGAAATTCCACTGCAAAGCCGTGGCATTTACGAGCGCTTCGGCAAACCGGTGCAGGTGTTCGGCCCCGGTTTGCATGCTGGCCTGCCATGGCCGTTGGGCCGGGTACTGAGTGTCGAGAACGGCGTGGTGCACGAACTGGCGACCAGCGTCGGCGAGAACCCGGCGCCGGTTCAGGTGGATCCGGCGGAAGGTCCGGCACCGGTCACCGCCAACCGCTTGTGGGACGCCAGCCACGTCAATGACAAGTCACAGGTCATCGCCAGCAGTCGTAACGAGCAACAGAGCTTCCAGATCGTCAACATGGACGTGCGGTTTGTTTACCGCATAGGCCTCAGCGATCAGGCTGCGTTGGCCGCGACTTACAACAGCGCGGATGTGCCGACGCTGATCCGCAGTACCGCGAGCCGGATTCTGGTTCACGATTTTGCATCGCGCACCCTCGACGGTTTGCTGGGGCAGGACAGGACAGGGCTGGCTGACGAGATCGGTCGCGCGGTGCAGAGCGATCTGCAGAAACTCGACAGTGGCGTAGAAATTCTCGCCACGGTGGTCGAGGCGATTCATCCTCCGGCGGGTGCTGCCAATGCCTATCACGGCGTGCAAGCGGCGCAGATCGGCGCCCAGGCGTTGATCTCTCGCGAGCGTGGTGCGGCGGCCGAAGCGAGCAATCAGGCGCAATTGCAGGCAAGCCTCGCGCGCGATCAGGCCAGCGCCAATGCCCACGAAACCCGCTCGATCGCCCGTGCGGCGGATCTGAAATTCAGCGCCGAACAAAAGGCCTATGCCAGTGCCGGCCAGGCCTTCGTGCTGGAGCAATACCTCAGCCAGCTCAGTCAGGGACTGGGCAAAGCCAAACTGTTGGTGCTCGACCATCGTCTGGGCGGCAGCAGCAACGCGCCGACCATTGACCTGCGTACGTTCATGCTGCCGGCTGACCCGTCGCCGGCGCGCACCACCGCTCAACCAGGAGCCACCCATTGAGCCAGTCGCACACACACGATCACCATGACCACAGCGGTCATGACCATGCTCATGGCGGCCACCACCATCACGGGCATCATCACCATCATCATGGCGCGCCGGAGGAGGCCGGGCCTTTCCCGTGGCGACGCATGGGCTGGGCTGTGTTGCTGGTGGCGTTTGCCATCGCAGCGGCCAGTCTGGTGCAGGTGCGCTCCGGCGAAGCCACGGTGATTACCCGTTTCGGCAACCCTTCCCGGGTGTTGCTGGAGCCCGGTCTGAGTTGGCGCTGGCCGACTCCGTTTGAGGCGGCTATCCCGGTTGATCTGCGCCTGCGCACTACATCCAGCGGTTTGCAGGATGTCGGCACCCGTGACGGTTTGCGCATCATCGTGCAGGCGTATGTCGCGTGGCAGGTGCAGGGTGATGCGGACAACGTCCAGCGCTTCATGCGTGCGGTGCAGAACCAGCCGGATGAAGCGGCGCGGCAGATTCGCACCTTTGTCGGCTCGGCACTGGAAACCACCGCCAGCAGTTTTGACCTGGCCAATCTGGTGAACACCGATGCCAATCAGGTGCGCATCGCCGATTTCGAGGCACAGTTGCGCCAACAGATCGATCAGCAATTGCTCGCCACTTACGGCGTGCGTGTGGTGCAAGTGGGTATCGAGCGACTGACCTTGCCGTCCGTGACCCTTACCGCGACAGTCGACCGGATGCGCGCCGAGCGTGAAACCATCGCCACGGAACGCACGGCTATCGGCAAGCGTGAAGCGGCACAGATTCGTTCGGGTGCCGAGCGTGATGCGCGAATCGTGCAGGCCGATGCCACAGTGAAAGCGGCGGAAATCGAGGCGCAATCACGCGTCGAAGCTGCGCAGATTTACGGCCGCGCTTACGCGAGTTCTCCGCAGCTCTACAACCTGCTGCGCTCGCTTGACACCCTCGGCACCATCGTTACGCCGGACACCAAATTGATCCTGCGCACTGACGCCGCACCGTTTCGCGTGCTGGTGGACGGTCCGCCGACTCTGGATAGCAAGCGTGGAACGCAGCCATGAGCGATGAAGTTCCACGTGGAACACAATCACTGGACAGTCCGTGGATTCAGGCCGGTCGTCTGACCTTTTTCGCTTTGTACGCGGTAACGGTTCTGGCAGCGCTGGCCTGGGCGTTTTCCAATGTACGGCAGATCGACCCGCAGAACCGCGCAGTGGTCAGGCATTTCGGCGCATTGGACCGCATCCAGAATGCCGGGCTGTTATTGGCCTGGCCACAGCCGTTCGAACAGGTCGTTCTGCTGCCTGCGGCCGATCGGGTCATCGAGCGTCGCGTGGAAAATCTGCTGCGCAGTCCTGCTGCGATACAAGCGGATCGCGTCGCGACCTTTGCCACGCCAATAAGCGATGCATTGGCCGGTTCCGGCTATTTGCTCACGGGTGACGCCGGTGTCGTTCAGCTGGATGTGCGGGTGTTCTTCAAGGTCACCGATCCTTATGACTTCGTGCTGCAAGGCGATCATGTGCTGCCAGCACTGGATCGACTGGTGACCCGCAGCGCGGTGGCCCTGACCGCGGCGCGGGATCTGGACACCATTCTGGTGGCGCGACCGGAGCTGATCGGTGCCGACAATCAAGCTGCCGAACGACGGGAGCGGTTGCGTGGCGATCTGGTGCAAGGCATCAATCGGCGCTTGGCGGAATTGAAGGCGAGCGGGCAGGGCATCGGTATCGAAGTGGCGCGGGTCGATGTGCAGTCGAGTCTGCCCGAGCCGGCCGTCGGCGCGTTCAACGCTGTGCTGACCGCCAGTCAACAGGCTGACAAGGCTGTGGCCAATGCTCGTACCGACGCCGAGAAAATCACTCAGACCGCCAACGAACTGGCCGACCGTACCTTGCAGGTCGCCCATGCCCAGGCCGGAGAGCGTCTGGCCAAAGCCTCCGCCGATACCGCTACCGTGCTGAGCCTGGCGGGGCAACAGAACACCGACCCGCAGATGCTGCTGCGCCTTTACCGCGAACGGGTACCGAAAATTCTCGGCCAGGCCGGTTCGGTCACCACGGTCGATCCGAAAGATGATTCCCGCCTGATCATTCAGGGAGCCAGTAAATGACTGTCACCAATGCCGCACCGAGCCTGTTGTCCTCGGCCGAACAACGTCGTGCTGCGCGCCAGTTGACCCTGGCGATGCTGGCCCTCGGTTTGCTCGGGCTGGGATTGATCTGGCGCTGGTTGATGCCTGAACAGACAGGCGTCAGTCAGTTACTGCTGGGTGTCGCGTCTTTGCTGGTGGCAGTGCCGGTGATGCGCTCGGCATGGTTCAGCTTGCGATACCCGAGCCTGCACGGCATCACCGATCAATTGATTGCACTGGCGATGCTCGGCGCCTGGGCCACCGGTGATCTGCTCACCGCTGCACTGCTGCCCATCATCATGATCTTCGGCCATGTGCTGGAGGAGCGTAGCGTGATCGGCTCACAAGAAGCGATTCATGCGTTGGGCCAGCTCACTCGCAGCCATGCACGAAAAGTTCAGGCAGATGGTACGGTCATCGAAGTCGATAACGGCACGCTCAAGGCCGGCGACACCGTCGAAGTCCGGGCCGGTGATCGGTTGCCGGCGGACGGTCGCGTGTTGTCTGGCCAGGCCAGCCTCGACACCGCGTCGATCACGGGTGAGTCGGTGCCCGTTGAGGCAGGTGTCGGAATGCCCGTGTTCGGCGGGGCGATCAACCTCGATGGTCTGTTGCGGATAGAAGTGACCCGCACCGGCGGTGAATCTACCCTGGGCAAGGTCATCGCCCTGATGCAGAACGCCGAGCGCTCCAAGCCGCCGATCACCCGTCTGCTGGAGCGTTATGCCGGCAGCTACATGGTGCTGGTGTTGCTGCTGGCGGCAGTGACGTGGTTTGTCACCCAAGATGCGCAGGCGATGCTGGCTGTGCTGGTCGCAGCCTGTCCTTGCGCATTGGTGTTGTCGGCACCGGCCACGGCGATTGCCGGGGTGGCGGTGGCGGCGCGGCACGGGATTCTGATCCGCAGTTCGGCTTTTCTTGAAGAACTGGCCGACCTTACTTCACTGGTGGTGGACAAAACCGGCACGCTGACTTACGGCACGTTGCGCTTGCAGTCGATCAGCAGCACGCAGGCGGATCACGATTCGGTGAGGACACTGGCCGCCAGTCTTGGCGCTGCCAGCAGTCACCCGGTCAGTCGGGCGCTGGCCGGACTGATCCACGCAGACCAGATGCTGGTGCTGACCGACATTCACGAACGCCAAGGGCTGGGTGTGGTCGCCAGAACGGAGCAAGGTGAAGCCGCGCTGGGTCGCCCGGAGCTGTTCGCGCAACTGGGCATTGCGACCACATCGATTCCCGAGCATGACGGCCCGATTGCCGGCCTGGCATTGAACGGCAAGTTCCTCGCCTGGCTGTTGCTCGCTGACAGCGTCAAACCGGAAGCGAAATTCGCTTTGAGCGAACTGCGCGAGTTGGGCCTCGGTCGGCAACTGCTGCTGACCGGCGATCGCCAGAGCGTGGCGCACACCCTGGCCCGGGATGTCGGCTTGCAGGAAGTCGAAGCTCAGGCGTTGCCCGAAGACAAACTCAATCGGGTATTGAAGGAAATCGACAATGGTTTCCGGCCGATGGTGGTCGGTGACGGCATCAATGATTCGCTGGCACTCAAGGCCGGTGTGGTAGGCGTTGCGATGGGCGCGGGTGGGGCGGATATCGCGTTGGCGTCCGCCGACATCGTGCTGATCGGCAGCGATCTGCGCCGGCTCGGCACGTGTGTGCGCCTGAGTCGCCAATGCCGGCGCACGTTGCAGGTGAACGTGATCATCGGTCTGGGCTGGACGTTGGCCATCGTCGTATTCGCTGCGTTCGGTTGGCTGGGGGCGGCCGGGGCGATGATTGCCGCGTTGTTGCACAACCTGAGTACCTTGTTGGTATTGGGCAACGCCGGGCGCTTGTTGCGATTCCAGGAGCCGTTGTTGAAGCTTGACGGGCAGAACTGATCATTTTTCGAACGGTGCGCCGATCCCGCAGTCTTCTGTACAGGCGCACCGCAGGAGGGAGATCGGTGCTGCTGTGTGATAGGTGGCGACTATTGAATCGATAGCCTGCTAATTTTCAAGGATGGTCTACCCTCAGATCAGACGTCTGAAACCAGGGGGATATTCCATGCTCGCGCAACTTCCACCGGCCTTACAGAATCTGCGGCTTCCGCTTCGCCTGCGACTCTGGGACGGCCATGAATTCGATCTTGGGCCCGAGCCCAGCGTGACCATCGTGGTCAAGGATCCGCAAATGGTGGCCCAGCTCACCCATCCCAGTCTGGATGCGCTGGGGGGCGCATTCGTCGAGGGTAAGGTCGAGCTTGAAGGCTCGATCAGCGAGGTCATCCGCGTCTGCGACGAGCTGAGCACCGCGCTGCTCGATGAAGATGAAGGCAGTCATCCCGTGCGCACCTTGCACGACAAGGAAACCGACGCCCAGTCGATTTCCTACCACTACGACCTTTCCAACGAGTTCTACCAGCTGTGGCTGGACAGCAACATGGTGTACTCCTGCGCCTATTTCGAGACCGGCAGCGAATCCATCGAGCAGGCGCAGGAAGCCAAGTTTCGCCATTTGTGCCGCAAACTGCGGCTGCAGCCGGGTGAGTATCTGCTGGATGTCGGCTGC
Organism: Pseudomonas sp. KCJK9016; assembly: GCF_046231795.1. Taxonomy (NCBI): domain Bacteria; kingdom Pseudomonadati; phylum Pseudomonadota; class Gammaproteobacteria; order Pseudomonadales; family Pseudomonadaceae; genus Pseudomonas; species Pseudomonas sp. KCJK9016. The sequence continues at coordinate 98,627 of NZ_JBJJMM010000018.1, read as the reverse complement.
GGCTGGGGTGGGCTGGCGCGTTTCGCTGCCCGGGAATTCGGTGCCAGGGTTTTTGGCATCACCCTGAGCAAGGAGCAGTTGGCGCTGGCCCGTGAACGGGTGAAAGCCGACGGCCTGGAAGATCAGGTCGAATTGCAGTTGCTCGACTACCGGGACCTGCCTCAGGACGGGCGGTTCGACAAGGTCGTGAGCGTGGGCATGTTCGAGCATGTCGGTCACGCCAATTTGCCCGAGTACACCCGCATCCTGTTCGGTGCGGTGAAAGAGGGCGGTCTGGTGATGAACCATGGCATCACCGCCAAGCATACCGATGGCCGCCCGGTGGGACGCGGCGCCGGGGACTTCATCGAAAAATATGTGTTCCCCAACGGGGAGTTGCCACATCTGGCGATGATCACGGCCAACATCAGTGAAGCAGGTCTGGAGATTGTCGATGTCGAGAGCCTGCGCCTGCATTACGCGCGAACCCTCGATCACTGGAGCGAACGTCTGGAAGACAATCTGGAAGCCGCCGCGAAACTGGTACCGGAACAGGCCCTGCGCATCTGGCGACTTTACCTGGCCGGTTGTGCCTATGCGTTTGCCAGGGGCTGGATCAATCTGCACCAGATACTCGCCGTGAAGGCGCATCCCGATGGCAGTCATGAGCTGCCTTGGACACGCGACGACATCTACAACCCTTGAACTAGAGAATCGGTGAAATCAGCCGGGCGATCCGCATGCCGAGTTGTTGCAGGCGATGGATCTCCCGGCTTTCTTCCTTGGCGACTTCGTAAGACAGGGCGAAGTCATCGTTGAGCATCTGTTCCACGTGGCCGGCGAATTCGCTGTCGACTGTCAGCAGCATCACTTCGAAATTCAACCGGAACGAACGGTTATCCAGGTTGGCGCTGCCGATGGCGCTGATCTCGTTATCGACCAGTACCACTTTCTGATGCAGGAAACCCGGTTGGTAGCGGAACACCCGCACCCCGGCGCGCACCGCTTCGAACGCATAGAGGCTCGACGCGGCGTAGACGATCCGGTGATCGGGACGCGAGGGCAGTAACAGTCGCACATCGACACCGCGCAGAACCGCAAGACGCAATGCAGCGAATACCGCTTCGTCAGGAATGAAGTAGGGGCTGGTGATCCACACGCGTTCAGTGGCGGCATGGATGGCTTCGACGAAGAACAGCGAGCAGGTTTCACAGGCATCCGCCGGGCCGCTGGCCAGCAACTGGCAGAGTACGCCGTCATCCGGGTAAACCTCGGGCAGGATCAACGGCGGCAGTGTGCGCGCGGCCCAGAACCAGTCTTCGGCAAATGACTCCTGCATGCAGGCGACCACTGGCCCCCGCACCTGCACATGCGTATCGCGCCATGGCGCCAGGGGTGGTTTTTCGCCCATGTATTCGTCGCCGACGTTGTGTCCACCGACAAACCCGATCATTCCGTCGACCACTACGATTTTGCGGTGGTTGCGGAAGTTCACCTGAAAGCGATTGAGCCAGCCGCTGCGGGTGGCGAAGGCCTTGACCTCGACACCGCCGTCACGCAATTGCTGCACGTAGCTGTGGGGCAGGGCGTGGCTGCCGATGCGGTCGTAGAGCAGGTGAATGGCGACGCCTTCGGCGGCCTTCTTCAACAACAGTTGGAGCAGGCGCTGACCGAGGCGGTCGTCGTGAATGATGAAAAACTGAATCAGCACCGCTTCCCGTGCCTGGCCGATTGCGTGGAAAATTGCCTCGAATGTGGTGCTGCCGTTGATCAGCAATTGCACTTCGTTATTGGCCAGGCACGGCATGCGTCCCAGCTTCGGCATTGCCCGCAACGAGTCGTAGGCGTTTGAAGCGCGAGCCGTCAGGGCCTCTTCTACCCAAGGGCGCCAGTTCAGTTCGGATACGGCCTGGCGCATCTGTTCGTTGGCCTGGCGTCGGGCCTTGATATAACCGTCGAAGGTGCTGCGACCGAACACCAGATAGGGAATGAGCGTGAGATAGGGAATGAAGACCAGAGACAGCGCCCAGGCGATCGAGCCTTGTGCGGTACGGACGGTCAACACGGCATGAATGGCGGCAATGGTGCCCAGACTGTGTATCAGTGCGATCAGATAACCGAAGATGTGCGGTCCGAAATAATCCATGGGGCAACCTTGCTCCTGAAGATTCAATGCTTAACAGACCATGTTCCTTTGCGCTTGTCGCTATTTTATTTTCAGCCGTGAAAGCCGCCCATGAACCGAAACAAGCGGCTGGCGTCTAACGGCCACTACTGATCAGGAGTTTTGTAATGAACGTTCGTCTGCTGGGTTTGGCGCTGGGTCTGGGGTTGGCATTGCCGTTGGTGGCTCAGGCGCAAATGCTGCAGCCGGGGTTGTGGGAAATGACGTCGAGCAACGTGAAAGTCGATGATCAGGTCATGGACGTGCAATCGATCCTTGGCCAGATTCAGGGCCAGATCACTCCGCAACAACGGGCGCAGCTGGAGAAGCAGGGGATCAATATCGGCGGCAAGGGCATTCGTGCCTGCCTGACGCCACAGCAAGTGGCGACCAACGATATTCCGCTGGCGGATCCGCAGTCGGGCTGCAAACAGCAAATCACCGAGCGCAACGGCAATCAGTGGAAATTCCGCTTCAGCTGTCCTCGGGCTCAGGGCACAGGTGTGGCCACGTTCGTCAGTGATCGCGAGTTCACGACTGTCGCCAACGGCACGTTCAATGCCATCGGGATCAACCAGAAGGGTAGTCTGGAGACCCGCGCCGTGTGGTTGGGACAGGATTGCGGCACGGTCAAACCAAGAGCCTGAAAAACGAACCGCCTCCACAACATTGTGGGGGCGGTTTTTTTAGCGCATGAATCGCAGTGGCAACCCCTGACACGCTTCGTGCAGTCGATTGGAGTGCCACGCGATCTGTCCCGATACCAGCGTCGTACTCACCCGATGGCGAAAGCTGCGACGGGCAAACGGCGTCCACCCGCACTGTGACAGAACCGGTTGCCGCGATACCGCGACACCCTCGGGCTCTGGCTGAATCAGTACCAGATCCGCCCAATATCCCTCCCTCAGATAACCGCGATCCGGAATGGCAAACAGATCCGCCACCCGGTGGCTGGTCTTCGCCACCAGGGTGGTGATCGGCAACACGCCGTCCGCTACCAGCTCCAGCAGCGCCGGCAACGCATGCTGCACCAGTGGCAGGCCGGACGGTGCCTGGGCGTATGACAGCTGTTTCTCCGCCCAGGTATGCGGGGCGTGGTCACTGCCGATCACATCCAGACGATTGCTCAGCAAGGCAAGACGCAGGGCATCGCGGTCAGTCCGGGTCTTGATCGCCGGGTTGCATTTGATCTGGTTGCCGAAGTCCGGATAGTCGCGATCATCGAACAGCAAATGATGCAGGCAGACTTCCGCCGTGATGCGTTTGTGCGCCAGCGGTTTGTCCTCGAACAGTTCCAGTTCTCGCGCGGTGGTCAGGTGCAGCACATGCAAGCGCGTGCCATGGCGTTTGGCGAGATCAACCGCCAGCGAAGAGGAGCGATAACAGGCCTCGGCATTGCGGATCAACGCATGGGCGTCCGACGGGAGATGCTCGCCGAAACGCTCATACAGCTTTGCGGTGTTGGCCTCGATACTCGGCGTGTGTTCGCAATGGGCCAGCAGAATCGTCGGCACCTCGGCGAATAATCGTTCCAGCGTCCGGGGATCATCGACCAGCATATTGCCGGTCGACGCGCCCATGAACACTTTGACCCCGGCCACCTCACTCGGATTGAGCGCCGCGACAGTGTCCAGGTTGTCGTGGCTGACACCGAAGTGAAAGCCGTAGTTGCCCACCGAATTGATCGCCGCCCGGCGCTTTTTGTCAGCCAATGCTTCGAGGGTGAGGGTGGCCGGGTTGGTGTTGGGCATGTCCATGAAGCTGGTGATGCCCCCGGCCACCGCTGCGCGGGATTCGGTGTAGATGCTGCCCTTGGTCGGCGAACCCGGTTCACGGAAATGCACTTGATCATCGATCATTCCTGGTAGCAGCCATTGACCGCCGGCGTCGATTTCCAGCACGGCGTTTTCGCCTTCGATGCTGCGGGCGATCTTTATGATGCGACCGTGGCTGACCAGCAGATCGGCGTCGAACTCACGTCCTTCATTCACCAGTCGCGCATTGCGAATCAGCACACTGTTCATGGTTCAGAACTCGTTCTGCAGGGCCTTGTAGCCGCGCACCAGATCGACATTGGTGCGCGCCACATCTTCGGAAAACTCTGAAGCGCTGACGCTCACCGGCGGGTACTGCGACAGATCGGTGTTCGGCCCGATACGGGTGGTGGAGGGGACGTAGAACGCATCCGGCAAATCCCGGCCATCGACCACCGAGTTGTGCCGCACCACACAACCGTTTCCGACCACGCAATTGAACAACACGCTGTTGAAACCGATGAACACCCGGTCGCCGACTTTGCACGGGCCATGCACGATCGAGCGGTGGGCGATGGAGCTGAACTCGCCGATGGTCACCGCTGCGCCAGACTTCGAGTGAATCACCACGCCATCCTGGATGTTCGAGTTGGCGCCGATGGTGATCGGCTCCATTGCGCCCGAGGCGTCCACTTCATCGGCGCGAATGACCGCGTAGGGACCGACGAACACGTTGTCGCCGATCACCACTTTGCCGCAGATGATTGCGGTTTTATCGACGTAGGCAGACTCGGCAATTTGCGGTAGATCGCCGGAAGGATTTTTTCGGATCATGGTTGGCTCAGGGCGTCGTAAAGAGTGTTGAGGTTGGATTCGAACAGGCCGGTAAACGTGCTGGCCGGACCCGAAGCGGCGAGGGCGTCGGAGTACAGCGTGCCGCCGATGTGCGCGCCGCTTTCGTCGGCGATCTGTTTGAGCAGGCGTGCGTCCTTGATGTTTTCCATGAACACGGCTTTGACCTTGGCCTGGCGGATCTGGGTGATCAGCGCGGCGACTTCGGCGGCGGAAGGTTCGCGCTCGGTGGACAACCCTTGCGGCGCCATGAAGTCGATCCCGTAGGCCTGGCCGAGATAACCGAACGCGTCGTGGCTGGTGACGATCTTGCGATTGCCGGGCGGCAGTGAACCCAGTTTGGCCTTGGCTTCGGCGAGCAAGGCGTAAATTTGTTTCAGGTAGGTCTTGCTGTTGCGTTCGTAGTCGGCCTTGTTCGCCGGGTCTGCGGCAATCAATGCCTTGGTGATGTTGGCGACGTACAGTTCGGTGTTGGCCAGGTTGTGCCAGGCGTGCGGATCGGGAACGGTTTCGCCGTCTTCTTCCAGAGCGCGGGGGATCACGCCGTGGCTGGCGCTGATGACCGTGGCTTTGGTGTCGGTGCTGGTCACCAGTCGATCCAGCCATGGTTCGAAGCCCAGGCCGTTTTTGACGATCAATTTTGCTTTCAGCAGTGCCTTCGCATCTTCCGGTGTCGGTTCGTAGGTATGGGCATCGGCGTCGGGACCGACCATGTTGGTAATCTGGATATGCTCGCCGCCGACCTGATGCACCATGTCGGCAAGGATGCTGAAACTGGTGACCACTGGCAGTTTTTCCGCCGCCGACAATGACATCGACAGCATCAGGCTGAACAGCACAAGTAGAGCGCGCATCGGGAAACACCTCATTGGAATGTGAACAAGGGCGGGCGACGCAGCAGGCCATGAACCGGCCCGAGCACGACAGACAGCAGGTAACCGATGCCTGCGACCAGCACGATGGCCGGGCCGCTGGGCAACGAGTAGTAGAACGACAGCAGCAGCCCGAGCCATACCGACAGGCTTCCAATCACGGCGGCAATGGCGATCAGGATCGGCAGGCGCCGGCTCCAGAAACGTGAAGCGGCGGCGGGCAGCATCATCAGTCCGACCACCATCAACGCACCGATGGCCTGGAACCCGATAACCAGGTTGAGCACCACCAGCGTCAGGAACACGCCGTGGGCGATCGGGCCGAGTCGGCTGACGGTGCGCAGGAAGAGGGGATCGAGGGTGTCGAGTAGAAGCGGGCGGTAGATCAGCGTCATGGCCATCAGACTTAGCAGCGACACGCCGAGCATTCCGTTCAGAGTGGGACCGTCGACGGCCAATGCCGAGCCGAACAATAAGTGCAACAGGTCGAGACGTTTGCCGGCGATGCCCAGAATCAGCACGCCGCTGGCCAGGGAGATCGGATAGATCGCCGCGAGGCTGGCGTCTTCGCGCAGGCCGGTACGACGGGTTATCCATGCGGCGAGACCCGCCATGCTCAGGCCGGCACCAAGGCCGCCAAGGGTCAGCGCGGGGAGACTAAGGCCGGCAAACCAGAAGCCCAGCGCGGCACCGGGAAGAATGCCGTGGGCGACGGCGTCGCCGATCAGGCTCATGCGCCGCAGGATCAGGAATACGCCCAATGGTGCGGTGCTGCACGCCAGCAGCAGACCGCCGAGCAGGGCGCGGCGCATGAACACGAATTCAAGAAACGGTTGCCAGAAATGCGCGGCACTGAGCATCAGGCCACCTGCACGTCAGGTGCTTGCTGGATCAGTTCGACACTGGGGCCGAACACGCAGCCGCTGTCTTTGATCAGCAGCGTTTGTGGAATGTGTTGGCGGACGGCGGCGAGGTCGTGGCAAACCATGACCAGCGTCCGGCCCTGCGCATGCCAGGTATGGAGGTGTTGCCACAGGAGCGCCTGGCCCAGTTCATCGAGAGCCGCATGGGGTTCGTCGAGCAGCAGCAAGGGTGTGTCGGCCAGACTCAATCGAGCGAGCAGGGCGCGTTGCAGTTCACCGCCGGAGAGCGCCATCAGCGGACGCTGTTCCAGACCGCTCAAGTGCCAGTCTTTCAGTGCCTGGGCCAGTCGTTGTGTGCGCAGTCGCGACGACAGTCGGCGCCCCCAGAAACCGGCGGCGACCAGCTCTTGAAGACTGATCGGGAATTGGCGATCCAGGTGCTGCTGTTGGGGGAGGAATGACAAACCACTTTGGCGGGGGACGCCCAGCGCTACGGTGCCGGCGAGCGGTCGCTGCAATCCACTGATGACTTTGAGCAGGCTGCTTTTCCCGCTTCCGTTCACACCGATGATCGCGGTGAGACTGCCGCGTTCCAGTTGAAGGGTCAGCGGTGGCGTGAGCGGTTGGCCGGGGGCGCCCCAACGCAATGACTGCAGACGGATCATACTGTCTCCCGGCTCCAGTGACTTTCAGCGACTGCATCGTGGGCGTGGAGGCTTTCGGCATGGATCACCCGTAGATGGAATTCGCGGATGCCGGGTGAGCGGCGCAGTGCCAGATTCAAGCGACGAGCGGCGTCTTCGCAGAACATCAGGTTCTGGCCATTGGCGAGGGAAAAGGCTTGTTCGTCAGCGCGTTTTACCGCGGTTTGCACGGCGGTGCCGAGAGCGGCTTCGGTGTCATTGATGGCTGAGGTCAGCGGTAGTCCGTCGACGAACTCTTCAAGGTGCAGATGCAGTTGTGCAGTACTGCGCTGGCTGTGGGGTGTAGCGATGATCCCATGAGTCGAGCCCAGCCAAGCGAGAACTTCAGCATGTTGCAATGGCTTGTTGGCAAAGTCGTCGACGAATTGCTGCTGGATCAATTGCCTCGCCAGAGCAGCAGAGCAGGGGCAAGTCGATGAGTAGGCCACCTCAATTTTCAGTTCCACGTGGAACACTGTGTTTTTCAGAGTGGCTGCAATGGTCACCGGATAGGCTTTCCAACCTGCCAACGGGCTGACCAGCGCGGGTCTTTTGAGCAGCAGATCGGTATGGATATTCAGATAAGCGTTGTTAGCCAAGTCTTCATGAGTGTCGAGAAAACGCTGCAGAACCTGGTGCAGAAGTGCCGGCGTAAGATTTTTCTGTTCCAGCATTTCCAGCGCCAGATACAGCCTTGACATGTGAATGCCACGGGCTTCGCCGTCATCCAGGCTGACACCCACATCGGCTTTGGCAGCCAAGCGTTGGCCTTCGAGAGATACAGGTAGAGCGATGCCGCGCATTCCCACCCAATCAAGCGGCAAGGCTTGGCGGGCGGCTTGCGAGGCGATATCCGGCAGCGTCAGCGCATTCATGTTCAGTACCATCGTGTTGATTGTGACTTATGTTACATTATAACAATTCAAACCACGATGCCTTTTTCATGAATGGGCTTTCTTATGCACAGACGTCATTTGCTTAACCTGATGTTGGCCAGCGCCGCACTGGTTTTCCCTTTCAGCGCCAATGCCACGCAGATTCGTAACGCTCGCCTTTGGCGTTCGGATGACAAGCTCCGTCTGGTGTTTGATTTGAGTGGGCCGGTGACTTACAAGACGTTCACATTGAGTGCGCCTGATCGTTTGATCATTGATCTGAGTGGTTCCAGTTTGAATGGAGATTTCAGCCAGCTGGCGCTCAGCGAAACGGTTATTCGCAGTATCCGTTCCGGGCATTTTGGCAAGGATGACACGCGCATCGTTCTGGATTTGAATCACCCTGTTCAGCTCAATGCTTTCCTGCTGGCACCTCAAGATGGGCAGGGACATCGCCTGGTTCTGGATCTTTTGAACGATACAAAAGTGACAAAGCTAAGCGTTCCACGTGAAACACCGGTGAAAACAAGTCACCCAAAACGAGACATCATTGTCGTGGTTGACCCTGGCCATGGCGGTAAAGATCCTGGTGCAGTAGGCGCGAAAGGTGAGCGTGAAAAAGACGTTGTGCTCTCGATTTCACAACTTCTCGCACGTCGTCTGAAACGGGAAAAGGGATTCGATGTGAAGCTCGTGCGCAATGACGACTTCTTCGTACCCTTGCGCAAGCGTGTCGATATCGCCCGTCAGCACAAGGCCGACATGTTCATCTCGATACACGCGGATGCTGCGCCGCGTCTGACGGCTTCCGGTGCTTCGGTGTATTGCCTGTCTGAAGGAGGTGCAACATCCGCCACCGCGCGCTTTATGGCACAGCGTGAGAATGGTGCCGATCTGCTTGGAGCGACGAGCCTGCTGACCCTCAAGGACAAGGATCCGATGCTTGCTGGTGTGATCCTCGATATGTCGATGAATGCCACCATTGCTGCCAGTTTGCAATTGGGCAGCACAGTCCTGGGAAGTCTGGCTGGTATCACCACGCTGCATCAAAAGCGCGTGGAACAGGCGGGGTTTGCGGTACTGAAGTCACCCGATGTGCCATCCATTCTCGTGGAGACCGGGTTCATTTCTAACGCGCGGGACAGTCAGCGCCTGGTTACCGCGCGCCATCAACAAGCAGTTGCCGATGGACTGTTTGATGGATTACAGCGCTATTTCCAGAAAAATCCACCGGCTGACAGCTATATCGCTTGGCAGCAAACACAGCAACAGATTCGCGTCTAGCAGCCAGTGATTCGACTGCAGGTGAACCTTGCGCTGCTTCCGCCGGAGCTGGAAAAACGATTAATTGTCGTCCAGCCCACCCGGCGGTTGTAGCCGACCCAGGTTTCGCCGTCTGAGGCGATCCCGGTGAAGAACGTCAATTGTCCGTAAACGCTGTTGGTTTGAGCCCAATAGCGCCGGCCAATCTTGTCGAAACCGCGCAGATAAATCGTCTTGCCGGCCGTGTTGACACTGTAGGCGCTGCCATCGGCATCGACACACGACAACAGGTTCGCGCTCCGTGTGCAGGTGGCGAGTCCTGGGACTTGTGCCCATGAATCAGAGGTCATCAACACCAAAGCAAGGAGTGAGCATTTCAGCGCATTTTTCATGAGACGACTCGACGGCGAAGTGTTTTCAGCTTCCGGCCCTTTGTCATTTCCGGCAAGAAGAATATGGATCTTCAATATTGTTATACTATAACATATGAGGAAGAACCTTTCCGTGGCTCTGTGTTTTCATGCGTCTGCTGCTTCATCGACGCCCGAGAGCGCCTGCCACCGAGAGTATTTTCTGCGTTTAGCTACCGCTTGAAGAGGTTTATCCCATGTCTTCTCGACTTCCCGTAACCGTTTTATCCGGTTTCCTCGGCGCCGGAAAAAGTACACTTTTGAATTACGTACTACGTAACAGGGACGATCTACGTGTAGCTGTCATCGTCAACGATATGAGTGAAATCAACATTGATGGCGGCGAAGTTCAGCGAAATGTCGACCTGAACCGCGCAGAAGAAAAGCTCGTGGAAATGAGCAACGGTTGCATCTGCTGTACGTTACGCGAAGACCTTCTGGAGGAAGTTGCCAAGTTGGCCCGGGAAAACCGATTCGATTATCTGCTCATAGAATCCACCGGAATCTCCGAACCGCTGCCGATTGCCGAAACCTTCACCTTTCGCGACGAGCAGGGCCAAAGCCTGGCCGACATCGCTCGCCTCGACACTATGGTCACTGTAGTCGACGGTCTGAATTTCCTGCCTGATTTCCAGGCGGCCGAGAGTCTGGCCTCCCGTGGTGAACTGCTCGCAGAAGAGGATGAGCGTTCGATCACCGATCTGTTGATCGAACAGATCGAGTTCGCCGACGTTCTGCTGATCAGCAAAATCGATCTGATCAGCCGCAGCGAGCGGGAAGAGCTCATGGCGATCCTCAAGCGGCTGAACGCCAACGCCGAAATCATCCCGATGGTGATGGGGGAAGTACCGCTGAAAAAGATCCTCAATACCCGTCGCTTCGACTTCGACAAGGCAGCGACGGCCCCGGGTTGGCTCCAGGAACTGCGTGGCGCCCATGTGCCGGAAACCGAAGAATACGGCATCGCCTCCACGGCCTATCGCGCGCGCCGTCCCTTCCACCCACAGCGTTTTTTTGAATTCATCGCCAGCCCTTGGGTGAACGGCAAACTGCTGCGCTCCAAAGGGTTTTTCTGGTTGGCAAGCAAACCCACGGATGCCGGCAGCTGGTCCCAGGCCGGCGGTTTGATGCGCCACGGTTTCGCCGGTCGCTGGTGGCGCTTTGTGCCGAAGAATCAGTGGCCACAGGATCAGGAAAGCACCGCTGCGATCATGGAAAACTGGACCGCCAGCGTAGGAGACTGCCGTCAGGAACTGGTGTTTATCGGTCAGAATATCGATTTCGGACAACTCAAATCAGCCCTGGATGGCTGCCTGCTGACCGATACGGAGATGGCGCTCGGTATAGAAGGCTGGCGATTGCTGGCCGATCCGTTCGGCTCCTGGCATGACGAGGTCGCGTGATGCTTGCGCTCAAACCGCCGCAAAACGGAACGCGCCATCAAGTCCTCGGTCCGACCCCGCAAACACTCGCGAGCATTCTTGAGGATGAAATCAACCTCGCCGTCTGGCAGCGCCAGCTTCCGCTGCACGTCGCTGATTTTGCGAGCTTATTGCTCTCACTGGATGAACCTTATGCCGAAGCGCTGAGCCTTGAATTGCCCGATGAAGACAGCGAACCGGACCTGAGCGGGCTGGCCAGCGAATACCGTGATCTGGAAGGTCATGAAGGGTTTATCGCTGACCTGAAATGGTTGACCGGCGCCTTCGCCTGCCTGCTCGGCGCCCGACGGATCGGCTTGCGGTTGCGTGTGCTGGACAAGGCCATGTGCCCGCGTTTTCACGTTGATCATGTGCCTGTCAGGCTGATTACCACCTACGCCGGCATAGGCAGCGAGTGGTTGAAGGAAGGGGAAATGGATCGCCGGCAACTGGGAAAACCGCTCGCCGAACCGCAGGAAAAATCGCGGATTCAGCAGCTGGCGAGCGGCGAAGTAGCGCTGCTCAAGGGAGAGAAGTGGCATGGCAACGAGGGTTTCGGCCTGATCCATCGCTCTCCGAAACCGGCGCCGGGCGAACGGCGTCTGATGCTGACCCTCGACTGGTTGGGCTGAAGGCTCAAGGCTCAAGGCTTGAGCCAGTTACCCTGGCTCTGGCTTTCGCAGTACGGCTTCAAATACGCCGCATCGGTGGTCACGCCGTAATAGTGGATATCCTGGCGATAAGGCATATTGGCGACTTGCGCGTTGCTGCATACGCCAAACGCTCCGGCAGGGCACTGATCGACGTATTGCACGTCGACTGTCTGCCCCGCCAACGTGGGTTGGCAGAAGCCGTCATTGAACAGTTTCTCCGGGATGTTGCGGTTCTGTTGGCAGACCTTCACGTCGAGGCGTTCCGCCTGGCTGTGCACCACACACGCCTGTGCCAGGGCTTCGCCCGACATCAGCGCCAGCAGCAATGACCATCCCATCCACCGCATTCCCGACCTCCAGAAATCCTTGATCATGTTGCAGAACATTCCCACCCATGTCATCGCAGGCCCGTTGGGCGCCGGCAAGACCAGCCTGATCCGCCAGCTCATGGCGCAGCGACCGGCCGGTGAGCGCTGGGCCGTGCTGATCAACGAGTTCGGCCAGATCGGCATCGATGCTGCGCTATTGACCCGGGACGCCGATGGTATCGCACTGGGCGAAGTCGCCGGGGGCTGTTTGTGTTGTGTGAATGGCGCACCGTTTCAGATCGGATTGGGACGATTGCTGCGCAAGGCTCAGCCGGATCGTCTGTTCATCGAGCCTTCCGGACTCGGGCACCCGGCGACATTGTTGCAGCAACTGCTTGAAGCGCCATGGCGTGGCGTTCTTGCGGTTCAACCCAGTGTGCTGGTACTGGATGCCCAGGTGCTGGCGGCAGGCAAGGTACTACCGCCAGCGCAACGGGAGGCGATTCCGAATGCCGGTTTGCTGGTGTTGAACAAGGCGGAAAACCTCGATAAGCCCACACGGGAGCGGATCGCCCGCCAGCTGCCATTCGTCAGGCTTATCTGGACGCAACAGGCGTTGTTGCCATTGAGTGAGTTGCCGGGTGTGAAGGAACAAGCGCAGGCAGGTGTGGATAAGTTCGTCGTTCCCAAGGGGCTGGCGCAGATGCCGGCCGTCTGGAGCGATCCGGCGTTGCCGATCTGCCTGAGCCAGGCGCAGGAGGGCGGCTGGAGCATCGGCTGGCGCTGGCACCCGAGCCAGGCATTTGACGTGATTCGCATTACCCAGTGGCTCGAAGCCCTGAACTGGCGTCGGGCGAAGCTGGTTATCCACAGTCCGACTGGTTGGGAATCAGCCAATGCCCTGGATAATGCCAAAGTGGAATGGCTGCCCAGCGAGTGGCGCAAGGATTCACGGATCGAGCTGATTTTCGAACAGCCGCAGAGCCTCGAGGAATTGCAGACGGCATTGGCCGGCTGTCGGATTCAAGCGGTGTAGCTCAAGGCTTCCACTTGGTGTGCTCCTGGCGCCACTGGCTCAGTTCGATGACTTGCGCGCTCGGCCTGGCCACTTCTACCACCGGCGGCGTGTCGTCGAACGGTGCCGGGTAGGGCGCCAGCTCGATCTGCACGCTGTGGGGGCCGTATTGGGTGATGCTGCCGTTGTGACGGGTTTCGCCGGTCACCGTGAATTCGAAGTTGTAGACCCGCGCCAGACGTCGCCGACCGCTGGCATCCTTGATGAAACCGATCTTCTTCAACGCCACGTTGCCGTCGAGCAGTTCGACGCCGACATTCACGCAGTGCTGCTTGACTCGTTCCAGCGCCCGTTCACGCAGGCCATGGTTGTGCCATAGCCACGCGCCGGCAACGGCGAACAGCATCAGCACGAAAATGTTTTCCAGGGTCAGCATCAACGAGAAACTCCAAAAGTTGGCGTCAGCTTAACTGTGTCGCCGGTCTGTCGTACAGGCTGCGTTTCGTCGCATACTGCGCGGCTTGAATTTCAATCGTTTTACGGAAAAACCCGAATGAAACGTACGCCTCATCTGCTCGCCATCCAGTCCCATGTGGTGTTCGGCCACGCCGGCAACAGCGCTGCGGTTTTTCCGATGCAGCGGGTCGGGGTCAATGTCTGGCCGCTCAACACCGTGCAGTTTTCCAACCATACCCAGTACGGCCAGTGGGCCGGGGAAGTGCTGGCACCACAGCGCATTCCGGAACTGGTCGAGGGCATCGCGGCCATCGGTGAGCTGGGCAATTGCGACGCGGTGCTGTCCGGCTATTTGGGCAGTGCGGCACAGGGACGGGCGATTCTCAGTGGCATCGAACGGATCAAGGCGACCAATCCCAAAGCCTTGTACCTGTGTGATCCGGTGATGGGGCATCCGGAGAAGGGTTGCAGCGTGCCGGCCGAGGTCAGCGATTTCCTGCTCGACGAAGCCGCGGCGGTCGCAGACTTCATGTGTCCGAACCAGTTGGAGCTGGACAGCTTTTCCGGGCGCAAGCCGCAATCATTGTTCGATTGCCTGGCGATGGCGCAGGCGCTGCTGGCTCGCGGGCCGAAAGCGGTGCTGGTCAAACATCTGGATTATCCGGGTAAACCGGCGGATGGCTTCGAGATGTTGCTGGTGACGGCCGAGGGCAGTTGGCATCTGCGGCGGCCGCTGCTGGCGTTTCCGCGTCAGCCGGTGGGAGTGGGCGACCTGACGTCCGGCCTGTTCCTGGCCCGGGTGCTGCTTGGCGACACTCTGTTGGCGGCATTTGAATATACGGCGGCAGCGGTGCATGAAGTGCTGCTGGAAACCCAGGCCTGCGCCAGTTATGAGCTGCAACTGGTGCGGGCGCAGGACCGGATTGCGCATCCGCGAGTGAAGTTCGAGGCCACGCCGATCAGTCTGTAAGACCGCGTTGCCCTCATTCGCGAGCAAGCCCGCTCCCACATTTGGAATGCGTTTCTCCTGTGGGAGCGGGCTTGCTCGCGAACTATCTACAGAGCGCCAAAGATCGAAGGGCTGATCAGGCGTCGCCCTTGATTTCCTGATAGCGCTTTTCCAGCTCCTGGCGAATCTGCCGGCGTTGCTGGGCCTGCATGTAGCGGCGCTTGTCTTCGCTGTTCTGCGGCTGCAATGGCGGCACGGCAGCAGGCTTGCGCTGATCGTCCACGGCGACCATGGTGAAGAAGCAGCTATTGGTGTGACGTACCGAGCGTTCGCGGATGTTTTCGGTGACCACTTTGATACCGACTTCCATCGAGGTATTGCCGGTGTAGTTGACTGACGCCAGGAACGTCACTAGTTCGCCGACGTGGATCGGCTCGCGGAAAATTACCTGGTCCACCGACAGGGTCACCACGTAGCGGCCGGCATAACGGCTGGCGCAGGCGTAGGCCACTTCGTCGAGGTATTTGAGCAGGGTGCCGCCGTGGACATTGCCAGAGAAGTTGGCCATGTCGGGGGTCATCAGTACCGTCATCGACAGCTGGGCGTTTCCGGGTTCCATAACGTTCTCACGGGTCAAGGCAGGTTGCTGGAAGAGGCACCTCTGCGGGTGCCTGGTCGCTTTTCAAAAGCACCGTTATCGGGACGCCGGGCGACTGGTCGCCGTCACGCTCGGGTCGATCTGTTTCCATATATTGCACCGCCTTTCAGCCGGAAGTCGCGGTGTTACCCTGCCAAAGCCCACCCCAAGGGCGATTCCCGCACCTAAAGCGGATTTTTACCCAGCTCGCCCAGACATTTCTCACGTCTGTCGCGGGCATCGTCATTCAAGGAGCCCACGCCATGCATGCCATCAGCTTTATTCAGGATCTGGCGGTGATCATGTTGGTTGCAGGTGTGGTGACCGTGCTGTTCCACCGTTTCAAACAGCCGGTGGTGCTCGGTTACATCGTCGCGGGCTTCATCATCGGCCCGCACACCCCGCCGTTCGGCCTGATTCACGACGAGGAGACCATCAAGACCCTCGCGGAGCTGGGCGTGATTTTCCTGATGTTCTGCCTGGGGCTGGAATTCAGTCTGCGCAAGCTGTTCAAGGTGGGGGCCACGGCGTTTATTGCGGCGTTCCTGGAAATCATCCTGATGATCTGGATCGGCTACGAAATCGGCCGCTGGTTCGACTGGAACACTATGGATTCGCTGTTCCTGGGCGCGATCCTGGCCATTTCCTCGACCACCATCATCGTCAAGGCGCTCAACGACCTGAAGATGAAAAACGAGCGCTTCGCCCAGTTGATCTTCGGCGTACTGATCGTCGAGGACATTCTTGGCATTGGCATCATCGCCCTGTTGTCGAGCATCGCGGTCAGCGGCACGGTGAGTTCCGGTGAAGTGTTTTCAACGGTCGGCAAACTCTCGTTGTTCATGATCGTCGCGCTGGTCATCGGGATACTGCTGGTGCCGCGCTTGCTGGCTTATGTAGCGAAATTCGAAAGTAACGAGATGCTGCTGATCACTGTGCTCGGACTGTGTTTCGGCTTCTGCCTGCTGGTGGTCAAGCTTGAGTACAGCATGGTACTTGGCGCATTCCTGATCGGCGCGATCATGGCCGAGTCACGGCAATTGTTGAAGATCGAGCGCCTGATCGAGCCGGTTCGCGACCTGTTCAGTGCCATCTTTTTCGTTGCCATCGGCTTGATGCTGGATCCGATGATCCTTTTGCAATACGCGTGGCCGATTGCGGTGATCACCGTCGCCGTGGTGCTGGGCAAGATGCTGTCCTGCGGACTCGGGGCGTTTATCGCCGGCAATGACGGACGGACCTCACTGCGAGTCGGGATGGGGCTTTCGCAGATTGGCGAATTCTCCTTCATCATCGCTGCACTGGGCATGACGTTGCAGGTCACCAGCCATTTTCTATACCCGGTCGCCGTGGCGGTCTCGGTCATCACAACGTTGCTGACGCCCTACCTGATCCGCGCAGCCGATCCGTTGTCGATCAAGCTGTCGGCCGCCATGCCAAAACGTCTGGGCCGGGTGTTCGGGATGTACGGCGAATGGTTGCGCAGCATCCAGCCGCAGGGCGAAGGCGCGATGCTGGCGTCGATGATCCGGCGGATTCTGCTGCAGGTCGGGGTCAATCTGGCGCTTGTGATCGCGATTTTTTTTGCCGGAGCGTTCTTTGCCGGACGCCTCTCGACCTGGCTGCAGGACTGGATCAGCGATCCAAGCTGGCAAAAGGCATTGATCTGGGGCGGGGCGCTGCTGTTGTCGCTGCCGTTCCTGATTGCTGCTTACCGCAAGCTCAAGGCCCTCTCGATGCTGCTGGCGGAGATGGGCGTGAAGCCGGAGATGGCGGGGCGACATACACAGCGAGTGCGCCGGGTGATCGCCGAAGTGATCCCGATTCTCTCGCTGCTGGTGATTTTCCTGCTGCTGGCAGCCTTGTCGGCCAGTATCTTGCCGACCAACAAGTTGCTGGTGCTGGTCGCCGTGGTCGCGGCCGCCGTGGCGGCGCTGCTCTGGCGCTGGTTCATCCGGGTGCATACGCGGATGCAAGTGGCCTTGCTGGAAACCCTCGACAATCACAAGGAATCGTCGGGGCATTGACCCCGGTGGGGCGGCTGGCGGCTCAGCTTTCCAGCCAGACGTCCCGGGCCCAGTGCCAGACCGATTCCCAGGATTCTTCGGTGATCAGCTCTTCTTCGCCGGACCACAGCACCACGGTGCCGTCTTCTTCGACGCAGTAGTAGTTGTCGCCGTCCTGGCAGATCGGGATCAGATCGCGCGGTACGCCGGCATCCCATGCGTTGGCCGCCACATCCGGCAGATAGGTGTGGGACTGCGGGTCGGTGACGGTCACCGGCTCCAGGCTGCCATAGACCACATCGCTGACGGTCAGCAGGAATTCCTTGAAGAGGAACGGGATGTTGATGAAGAGTTCTTCTTCGATCTCTACCAGTTGGTCTTCGTCAGGCAGCTCCAGAGGAACCGGCACGGGTTCATTGGCTTCGCGCAGTTGTTCGATGATTTCTTCCACGTCCGGGATCCTCTTGCTTGAATGGCGCGGTTTATATGGGCCGGTTTATACAGTAGCTCGCTATAGATGCAACCGCGAAATAGAAAACCCCGGCCTGGGCCGGGGTTTCCTTTGCTGCATGTTTGACGCCGGAGGGATCAGCCGTTCTGGCGGATACCGGCGACCAGCCAAGGCTGGTTTTCGCCCTGAGGACGTTCCATGTTCCAGCTTTCGCTGAACACTTCGCCCTGGTCGAAACGCGAGGTTTTCGACACGCCGCTGAAGGTCAGGGTGGCGATGGTCTTGTCCGCCCGATCGTCCACGCCATCCAGCTGTACCTGAAGGTTGTCGATGTAGGTGGACTGGAAGCCGTCACCCAGATCCGCACGCTCACGCTTGAGGAATTCGAGCATTTGCGGGGTCACGAACTCGGCGATCTTGTCCATTTCGTTGGCATCCCAGTGCTGCTGCAGCGCCTGGAAGTGGCTGCGGGCGGCCTCGAGGAAGCGCTGCTCGTTGAACCAGGTCGGTGCGTTGATCACCGGACGGGCGGCAGCCGGAGCGGCCGAACCACCGAAGATCGAGCCCATGGCTGCTGGCTTCTGTTCGAACACTTCACGCTGCATCGGTGCGCCGGCCGGAGCGAACTGCTCCTGCTGCTTGCGGCGACGAGCGGCGATGAAGCGGAAGATCACGAACGCGATCACGGCCATGATCAGGATGTCGAAGAACTGCATGCCCTGGAAGCCGCCGCCCATGAACATGGACGCCAGCAGGCCACCGGCGGCGATGCCGGCCAGAGGGCCGAGCCATTTCGAAGCGCCGCCGGCCTTGGCAGCAGCGCCCGCGGCACCGGCAGCACCGGCGGTCGCCGCGGCGCCGCCCATGGCTGGGGAAGACGGAGCCATCTGGCTGGTCTGGTGCGTCGGCGCAGCGCCGGCGCTTTTGCCACCACCGAAGCGCTTGGCGTTGGCGTCGAGGCTCATCGTCAGGCCGATGCACAACGCCATGGCGATGCTAAGAAAACGTTTCATAAAGGGAATTCCCGTTTGTGGAGACACGCGCGCCATGTTGCACAGCTGAAGTGTCACTGGCTAGCGAGAGAGTGTTTCGGGCTTTTGCCTGACAGGTTACGTTCAGCTCGGTCGAGGCAATAAGACCATGTACTTTTGTCTGTAGGAAAAAGATGTAGGTTCAGTGAGAAGTTGATCAACGTTTAAGCGCCAGCATCACCACGCCTGCCGTGATCAAGCCGATGCCGCCCCATTGGCGCAGGTCGAGTTTCTCGCCCAGCAGGATCACGCCGAGTACCGCCACCAGTACCACGCTGAGCTTGTCCACTGGAGCGACCAGCGAGGCCGGCCCGACTTTCAAGGCGCGGAAATAGCACAGCCACGAAGCCCCGGTACCCAGCCCCGACAACAGCAGGAACAAATAGCTTTTGGCAGAGATCTCTCCCAGCGACTGATATTGGCCCGTGGCGTATAAAATCAAGGCCAGGCTGACCAGTACCACGATTGTTCGCAGAAGGGTGGCAAAGTCGGAATTGACGTTTTCGATGCCCACCTTGGCGAAGATCGCCGTCAGCGCGGCGAAGGTGGCCGAAAGCAGGGCCCAGAATGTCCAGGAGGAAAAGAAGCCTGAGCCCATGGATAACGCCCCGTTGGATGAATGGTGACATGAATGCTGCTCGCGATGGCTGCACCGTGGTTTATCAGGTAAACCGCGGCGCTTCGATTCGCGAGCAGGTTCGCTCCCGCAACACAGCAAAACCGGGTTTCAGATCGCTTCCAGCTTCGCATACCCCAGCATCAGCCACTTGCTGCCTTCACTGAAGTTCACCTGAACCCTGGCCTGAGCGCCGGTCCCCTCGAAGTTGAGGATTACGCCATCGCCAAAGATCGAGTGCCGGACGGCCTGGCCGAGGCTCAGGCCGGTCTCCGGAATCTCGCTGCCGCTGAACAGGTTGCTGCCGCTCATCGACTGATTGCCGCCGAACGGACGGCTGACGCTGTTCGACAGCCGCACCTCCTGGACCAGACCTTTCGGCACTTCCCGTACGAATCGCGATACCTTGTTGTAGGTTTCGCTGCCATACAGGCGCCGGGTTTCGGCATAGGTCATCACCAGATTCTGCATGGCCCGGGTGATACCGACATAGGCCAGGCGTCGCTCTTCCTCAAGACGCCCCGGTTCTTCCAGACTCATCTTGTGCGGGAACAGACCTTCTTCCATGCCCACCAGGAACACGTAAGGGAATTCCAGGCCCTTGGCGCTGTGCAGGGTCATCAGCTGAATGCTGTCTTCATGTTCGTCGGCCTGGGTGTCACCGGCTTCCAGCGAGGCGTGACCGAGGAAAGCCGCCAGCGGTGTCAGGTCTTCGTCCTCTTCGGTGTTCTCGAAGTTGCGCGCAGCGCTGACCAGTTCTTCAAGGTTTTCCACCCGGGCCTGGCCTTTCTCGCCTTTTTCCGCTTCGTGGTAAGCGATCAGGCCGGATTGCTCGATGACGGTCTGGGTCATCAGATGCAACGGCATATCGGCGCATTTGGCGGCGAGGTTCTCGATCAGCTCGATAAACGCACCGAGGGCGCTGGCTGCGCGACCGGTCAGGCCTTTGTTGGTCACCAGCTGGCGCATGGCTTCCCACATTGACACATCGCTGTGGCGTGCATGTTCGCGGATCGCCTCGACGGTTTTCTCGCCGATGCCCCGTGCCGGAACGTTGATCACCCGCTCCAGTGCTGCATCGTTGCCGCGACCTTCCAGCAAACGCAGGTAGGCCATGGCGTTCTTGATTTCCGCTCGCTCGAAGAAGCGCTGACCGCCATAGATACGGTATGGAATGCGCTCGCGCAGCAGGGCTTCTTCCAGAACGCGGGACTGGGCGTTGGAGCGGTAGAGAATCGCGATATCGCTGCGAGCCAGGCCGGTTTTCAGTGCGCTTTCGATGGTTTCGACAACGTAGCGTGCTTCATCGTGTTCGTTGAACGCGGCGTACAGATTGATCGCTTCACCGTCGCCACCGTCGGTCCACAGCTCTTTGCCCAGACGTCCGGTGTTGTTGGCAATCAAGGCGTTGGCCGCTTTCAGGATGCCGGCGGTGGAGCGGTAGTTCTGCTCCAGACGGATGGTCTCGGAATCCGGGAAGTCGGAGGAATACTGATGAATGTTCTCGATTTTCGCGCCGCGCCAGCCGTAGATCGACTGATCATCATCGCCGACCACCATCAGGCTGTCGCCGCCCTTGCCCAGCAGACGCAACCAGGCGTATTGCACGGCGTTGGTGTCCTGGAACTCGTCCACCAGGATGTGCCGGAAACGCTTCTGGTAATGCGCCAGCAGGCCCGGATGGTCGCGCCACAGGTCGAGGGCGCGCAGCAGCAGTTCGGAGAAATCGATGACCCCGGCGCGCTGGCAGGCAGCCTCGTAGGCCTCATAGATGCCGCGCATGGTGGCCAGGTACAGGTCGCCGCTGGCCTGAATGTGTTGCGGGCGGAGACCTTCATCTTTCTGCCCGTTGATGAACCACTGGGCCTGACGGGCCGGCCAGCGCTGTTCGTCCAGCCCCAGCTCGCGGATCACCCGCTTGACCAGCCTTTGCTGGTCATCGCTGTCGAGGATCTGGAAGGTCTGGCTCAGCCCGGCTTCCTGCCAGTGCGCCCGCAGTAAGCGGTGCGCCAGGCCATGGAAGGTGCCGACCCACATGCCGGCCGGGTTGATGCCCAGCAATTGCTCGATGCGGTGACGCATCTCGGCGGCGGCCTTGTTGGTGAAGGTCACCGACAGGATCGAGTGGGGCGAGGCGTTTTCGACCTGGATCAACCAGGCGATACGGTGCACCAGCACTCGGGTTTTGCCGGAGCCGGCACCGGCCAGGACCAATTGACGACCAACGGGGGCCGCTACGGCCTGGCGTTGGGCATCGTTGAGGGAATTCAGCAGAAGGGAGAGATCATCGCGCATCGGGGCATTCTAGGGTGCGTCGCAGGCCCGGGCAAACCGAGCTTTGCATTAGCCGATGAAAGTGCTGTCAATGACGACCGGTCGGTCACCCGCCACAGGCGTTGGCCCGCCTCGCTTCGGGGCTTTGACGGGTGGCGTGAGGCTGAAAAGTTTCGGCGAAATTATGATCTGGAGCAGTTTGGCAAGTGGTTGGGCTTGTGTATGCTCCGTCCACGTTTTCGGGCGCATGCTCACACTTATAAGAACAAGAACGTTGCCTATGACCCTCAGCTTCGACCTGTCGGGCCCCTCTGTGGAACCCCGGATGATCCGCAAGCATTACGCCACCCAGATGGCGGTCGAACGCACGCGTCTTCTTTATCAGGGTTCGCTGTTGCCCACCCTGTTCATGCTGATCAATGGTCTTGTCTGCGCCGGTCTGCTCTGGAGTCCGCAGCGCTACTTCGTGGTCAGCGCCTGGCTGATCTGGCTATTGTCGCTGGTGGCGTTGCGAGTGATCCAGGTCGCGGCATTCGATTCGGCGATACCCGATCGCCAGGCCCGGCCGGTTTGGGGGCGAATGTTTCTGCTCGGGTCGACCATGACCGGTTTGACCCTGGCCGCAGCCGGCATCGCCCTCGTGCCGGCCGACAATTTCCTGCAGCAGGCATGGGTTTTCGGCCTGATCGGCGCTGCGACGCTGTCGGCCAGCGTGGCCTACGCCGTAAGCATTCCGGCCTTTCTATCCTTTACCTTGCCATGCCTGCTTCCGGCCATCGGCTATCTGTTCTGGGGAGGCGACGAACTGGCGCGTGGCTGGGGCTGGCTCGGTCTGATTCTGCTCGGTTCCCTGAGCGTGGTGGCATGGCAGGTCAACCGCTTGATCGACCGTGGCTTGCTGCGGCGCTTTCAGAATCAGCACCTGATCGAACACCTGCAACAGGCGCAAACTCGCAGCGATCTGCTCAATCAGGCGTTGGCAAAGGAAATCGAGCAGCGTCGCTCGGCCGAAGGCAAGTTGCGTGAGGCGCAGGCCGAGCTGGAGGATCGGGTGGCCCGGCGCAGCCGTGAGCTGGATGTCGCCAATCAGGCCCTGAGCAAAAGCGAAGCGCGCCTGGCCCTGGCGTTGAAGGCCAGTGAGCTGGGGTTGTGGGACTGGAACCTGCAGACAGACGAGGTTCACCACACGCAGATCCAGGAATTGTTCGGCATTGACCCTGAATACGTCACCGGCTTGCTCAGGCATTTACGACCACGCTTGCATCCCGAAGATGTGCCGCCACTCAAACGGGCGCTGATCGAGCATTTGAAAGGCCGCAGCGAGGACTATCAGATCGAATACCGGGTGCGTCATGGCGACGGGCACTGGGTCTGGATCGAAGACCGGGGCCGGGCGGTCGAGCGCGATGAGAGCGGTCGGGTGCTCCGTATGGTCGGCACCCGACGCGACATCAGCGCCAGCAAAAATCTGGAAGCCCAGCAGCAATTGGCCGCGACGGTGTTCGAGGCGGCCAGTGAAGGCATCGTGATCCTCGACCCGAATTATTCGCTGATCGCGGTCAATCAGGCTTTCAGCCGGGTGACCGGTTATGACATCGATGACATGCTTGGTCGCAATGTCGTGGAACTGCCATGCAGCCGCGACGCCCGGCGACATTACGTCTCCATCCGCCAAGCGCTGGAGCAGCACGGCAGCTGGCAAGGCGAGCTGGTGGAGACCCGCAAGAACGGCGAGCTTTATCCGCAATGGCTGCAATTGAATGCGGTGCGCGATAGTCGGGGAAATGTCAGTCATATCGTCGGCTTCTTCGCCGATTTGTCCGCGCGTCGCGAATCCGAGGAGCGGATGCGCTACCTGACCCACTATGACGAACTTACCGGCCTGGCCAACCGCTCGCTGTTCCGCGAAAGGTTGCATGAAGCGCATCAGCGTGTGCGACAGGGCGGGCGACGTAATCTGGCGCTGCTGCACATCAACCTGGATCGCTTCAAATTGCTCAATGACAGCCTGGGCCATGAGATAGCCGACCAGTTGCTGCAAAGGATGTCGCGGCGCCTGGTCAGTGCCTTGCCGGAAGCGGACACGATCGCCCGATTATCCGGCGACGAGTTTGCGGTGTTGTTCGATGCTTACAGCAACCTGTCGAGCCTGGCGCGAGTCGCGACACGGTTGTCGTGCAAGCTGCGTCTGCCGCTGACGGTGGAGGGGCATGAGCTGGTGGTGAGCGCTTCGATGGGGATCAGCATGCTGCCGGACAACGCCCGGGAGATCGCGGCGCTGGTCAGTCAGTCGAACATGGCGATGCAACATGCCAAGCATCTGGGCGGCAACAATTTCCAGTTCTACACCGACAGCCTGCAGGCCAGCACGTTGGAGCGTCTGCAACTGGAAAACCAGCTGCGCAAAGCCATCGAAGAGCGGCAGCTGAGCGTGTTCTACCAGCCGAAACTGTGTCTGGAGACCGGCCGTCTCAACGCCGCCGAAGCACTGGTGCGCTGGGATCATCCGAGCATGGGCCGAGTGCCGCCGGGGGATTTCATCGGGCTGGCGGAGGAGACGGGGCTGATCGGCCCGATCGGCGAGTTTGTGCTGCGTCAGGCTTGTCGGCAGGCGTGCGATTGGCAGCGTCAGGGTCTGGAGCCGATTCGGGTTTCGGTGAATCTTTCAGTGCATCAGTTGCGCCAGGGAAAACTGGCCAGCCTGGTGCGCCAGGTGCTGGAAGAAACCGGGCTGGCGCCGCACCACCTCGAGCTGGAGCTGACTGAAAGCCAATTGCTCGACAGTGTCGAGCACATCATCGCAACCTTTCAGCAATTGCGTGATTTGGGTGTGAAGCTGGCGATTGACGATTTCGGTACCGGTTATTCGTCATTGAGTTATCTGAAGCGGATCCCGGTGGATTACGTGAAGATCGATCAGGCATTCATTCGCGGGTTGGGCGAGGGCAGTGAAGACGCAGCGATCACCCGCGCGATCATCGCCATGGCCCATGGGCTGTCGCTGAAAGTGGTGGCTGAAGGTGTCGAGCGGCAGGAGCAACTTGATTTCCTGAAAGCCGAGGGCTGTGACGAAGTGCAGGGGTATCTGATCAGTCGCCCGGTGGAGGCCGCCGGCCTCGCTGGCTTGTTGCGTCGGCAGGAAAATCCTCGGTAAAGGGGCTACATGCAATGCATGTCGCCTGATACGGGGCGATCCGGTTACGCATTGAGCAGGCAAAAAGCCAATTCATGTAGTATAACTACAAGCTTGCTACATCCCCGGCATCTGGCCAAAGCACATCTTTCCATAACAAGAGTCCAGCCCCTTGAATCTGCTGCAGCACATCGCCCAGTCACGTCACCTGTTACGCAAGTCGGAGCTCAAGGTCGCCGACCACGTGCTGCTTGACCCCGCGGCGGTGATGCACAGTTCCATGGCAGACCTGGCCCACAGCGTCGGCATCAGTGAACCGACCATCGTGCGTTTTTGTCGTGCCATCGGTTGTTCCGGTTTTCAGGATCTGAAACTCAAGCTTGCGCAAAGCCTCGCGGCGGGCGCGAGTTTCGGTCAGTTCGCGATCCATGAAGACGACTCGGTCGCCGACTACAGCCTGAAAATTTTCGACACCACCCTGCACACGCTGATGGAAGTTCGCGAGAAGCTCGATCCGCAGGAGTTGCAGCGCGCGGTGACGCTGATGTCTCAGGCCCAGCGCGTCGAGTTCTATGGTTTTGGTGCATCGGGCGCAGTGGCTGCGGATGCGCAGCACAAGTTCTTCCGTCTGTTGCTGACCGCTGCGGCGTATTCCGATCCGCACATGCAGGCGATGTCGGCGGTGACGCTGAAGCCCACCGACGTGGCGATCTGCATTTCCCAGTCCGGTCGTTCCAAGGATTTGCTGATCACTGCCAACCTCGTCCGGGAAAGCGGTGCATCGCTGATCACCTTGTGCCCGAGCCAGACACCGTTGGCTGAGCTGTCGACGGTCAACCTGGCAATCGATGTGCACGAGGACACTGAAATCTATACGCCGTTGACGTCGCGCATCGCCCACCTGGTCGTGATCGATGTGCTGGCCATGGGCGTGGCCATGGCGCGGGGTCCGAGCCTGGTGAACCACCTCAAGAGCGTCAAGCGCAGTCTGCGCAGCTTGCGACTGTCGCCAAAAGCGGTCAAAGCGCTGGATGACTGAAGGTCATGGAATGAGGTCAATCTTCATCTGTCTGTAACCCCGGCGAAGCCAAACCGTCATCCCCCGCGCCTATCGTGAAACTCCCGTACTCGCCTTGGGAGACTCGAAATGGCTCAGCCTTACGAAGAACGCAACAGCGCCGCGAAAACCCGTCGTCAGCAGGAAGACCAGCGCCGCATGGAATTTCGTCGCGCCATCGAAGATCGCTTCGAACTCCGTCAGCTTCAGTGCGAGATCAGCGATTTTCCCGAGGATATAGAACTCAACTACTGGCAGGCATCTTCCGCGGCTTCCCGTCGAAGCGCTCAACCAGCGCGCTGACCTGCGCTCGCTCGCTACGGATGAATGCCAGGAAGGCATGCGCCACCGGTGACAGCCGCTTGGCCTTGGCCTGTACCAGGCACCAACTGC
Source organism: Pseudomonas sp. KCJK9016 (assembly GCF_046231795.1). Taxonomy (NCBI): domain Bacteria; kingdom Pseudomonadati; phylum Pseudomonadota; class Gammaproteobacteria; order Pseudomonadales; family Pseudomonadaceae; genus Pseudomonas; species Pseudomonas sp. KCJK9016. The sequence continues at coordinate 72,512 of NZ_JBJJMM010000018.1, read as the reverse complement.
GAAAGAGCGGCAGTTCTTCGACCGGAAGCTCCACCAGGCCGCCGGTCGCCAGCTCCAGGTTCAGGGCGTGGCGCGTCAACAGCGCCACGCCCAGACCTGCCACAACGCATTCACGCTGAGCTTCGGCCGACGCCACTTCCTGTGTCTGCGTGAAGTGCACGCGTTTTTCCTTGAAGTACTCCTCGCAGGCCAGTCGCGTTCCCGAACCCGGCTCCCGAATCAGCAGTGTGTAGGGTTCGAGGTCCTGCAAGCGCAGCGGCCCCATGTGCGACAGCGGGTGATCCGGCGGGGCGACCGCGACAATCGGGTTGTTGAGGAACGGCAGAAACTCCAGGCCCATGTCCTGCGGCACCATCGACATGATCACCAGGTCGTCGCGGTTGTCGGAAAGGCGGCGGATCACCTGACCGCGGTTGACCACCGTCAGTTGCAGATTGACTTCGGGGTGCTGGCGCCGGAAAGCGGCGAACAGGTGCGGCACGAAATACTTGGCGCTGGATTCCACCGCCAGTTTCAACTGACCCTGCAAGGAGCCCTGCATGTCCGACAACTGCATGTCGAGGTTTTCCAGGCGGCCGAAGATGTCGCGGCTGGCGCGCTGAAGTGCTTCGGCGGCCTCGGTCATGTAGAGTTTTTTGCCGACATAGTCGAACAGCGGCTGTCCGATCAGCTCTTCCAACTGACGAATCTGTAGGCTGACGGCCGGCTGCGTGAGAGACATTTCCTCGGCTGCGCGACTGTAGGAGCGTAAGTCACACACTTCGTTGAAGATCTGCAATTGACGCAATGTCATACGCATCAAGGACTTACGCATTTTTCACCCACTCGGGCCACTGGCTGATGCTGTGACTATAAGTCTTTACTTATGCCTGACCCAATTTTTATTCATTTTTGTTAATTCCTTGTGAGCGCTAGTGTGAAGCCGCGACCAGATTGAAACATTTGGTCACGCGTCGACCTGGGTCTAGCAGGTCGTGGGTACCACCGGCTCAAGGGAACCTCCAAGTGATAACAAAGATCCTGATCGCCAACCGGGGTGAGATCGCCGTACGAATCGTGCGTGCCTGCGCCGAAATGGGCATTCGCTCGGTTGCGATTTTTTCCGACGCCGACCGCCATGCCTTGCATGTGAAGCGTGCCGATGAGGCCCACAGCATTGGTGCCGAGCCGCTGGCCGGTTACCTCAACCCGCGCAAGCTGGTGAATCTGGCCGTGGAAACCGGCTGCGATGCGCTGCATCCCGGGTACGGTTTCCTTTCGGAAAACGCCGAACTGGCGGAGATTTGCGCCGAACGCGGAATCAAATTCATCGGCCCGTCGGCGGAAGTCATTCGCCGCATGGGTGACAAGACCGAAGCGCGCCGCAGCATGATCAAGGCCGGCGTACCGGTCACACCGGGTACCGAAGGCAACGTCTCGGGCCTGGAAGAAGCCTTGAGCGAGGGCGACCGTATCGGTTACCCGGTGATGCTCAAGGCCACCTCCGGTGGCGGCGGGCGCGGTATCCGTCGTTGCAACAGCCGCGAAGAACTCGAACAGAATTTCCCTCGGGTCATTTCCGAAGCCACCAAGGCTTTCGGTTCGGCGGAAGTGTTCCTGGAAAAATGCATCGTCAATCCCAAGCACATCGAAGCGCAGATCCTCGGCGACAGCTTCGGCAACGTTGTGCACCTGTTCGAACGGGACTGCTCTATCCAGCGTCGCAACCAGAAGCTGATCGAAATCGCCCCGAGCCCGCAACTGACCCCGGAGCAGCGTGCCTACATCGGCGATCTGTCGGTGCGTGCAGCCAAGGCAGTGGGTTACGAGAATGCCGGCACCGTGGAGTTCCTGCTCGCCGAGGGCGAGGTGTACTTCATGGAGATGAACACCCGGGTGCAGGTGGAACACACCATCACCGAAGAAATCACCGGGATCGACATCGTCCGCGAACAGATCCGCATCGCCTCCGGCCTGCCGCTGTCGGTGAAGCAGGAAGATATCCAGCATCGCGGTTTTGCCCTGCAGTTCCGGATCAACGCTGAAGATCCGAAAAACAACTTCCTGCCGAGCTTCGGCAAGATCACCCGTTACTACGCTCCCGGCGGCCCGGGCGTGCGTACCGACACGGCGATCTATACCGGCTACACCATTCCGCCGTTCTACGACTCGATGTGTCTGAAGCTGGTTGTGTGGGCACTGACCTGGGAAGAGGCGATGGATCGTGGCCTGCGAGCCCTCGATGACATGCGTCTGCAAGGTGTGAAGACCACCGCCGCGTATTACCAGGAAATCCTGCGCAACCCGGAATTCCGTAGCGGCCAGTTCAATACCAGCTTCGTGGAAAGCCACCCTGAACTGACCAACTACTCGATCAAGCGCAAACCCGAAGAGCTGGCCCTGGCCATTGCCGCCGCCATCGCCGCCCACGCAGGCCTGTGAGGAATAGAACAATGACTAAAAAGATTTTCGTAACCGACACCATCCTGCGCGACGCCCACCAATCGCTGCTCGCCACCCGCATGCGTACCGAAGACATGCTGCCGATCTGCGACAAGCTCGACAAGGTCGGCTACTGGTCGCTGGAAGTCTGGGGTGGCGCGACCTTCGACGCCTGCGTGCGCTTCCTGAAAGAAGACCCGTGGGAGCGCCTGCGCCAACTGCGTGCCGCGCTGCCCAATACGCGTCTGCAGATGCTTCTGCGCGGCCAGAACCTGCTGGGCTACCGGCATTACAGCGATGACGTGGTCAAGGCGTTCGTCGCCAAGGCAGCGGTCAACGGTATCGACGTGTTCCGCATCTTCGACGCGATGAACGACGTGCGTAACCTGCGCGTGGCGATCGAAGCGGTGAAGGCTGCCGGCAAACACGCCCAGGGCACTATCGCCTACACCACCAGCCCGGTGCACACCATCGATGCCTTCGTCGCCCAGGCCAAACAAATGGAAGCCATGGGTTGCGACTCGGTGGCGATCAAGGACATGGCCGGCCTGCTGACCCCGTACGCGACGGGCGAGCTGGTCAAAGCATTGAAAGCCGAGCAGTCGCTGCCGGTGTTCATTCACTCCCACGACACCGCCGGCCTGGCTGCCATGTGCCAGCTCAAGGCAATTGAAAACGGTGCCGACCACATCGACACCGCGATCTCCAGCTTCGCTTCGGGCACCAGCCACCCGGGTACTGAATCGATGGTCGCGGCCCTCAAGGGCAGCGAGTTCGACACCGGTCTGGACCTGGAGCTGTTGCAGGAAATCGGCCTGTACTTCTACGCCGTGCGCAAGAAATACCACCAGTTCGAAAGCGAGTTCACCGCCGTCGACACCCGTGTTCAGGTCAACCAGGTACCGGGCGGGATGATTTCCAACCTGGCCAACCAGTTGAAAGAGCAGGGCGCTCTCAACCGCATGAACGAAGTGCTGGCGGAAATCCCGCGTGTGCGTGAAGACCTCGGCTTCCCGCCGCTGGTGACACCGACCTCGCAGATCGTCGGTACCCAGGCGTTCTTTAACGTGCTGGCCGGCGAGCGCTACAAGACCATCACCAACGAGGTGAAGCTTTACCTGCAAGGCGGATACGGCAAGGCGCCGGGCACAGTGAACGAAAAGCTGCGCCGTCAGGCCATCGGCAGTGAAGAAGTGATCGACGTGCGTCCCGCCGATCTGCTCAAGCCGGAAATGACCAAGCTGCGTGCCGACATCGGCGCACTGGCCAAGTCCGAAGAAGACGTGCTGACCTTCGCCATGTTCCCGGACATCGGTCGCAAGTTCCTCGAAGAGCGTGCCGCCGGCACCCTCACGCCGGAAGTGCTGCTGCCGATCCCGGAAGCGGGCAAGGTGGCCTCGGCCGGCGGCGAAGGTGTACCGACCGAGTTCGTCATCGACGTCCATGGCGAAACCTACCGCGTGGACATCACCGGTGTGGGTGTCAAGGCCGAAGGCAAGCGCCACTTCTATCTTTCCATCGACGGCATGCCGGAAGAAGTGGTGTTCGAACCGCTCAACGAGTTCGTCGGCGGCGGCAGCAGCAAGCGCAAGCAGGCGTCGGCACCAGGCCATGTCAGCACCACCATGCCGGGCAACATCGTTGATGTGCTGGTCAAGGAGGGCGATATCGTCAAGGCGGGCCAGGCCGTGCTGATCACCGAAGCGATGAAGATGGAGACGGAAGTCCAGGCCGCTGTTGCCGGCAAGGTCACCGCCATCCATGTCGCCAAGGGCGACCGGGTGAACCCGGGCGAGATCCTGATCGAGATCGAAGGCTGAAATAACGGCCTCGATACAACGCTTTAAACCTCGGGGGGGCATGTGCTCCCCTTTTTTTTCGGCCGCGCCCCGAAGAGGATTCAGAACGCCATTCGCCATTGACCCGATACGCCGTGGTTGCGGCTGTCGGAGCCGATCTCTCCGGACAGACCGATATCCAGTGTGTGACTGTCAGAGAGTGCCAGTTCCAGTCCTGTGTCGAGTTTCAAGCTGTTGCGATCCAGTTCTGCTCCATAAACGGTGTAGTCGGACCCGCCGGCGACCAGCCGTTGTCGGGTACTGGTGAAGGTCTCTCCGTAAACGTGTTTCCACCCTGCGCTGAACCGCGGCGTGAGACGCATGCCGTTATCCAGTGTGCCGACCTTCGCCATGCGCAGACCGACGGTGGTGTTGAAGTTGCCTTGAGTTTGCGCGTGAACCTTGAGCGCCGCCGCGCCGCCTGTTTCGGTGTAACCGTTGCGCCGGTAGTGCTGATAACCGACACCGGCAAAGGGTTCGAAGGTCACGTTGGCCCCTCCCAGGTTGTATCCCGACTCGATGAACGCTTGTCGGGTGCTGGCGTGGTAGTTGCCCTTGAGCCGGTCATGGAAGCGACCGAATGCGACTTCGCGGCGGGTGCGGCCTTCATGACCGCTCCAGATTGCACCGAAGCGAAGTGACGACGGGCCGCTCTGGCGCAAGGCGTAGGCACCCAGGTGCCAACTGTCGAGATCGCCGTTCAGTTCTTTAGTGTCGATGCGAGTGTCGGATATCCCTCCCATCATTCCCAGGTACCATTCTTCGGTAACGCGCCAGTCCGTACCCAGCAGCAATCCTTTGGTGAAATGCTGCATGGGTTCCACATCGCGATCCAGTTTGCCGCCATGGCCGAGAGCTTGCAGCCAGACCCTGCCGCTGTCTGTGCTTGCGGCCGCATGACGTGGAGCGTTTCCCTGAACATCATGGGTGTCATCGAGTTGATGCATGGCCGATAGCAGGCTGTCGCTGACCGGTGTGACACTGCTTAAAGTCGCCTTGGCGAGGGTGGCATTGCTTCCGCCCGCCAGTTGATCCCAGGCGATGGCGGCTGTGGTTTCGTCGACCGCAAGCACGGCTTCGATGGCTGCGTTGCCGGCGGATGGAGGAGCATCCGTTGACGCTGGCAGCTCAACCACTTGGGTTTGTTGAGCTACGGGCGTTTCGGCCAGAGCCGGTTCCGGTGAAGGCACCGGTTTTTCGATGCTTTCTTCGAGGGCGCTGCCACTTTCTGTCGTGGCGAGCCTCTTGGAAGCAATGTCATTGGAAGGAATGTCATCGGATGTGTGAACTGGAACCGCCAAGTCCTTGGTGCTGACCGGGCTTGTTATGGGCGTCGGAGTGTTCCTTTCTTCACGAGGGGGTTCTTCAGCGGGACTGAGTGGAGCAGGTATTTCCTTCTTCTTGCGCGGCTTTTTGACCTTCACTTCGATATCGACGTGCGCGTCGGGCTCTGATTGCTCCGCCAGTGAAAATTCTACGCAACCGGTAGCCAGCGCAATGGCCAGGACAAGATGTTTGAGCTTGGAATTATGTTGTAGGGGCATTCCGTTCGGCCTCTTGAAGGGTGAGGCCAAACTGTAAAAGTCGAAGCAGGTGCCTCGATGCCGGGCGATTCCGAACCGTACGAAGGTGTTGGCGTCCGCTTTTGTAGCTCAATCAATGGCGAGGCATGAACCCGCCATGATTACTTGATCGACCGGACGCTTTTGCCTACAGCATCTGCTGAAGTATCGATTGGCGAAACCTCAGAAACTCATCTGCCATTGCCCGATCAACCCATGATTGCGACTGTTGCTGCCAATCTCGCCGCTGTAACCCAGCCTCAGCGTGTGCCGCGCGGAAACACCCAGATCCAGGCCGGCCTCAAGCACCAGGCTGTCACGATCCAGCGCGGTGCCATCGACGTTGAATGCTGTACCGCCAACGACGAAGGCCTGACGGGTCGAGCTGCTGACATCACCATAGGTGTGCTTCCAGCCGGCGGCCATCCGTGGTGTCAGGCTCATGCCATTGTCCAGTGAGCCGAGGTGCGCCAGGCGTACGCCGAAGGTGCTGCTGAAGTTGTCCTGGGTTTGGCTGTCGACCTGCAAAGCCGCCGCGCCGCCCTTTTCCTGATAGCGGTCGCGGTGATAACGCTGGTAGCCGAGGCTGGCGTAAGGTTCGGCGCTGAGCCGGCCGCTGCCCATGGCGTAGCCGAGTTCGGCGAAGGCCTGCTGGCTGTCGGCGTCGTAGTCGCCTTTGGGGCGGTCGCTGAAACCGTTGAACGCGACCATGCGTTTGCTTTCGCCTTGATGACTACTGTAAGCCGCGCCCAGGCGCACTGCGAACGGGCCATTCTGATGGTGGGCGTAGACCCCGGCGTGCCAGCTCTCGACATTGCCGTCGACACCGGTGGCGTCCAGATCGGTCTTCGAATACCCACCAAGAATGCCCAGTCGCCATTGTGGATTCAGTACCCAATCGGCACCGAGCACGCTGCCCCTGGTGCGCTGCTCGAGGCTGCCGTTGCCGTGTTCGCCATCGAGCTTGCCGTAGCCGCCGATGGCTTGTAGCCAGAGTCGTCCGCGAGCATTCGGATCATTCAGGTTTCGCGCTTCGGATGGCACACCGTTGGCGGCGAGGATCGGTGTGTCACGCTGCTCGAGGCCGACCATCAAGCCGGGACTGCCGCCCATTTGCCGCATCGCTGAAAGCATGCTGCCGCCCACCTGGCTGCTGGCGCCGAGGGTAGCGCTGGTCAGGTTGGCGTTGCTGGCGCCGGCCAGTTGTTCGATGGCCGCGCCGGCACTGCCTTGAGTGGTGTTGAGCAAGGCGTTGTACAGCACGTTGTTCTTACCTGTCGAGGCCAGGCTGTTGGCGGCGTTGCTGCCGTTGCCGGTGATGGCGTATTCATTGAACGCCACATCATTGCGGGTGTAGGTCAGATCAACCTGAGTCGGCGAGTAAGCAAGTGTCGGGGTGAGAAAGGCGTAGTCGCTGGTGACCGCACCGAACGTGCCGTTGACCTGCGCAGCCTGCAACACCGTGTATCGGCTTTGCCATGGATAGGTGCCGGTGCCGGGATTGACCGCGAGCGTCGCACCGTTGAGGTTGGCCGTGCCGCCGACCTGCACCGGGGCGCTGCTGCCATCGGCGTTGACGCCGTAAGCGAGGGTGGAGGCGTTGCCCATGTTCAAGTCGTGCACGACTGACGCGGTGCCGAGTCGGGTGTCGGTGCGCAAGGTACCATTCACATTGAGGTTGCCCACTGAGCCACCGCCGGCATAAACGCCGCCGGCGTCTACAGTCAGGTTGCCGGCGATGCCGCCCTGGTTGATCAGGGTGGCGCCATTGCGCACGGCACCGCCGTTGCTGAAATCGCCGCTGCCGCTCAGCGTCCAGGCGCCTTGCTTGACTTCCAGCCACTCGAAATTGCGGCTGTTACCAAAGCTGCCGCCCGCCGCGTCGTCCATCACCACGCGGTCATAACCGCTGCCGCCATCGACGACACCAATAAACCGGCTGCCGCTGCGCAGGGTCAGGCTGTCGTTGCCACCGCCCAGGTCCAGCGCCAGACCGTTGCTGCCGCTGAGGGTGCCGCCGTTGATCACGTTGTCGGCGAATTCACCGACGAACTTCACGCCGAAGCCGTCGAGCCCTTGAATGGTGCCGTAGTTCTCCAGCGTGGTGGCCGCCAGTCCCGAACCACCGCTGCCGTCGTCCACCAGAATGGCACTGTTGGCGCCGCTGATCAGCGCGCCTTTGCCGTTGAGGATGTAACCGCCGCCAAGGGCGATGCCTTCACTGCCATTGGCGAAGCCGCCCTTGTCCACGCCGCCCGCGCCGATGCCCTGAATGGTGCCGTAGTTTTCGATGTGGGCGATCTTGTCGATATCCACGCCGTCACCGTCACCATTGGCTTGCAACCCGGAATACGCGCCAGTGATGGTGCCGTGGTTGATCACCGTGCCGTCGCCATCGGAGCCGAAACCCGAGCCATTGCGCCCGGTGATCTGCCCGTAGTTGACCAGCGTCGCGCCAAGGTCGGTGGTGATGCCGTGGCGTCCACCGGAAATCACGCCGTAGTTGGTGACGGTGACGCCGGTTGCACTGTCGATATCGATGCCGTCGAACTTCTGGTCGGCGTTGAGCGAGTCGCCGGTCGATATCTCGCCGTAGTTGCTGATGGTCGCGTTGGCACCGGTCTTCATGCCGTCGCTGGCGTCGCCGCGAATCAGTCCGCCCGCGCGGTTGATGATCGTGGTTTTGACGCCGTCGCTGCGCAGCGCATCCAGATCCAGGCCCTGGCCTGTGGTCGAACGAAGGGTGCCGCTGTTGTCGATCAGCAGGTTGCCGCTGACGAAGTTGCTGTCGATGCGAATCGCGTCGTTGGAGCCGAGAATCTGCCCGCCGCTGCGGTTGTAGATTGCATAGTTACGCGCCTGGGTCAGGTCGCCGCTGCTGTCGATGGCCCGGCCACCGGTGGAGATGATCTTGCCGGCGTTGTCGATGATCACGCCGGCACTGCTGGTGCCGTCCTTGAGGCTTACGGCCTTGCCGCTGTTGGTGATACTGCCCGGTGCCGAAATCGTCAGGGTGTCACTGCCGCCCAATGTCTGCGACGCGGTGGTGGCGGTGTCGATCACGACATTCTTGCCGTGGGCGGCACTGGTGGCGATCAACAGGGCAGTGGCAAGCGACAGGCGCTGAGGCGGGAGCGGCATGGGGAGAACGTCCTTTTAGTTATTAGAGAGGGCGTTCTGTATAGCGAAGGGGTTTTACAGAATGATGTCTGGGTTATGTGCATTCTTTTGCAGATATGTCTGCGAGTTGAGTGCTTCATCTGCAATTCGCTGCAGATGAAGCAATAACAGACAAGAAACCCCTTCAACTGCCGCACTCGCCGTCGGGGGCTTCCTTCTTTGCGTTTACATACTCAGGCGCGGCACTCGACCAACCCCTTCACCTGTCCCTCGGCCGTCTGGTTCTCATCGCTCAACCAGCGCTCGAATCCGGCCGCCATGGCCGGCCATTCCGTATCCAGAATCGAATACCACGCGGTATCGCGGTTCCGGCCTTTCACGACCATGTGCTGGCGGAACACGCCTTCGAAGCTGAAACCCAGGCGCTCGGCCGCGTACTTGGAGCGGGCGTTGCCGTTGTTGCATTTCCATTCGAGGCGACGGTAGCCGAGGGCAAAGGATTCCTTGGCCAGCAGGTACACCGCCTCGGTGCTTTTCGGCGAGCGCTGCATGGGGGCGCCGAAGGTGACGTGGCCGATTTCGATGCGGCCATGAGCCGGGACGATCGACATCAGACTGAGAATGCCTTGCACCTGGCCGCTGGCGCGATCGATGACGCTGAAGAAATACGGATCGCTGTGGGCCGCGTGGTTGTTCAGCCAGTCATTGAAAGCGCTGCGTTCCGGAAACGGGCCGTAGGGCAAGTAGTCCCAGAGCTTCGGGTCGGCGCCCGGGCCTTGCAGGGCGTTGAACAGGTCGTTGCCGTGGCGCGCCGGGTCGAGTTTTTCCAGGCGAATGAAGCGGCCTTCGATCAGGGTGGTCGAAGGCGGTGGAACGCCTTTCCAGTCAGCGAGAGAAATCGTCATGCGCGTAGATCCTTAAATGGCTTTGCGAAACTGGATGAAACCCGGGCGTTCGGCGATGCGCTCGTAGAGCTGGATCGCGGTGGCGTTGGTTTCGTGGGTCAGCCAGTGCACCTTGCAGCACCCGTCGGCCTTGGCCGTGGCGTAAACGTGTTCGATCAGCAGGCGTCCCACGCCGGTGCCACGGGATTGCGGCTCCACCAGCAGGTCCTGCAGGTAGCAGGAGTTCTCGATGCTCCAGTTCGAACGATGGTAGATGAAATGCACCATGCCCACCGCCTTGTCACCGGCCCAGGCGAGCGCGGCATGAGTCGGTTCGTTCGGGTCGAGAAAACGCTGCCAGGTGCTGTGGCTGACGGCCTCCGGCAATTGGGTGTTGTAGAAGCGCAGGTAGGCCTGCCACAGCGGCAGCCAGGCCGCGTGATCGTCGGCGCAGACCGGACGGATGTCGATTTGACTCATGGTGATTTCCTTAACGCATCAAGTGAGCGAGGGTTTGATCATTGATGTCGGAGCTGGCGGCCAGGCCTTCGCGTACGCCGGCGATATCGGCGGGGCTGCGGTTCTGGCTGAGCTTGCGTTTGCCTTCGAGACGGTCGATCGGGATGGCAAAGCCGACGATGGCCTTGAGCATGCCGTCGATGTAATCGGCCGGAGCATCGTCGACCGACCAGGGCTCGGCACGGCCAGCCTCATGGCGATCGGTAAGGGTGCTGACGATGTCCAGCAGGCGACCGCCATCGCTGAAGGTTTCGGCGTGGCCGTAGGCGTGCACGGCGACGTAGTTCCAGGTCGGTACGACTTTGCCGTGTTCGGCCTTGCTCGGATAAAAGCCCGGGCTGACGTAGGCATCGGCACCTGGAAAAACCACCATGGCTTCGGCGCCGTCGCGCAGGTCTTTCCATTGCGCATTGGCCTTGGCCAGATGCCCGTACAGCGTACCGTTCGGACCTTGTTCGCGATGCAGCAGCACCGGCACATGGCTGGCCTGCAAACCGTGCTCACCGTGGGTCACCAGGATGGCGAGGCGGGTGGCGAGGATCAGTTCGTGCAGTTGGGACATGTCGTCGATGGCAAAGGCGCGGGGCGTGTACATGGAGAGATTTTCCTTGGCGAATGCCTGCATCGTAGGCAGGCTATTGGTCTGTTGTAAGAGCCATTGACGGCCAATTTCATAGGTCCATTGTCATGCCCGATCCGACCACCCTGTCGTTGTCGTTCAATCCTGCCGGCATCGAGCTCGACCGCCGCAAAGGCCTCAGCCGTCAGCTCTATCAGGCACTGCGCCTGCGGGTGCTGGACGGGCGTCTGGCCAGCGGAACCCGCTTGCCGGCCAGCCGGGATCTGGCCGCCGCGCTGTCGGTCTCCCGCAACAGTGTGGTGCGGGCTTACGATCAGTTATATGCCGAAGGATTTATCGAAGGGCGGGTCGGGGACGGTACTTACGTGGCGCAGTTGCCTGAATCGATAACGCCGTCGAAAAAACTGTCCACACAAGTATCCACAGGCTTTTCAACAGGGTTGCCCACAGACTTATCCACAAAAACCGTCGATTCCACTGTCTATTCATCCAGAAAAGTTATCCACAGCGGTGCGTTGCAGCGCCTGGAACAGAACCATTTGCCCCTGCCGCCGAGCGGACCGCCACGGGCGTTTCGCGTCGGTGTTCCGGCCTATGATCTGTTCCCGTTCGACGTCTGGGCCAAGCTGAACGCGGCGTTCTGGCGCAAGCCCGATCTGCAGCAATTGTGTTATGGCGATCCGGCAGGTGATGCGCGTCTGCGCGGTCTGGTCGCGGCCTATTTGCGCAGCTCTCGCGGCATGCAGTGCTCGGCTGAACAAATTGTGATCACCAGTGGTGCCCAGCAGGGAATCAGCCTTTGTGCACAGTTGTTGGTGGAACCGGGTGCAGGGGTGGGCATCGAGAACCCCGGATACCGCGCAGCGGGTCATGCCTTTGCGCTGGCCGGCGGCCGCCTGCGCGGCATTGCCGTGGACGAGGAGGGCATCGACTGTGCGGCGCTGGCCGCTGCCGAGGATTGCCGGGTGGCTTATGTGACACCGTCGCATCAATACCCGACCGGTGTGGTGATGAGCCTGGCACGACGCCTGGAACTGCTGGCCTGGGCGGAGCGTACCGGCGGCTGGATCGTCGAGGACGACTACGACGGCGAATATCGCTATACCGGTGCACCGTTGGCCCCGTTGGCTGCGCTCGATCGCCAGGGGCGCGTGCTGTACGTCGGCACTTTCGGCAAAGTCGCGTTTCCGGCGCTGCGTCTGGGCTATCTGGTATTGCCGCCAGGACTGGTGCGAGCGTTTACGCAACGGCGCGCGGTGGATGTGCGGCACTCGGAAGTGAGCACCCAGGCCGTGATGGCCGAGTTCATGGCCGCCGGGCACTTCCAGCGACACATCCGACGGATGCGCCGTGCGGCCCTGAGCCGGCGTAACACCCTATTGGCGGGGTGGCCTCGAGACGTACCTGGTGTCGGCAGCCTGCCGAGCGTCGCGGCAGGGCTTCACTTGACGGTCGCGGTCGATTCATTGGCCCGGGAGCAGGCGCTGGTCGAAAGCGCCGCCCGGGCTGATGTCGAGATCAACGGGTTGAGCAGTTACTGGTTGCCGGACTCGGACAGCCCCATGGACCGGCGAGCCGGACTGGTTCTGGGATTTGCAGCGGTGCCCGAGGCCGGCATCACGGCCGCTTTGAAGCGCCTGGAACAGGCCTGGCGGTAACGGAGACAAACGCTCCGCTGCGGTGTAATCGTCGTTCGGTGTGTCAGGGGCGGGGTAAAGAAGGACCCGCGCAGGCGCGGGTCGTCAAGGTTGGCAGATGCGGCTTCTCGGCAGTCAGGTACCGGACTTGATCTTGGTCCACGCCCGGGTCCGTGCCCGCTCCGCATCGCGCGGCAGCGGCTGCAGGGTGTAGAGCGTATTCATCGCCGCTTCGGTCGGGTACAGGTTGGGGTTGTTGCGGATCGCCGGATCGACGTGTTCGGTGGCGTCCTTGTTCGGGTTCGGATAGCCGACAAAATCGCTGACCGGCGCAATCACTTGCGGTTGCAGCAGGTAGTTGATGAAGGTGTAGGCGTCCTGCGGGTTCTTCGCGCCTTTCGGGATGGCCAGCATGTCAAACCAGATCGGCGCCCCTTCCTTCGGCAGGCGCATGTCGACCACCACACCGTTCTTCGCTTCCCTGGCACGGTTGGCGGCTTGCGAGAAGCTGCCCGAATAGCCGACCGCGACGCAGATGTCACCGTTGGCGATGTCGGCCATGTACTTGGACGAATGGAAGTAGGTCACGTACGGACGAATCTTCATCAGCAACGCTTCGGCCTTGGCATAGTCCGCCGGGTTCTTGCTGTTGGGATCCAGACCCAGGTGTTGCAGGGCCAGCGGCAGGATCTCCGATGGCGAGTCGAGCAGAGCGACGCCGCATTGCTTGAGCTTACTGATGTTTTCTTCCTTGAAGATCAGGTCCCAGCTGTCCACCGGCGCGTTGTCACCCAAGGCAGCCTTGACCTTGGCCGGGTTGAAGCCGATCAGGATGGTGCCGTACATGTACGGCACGGCGAACCGGTTGCCCGGGTCGTTGGCCTCGATCAGCTTCATCAGTTTCGGGTCGAGGTGGTTCCAGTTCGGCAACTGGCTGCGATCCAGCGGCTGGAACACCCCGGCCTCGATCTGCTTGGCCAGGAACACGTTGGACGGCACCACCACGTCGTAGCCCGAGTTGCCGGTCAGCAGCTTGGCCTCCAGCGCTTCGTTGGTATCGAAGATGTCGTAGACCAGTTTTGTCTGACTGTTCTGCGCCTTGAAATCTTCCAGGGCCTTGGGCGTGATGTAGTCGAACCAGTTGTAGACGCGCAGGGTACGTTCTTCGGCGTGGGCCACGCCGTTCAGCAGCACTGCGCACAGCGCGGGAGCGATGAAGTGCTTGAGACTTTTCATGACTCGAAACCTTCCAGCACGTTCACCGCATTGATGCCGATTTCTTCCACTGCGTAGCCACCTTCCATGACGAACAGGGTTGGTCTGCCGAGGGCGGCGATGCGTTTGCCCATGGCCAGGTAGTCCGGGCTGTCGAGCTTGAACTGCGAGATCGGGTCGTCCTTGAAGGTGTCGACGCCCAGTGACACGACGACGATGTCGGCACCGTAGTTTTCGATCTCCCGGCAGGCCTGTTCCAGCGCAGCGCTCCAGACATCCCAGCCGGAACCCGCCGGCAGCGGGTAGTTGAAGTTGAAGCCTTCGCCGGCCCCTTCGCCGTGCTCATCCTCGTAACCAAGGAAGAACGGAAATTCCGCTTCCGGGTGGCCATGGATCGAGGTGAACAGCACGTCGCTGCGCTCATAGAAAATCGACTGGGTGCCGTTGCCGTGGTGATAGTCCACATCGAGGATGGCGACTTTTTTGTGGCCTTGATCGAGGAATGCCTGAGCGGCAATGGCAGCGTTGTTGAGGTAGCAATAACCGCCCATCAAGTCACCGGCAGCGTGGTGTCCCGGTGGACGGCACAGAGCGAAGGCACTACGGGCACCACGCTGGATTTCCGCTTGCGCGGTCAGCGCAACCTGCGCTGCGCTGTACGCCGCTTGCCAGGTGCCAGCGGTGATCGGCGCGCCGCCGTCGAAGCTGTAATAGCCAAGCTGGCCGTGCAGGCTGGTGGGTTTGACTTGACGCAGGGTGCGCGCCGGCCAGGTGTAAGGCAGCAAGTCGCCGTCGGTGTTGAATTCGGTCCAGCGCGCCCAGGCGCCTTTGAAGAAATCGAGGTAATCGCGGCTGTGGATGCGCTCGATCGGTCCGAGGCCGAAATCCTTCGGCGCTTCGACCGGGCCGAGGTTTTGGTTTTTTACTCGTTGCAGTACATGGTCGGCGCGGGACGGCATCTCGAAGCAAGGCTTGAGCTGGCCGTCGATCAATTCGCAGCGGCCATGGTGCAGATGGTGATCGTCAGAATAGATCGTCAGCATTTGTTGTTCTCCGCAGGGGCTGATTCGGTGGGCCCCAGTGTTGCGGCGCAGCGCGCATCGGAAAACGGCCAGAGAGGCCAAAAGGGGATCGATGTGGCCAAAAATGCTGACCTGATATCGCCCCTCGACGGTTTAACCGTGTGGACGGAACTGACTGGGTGCCACGCCGCTCCAGCGCACGAAGGCATGGCGGAAGCTTGCGGTCTCGCTGAAACCCAGGGCTTCGGCGATGCGATAGATGGGCAGCTGATCCTCGCAGAGCATCTGCTTGGCCCGCTCGAAGCGCAGTTCGTCGAGCAGTTCCTGATAGCTGCACCCCATGTCTTTCAGATGCCGTCGCAGCGTGCGTGGCGAGCAATTCATCTGCTGTGCCAGACCTTCCAGCCCCGGCGCGGCGTTGAGTTGCGCGCTGAGCAGCTGGCGGATACGCCCCAGCCACGCCTGACGACCGGTGAACTCGGTGTTCTGTTTGCGGCAACGCTCGGCCATGGCCTGGTGAGTAATGATGTCGGCCAGTGGCAGCGGTTGGTCGAGCCAGCGCCGGTCGAAAGCGAAGGCATTGTCCCTGGCACCGAAGTGCAGAGGGGCATTGAAGTGTTCGGCGTAGCTGTCGCGGTAGTCCGGAGCGGCGTGCTCGAAGCGGGCGGCCAGCAGTGGCAGTGAATGACCGAGCAGGTCGTCGCAGATGACTTTCAGCGACACCAGACAGAACTCGGCATTGAACACGGCCATCGCCGGACTCTCGCGGTAATCGGCGGCGACGAACCAGACGCGCTCGCCGTCGTCCTCCAGGCTCAGTTCGAAAAGTGTTCCCAGCAGCGCCGGATAACGGATCGCCAGCCGCAAGGCGTCACCGAAGGTGGCACAGGTCAGTAGCGCGTAACCGAGGATGCCGTAGCAGGAAACATGCATGCGCCGGCCCAGTTCCAGGCCAATGTCATGCTTGAGCGCGACCGCGTTGGCACAGACCTGCATCTCCTGATTGGTGGTGATGCGGGTGTCGGCCCGGCTCAGATCCGCCGCGCTGATGCCGCTGCCGGCGAGCAGTGCCTCGCTGGACAGACCCTGGTCCCTGAAGGTGTTGAGCACAAGGGCGACGGCGTTGAGGGTGGTGAGGTGGGAGTGGAGCATAGAGACGTCCCGAGCGAAATACCTCTCTTTAAAGGCAAATTACATACCAAAACTTGGTCTCGGTTGTTTGCGGTAATTAATGTGTCACAGACACGGCCCTTTTTAATTCGTCCGATATAGGGAGCATGGCTCCCGCCTGTTTAATTTAATGCGAAATCATTTTCCTGGCGACTGTCAGAAATAACAGGTTTTCAAATATATAAACACCGTTGGTCATTTAGTTGCTAAATTTACTTAATTTGATTTCTTTCCTTGATTTGTATTTTTCGGGGTCTACGCTCAGTTTGTAGTCTCGGTGTTTGGCGTTTTTTAATAAGGGAAAGTGAAAAAATGAATCCGAATAATAGGGAAGTCGATGATCATCGCGCTTATGTAGAAAATATCTTGAAAACGCACGGAGAAGGAAAGAATCCTGTAAGTGAGGGGAGCATAAAAGGGAAGCTGGATGACCATGAATTTGAATGTCCGGCCGACTCATGGGTGGAATTTACGAACAAATACGGAGAGAGATTACTGCTCCTGTTCCGGAGCGATGACTTGCGTATTAATCTGGAGGTCAAACAATCAGCTTTATCCTCGAGTACTTATGTGTTCGATATGGGTGGAGGCGATTTTCTTTATGTACTTCCTGGTAATGATCAGCCCCGGTGGAATGCGGACACAGCAAAGTTTTCAAGTGTGTATTTTGATGCTGGTACAGGAAGGCTCGAGTCCGACGTCGAGGCGACTCTTTGGCGGGGTTATCCCCCAGATCAGGAAACGGCAAGATTGAAAGCGAAACTCTTTGTGGTTAAGCCTGCAAAATAGTAGATACCCCTCCATTGCAGTAAGGAGGGGTGTCTTTCATCTTAATTGATGAGTTGACCGCAGAATAGATCAACTTACAAAGACAGTTCTCCACATAGATCCAGTTCCACGAACTGCCGAACGCTTGTTATTTCAAGTCCCGCACCCAGCAAGGCATTCAACTTGCCGAACGCTGCTTCGCGAGTCATGCCGCCACCGGACAGCACGCCAACGCCCCGCAAGCGGCTGCCGGCTTCGTAGATATCCAGCTCCACGCCGCCCTCATGACACTGCGTGACCGCAACCACCACGACACCTTTATCCCGCGCCCGACCGAGGCTGGCGAGAAACTCCGGGTTGTCGCTCGGCCCGGTGCCGCTGCCGTAGCACTCCAGCACCAGACCCTGAATGCCGCTGTCGAGCAGGCCGTCGATGATCCCGGCGCTGATGCCCGGGAACAGCGGTAACACGGCAACTTTGGCCAGTTGCTTAGGTTGGTTGTAATTCAGCGCTGCCGGCAGGGACGTGGCTTTCACGCCGCCGCCCTGACGCTCCAGACGTTTGAACGGATGACGGCCGAAGCTGCGCACTTTTGCGCAACGGGTCGGGGCCAGCAGCTCGCCGTGGAAATACAGGTGAACACCCGGCGCCAGGCCGTGGCCGAGGGCGACCAGTGCGCCGCTGAGGTTTTCCCAGGCGTCGCTGTCGGTGACGCCGGCCGGCAGCATCGAACCGGTGAAGCACACGCGGGCATTCAGGCCCAGCAGTTGGAAACTCATGGCGGCGGCGCTGTAGGCCAGGGTGTCGGTGCCGTGCAGGATCAGCACGCTGTCGCAGCCTTGCACATCGACGGCATCGACCACGGCTTCGCGCAGTTGCTGCCAGTAGGCCGGCGTCATGTTGGCGCTGTCGATCAGCGGCGCCATTTCGCGAAAGCGCCACTGCGGCACGATCAGCTCGGGCTGGCTGTGCAGGTAGTCGCGCATCCGCGCTTCGAAACCGGAGGCCGGGGCCAGGCCGTTCGCGCTGGCCTGCATGCCGATGGTGCCACCGGTGTACAGCACCATGACGTGCCGGGCGGCAGGGTAGGTCGAGGAATGCATGGGGAGTTCTCCGAAACGATGAGTTCCTGTGGGAGCGAGCTCGCTCCCACAGTTTTTCGAACTGTAACTGACGGGCGCAGGGGATGCGCCCGTCATTCACCCATCAGCGTTGCGCTGCAGGGATACCTTGCGCCTGAGCGTCCGCCTTGGCAGCAACCGAAGAGTCGGTCGGCCAGGCCTTCAGGTCCAGGTCCAGATCGCTGAACTTGCTGGCGTCGAACACCGGCTGGTCGACACCGGCACGGCGCTGCTCGTCGTAGTCGCGCATTACACGCAGACCGACCTTGAACAGCATGGCCAGGGCCATCAGGTTGACGAAGGCCAGGCAGGTCATGGTGATGTCGGCGAAGGCAAACACGGTCGACAGGTCCTGCATCGAACCCCAGACCACCAGCGCCAGTACCAGACCACGGAACGTCATCAGCACAGCGCGGTTGCGGCTGAGGAACTGCAGGCTGTTTTCGCCCAGGTAGTAGTTGTAGAGGATGCAGGTGAAGACGAACAGCGACAGTGCCACGCTGACGAACAGGCGGCCCCAGTCACCGACCACGGCGGCCAGCGAGTTCTGGGTCAGGACGATACCGTCACCTTCGAAGCCCGGGGTGTAGAAGCCCGACAGCAGGATCAGCAGCGCGGTGCAGGTGCAGATCACGAAGGTGTCGAGGAATACGCTGAAAGCCTGGACCACGCCCTGGGCGCCCGGGTGCTTCACCGCCGCCACGGCAGCGACGTTCGGCGCACTGCCCAGGCCCGCTTCGTTGGCGAACACGCCACGCTTCACGCCCATGACGATGGCGCTGCCAAGCAGGCCGCCGAAGGCCGGGTCGAGGCCGAAGGCGCTCTTGAAGATGGTTTCCAGCATCGCCGGCACATGTTCGATCTGGGTGCCGATCACGTACAGCGTCACGGCGATGTAGGCCAGGGTCTTGATCGGTACCAGCAGGTCGGACACCGCAGCGATGCGTTTGATGCCGCCGATGAAGGTAATGGCCAGCAGCACCGCCAGGACGATACCGGTGTGACGCGGGTCGAAGGCAAAGGCGTTCTGCAGCGAATGGGTCACGGTGTAGGACTGCAGGCCGATGAAGGCGAAGCCGTAGGTCACCAGCAGCAGGATGGAGAACACCACTGCCATGCCTTTGAGCTTCAGGCCGTGCTGGATGTAGTAGGCCGGACCGCCACGGTACAGACCGTCACCGTCGGCGCGCTTGTAGACCTGAGCCAAAGTGCATTCGAAGAAGCTGCTGGACATGCCGACCAGAGCGGTCACCCACATCCAGAACACGGCGCCCGGACCACCGAGGGTCACGGCGATGCCGACACCGGCGATGTTGCCCGCACCGACGCGGCCGGCGAGGCTGAGCATCAGGGCCTGGAACGAGCTGAGTTGACCGGCGCTGCCTTTGAGGCTGTCGCGGAACACCGCGAACATATGGCCGAAGTGACGCAACTGGACGAAACGCGAGCGAATCGTGAAGTAGCTACCGAGCCCGACAATGAGCACGATCAGTACTTTCCCTGAGAGGAAGTCGTTGATGACTTCGAGCATGGATTTTTCCTCGCTGTTTTTTGTGTAAGCAAATACTGGATGGTTGGAAACATCGCGTTACACCGGTGTGCGTGCGGCACAACAGGCGAGGCGAAGGTTCGTCCCGGATCCATATCGCGGGTTTGTTATTAGTTCGGGTTTCGCATGGGTTATGGCCTCGTTACCGACGACCGCTCACGCGAAGAGGGGCGGCACTATACCGATCAGTGCGGCGCCCGTCTGCACGGTTGTGGTGCAAGCGACGAAACGAAGCTTTGAAACACCCGACGTTACCGGCGTCGGGTTTGTCTGAAAGCCGGTGTTTGGCCAGCTTTCATACATACGGTTCTCAGGTTCAAACAGTTAAAAAAAAGGGCTTGGGGAGAGTCCCCCAAGCCCTCAAAAGGTGAGAGGTGTCTAGTCCCTCGACCTGGTGAGCGGTGCTACGAGTAACGCGTCGGATCAGGCTTTCAGAGGCACCAGACGCGGAGCAATCATGTTTTCCGGGCGCAGGATGTCGGCGAGCATGGCATCGTCGAGCAGACCTTCTTCGCGCACCAGTTCCAGCACGCCGCGGCCGCTTTCAAGCGCGATACGGGCGATGCGGGTGGCGTTTTTGTAGCCGATGTACGGGTTCAGCGCGGTAACCAGACCGATCGAGTGTTCGACCAGTTCGCGGCAGCGGGCTTCGTTGGCGGTGATGCCGACGATGCAGTGCTCGCGCAGCATGTCCATGGCGCGTTGCAGCAGGCGGATCGAGTCGAGGATCTTGAAAGCGATCAGCGGCTCCATCACGTTCAGTTGCAGTTGGCCGCCTTCGGCCGCCATGGTCAGCGCCAGATCGTTGCCGATGACCTGGAAGGCCACCTGGTTCACGGCTTCCGGAATGACCGGGTTGACCTTGCCTGGCATGATCGAGCTGCCTGGCTGACGCGCCGGCAGGTTGATTTCGTTGATGCCGGTACGCGGGCCGCTGGACAGCAGGCGCAGGTCGTTGCAGATCTTCGACAGCTTGACCGCCGTGCGCTTGAGCATGCCGGAGAACAGCACGAAGGCGCCCATGTCGGAGGTGGCCTCGATCAGGTCGGCAGCCGGTACCAGCGGTTGACCGCTGATCAGCGCCAGACGCTGTACCGCCAGGGCCTGATAGCGCGGGTCGGCGTTGATGCCGGTGCCGATCGCGGTGCCGCCCAGGTTCACTTCGGTCAGGACTTCCGGAGCCAGCGTCTTCAGACGGGCCAGGTCTTCGCTCATGGTGGTGGCGAAGGCGCGGAACTCTTGACCCAGGGTCATCGGCACGGCGTCCTGCAGCTGGGTACGACCCATTTTCAGGACGTGATTGAATTCTTCACCCTTGGCCGCGAACGCCTGGATCAGGCTGTCGAGGCTGGCCAGCAGCGCGTCGTGACCCAGCAGCAGACCCAGGCGGATCGCGGTCGGGTAGGCGTCGTTGGTCGACTGCGCCATGTTGACGTCGTCGTTCGGGTGCAGGTACTGGTATTCGCCTTTCTGGTGACCCATCGCTTCCAGCGCGATGTTGGCGATCACTTCGTTGGCGTTCATGTTGGTGGACGTACCGGCGCCACCTTGAATCATGTCGACCACGAACTCTTCGTGGAAATCACCGCGGATCAGACGTGCACAGGCTTCGCTGATGGCAGCGTGCTTGGCTTCGCTCAGGTGGCCCAGCTCACGGTTGGCGTCAGCGGCGGCCTGTTTGACCATTGCCAGGCCGACAACCAGTTTCGGGTAGTGCGAAATCGGAACGCCCGAGAGGCGGAAGTTGTTCACCGCTCGCAGGGTCTGGATACCGTAATACGCTTGAGCAGGGACTTCGAGGGAGCCAAGCAGATCGTTTTCTGTACGGAAAGATGCAGCGGAGGACATGATGGAAATCATCTCGATATGGACCCGGTCTGTGCCGGAACGCTGCGAATCCTAGGCTTCTGCGATTTTTTGGGCCAATGCTGTTAAACACTGCCCTATGCATATTCGGCATAATGCCCGTGTGACGCCGCATGCGCGGCAGACGTGTGACCTGTTTTGGTGCGTGTCCGGGAGGACGTATGAATCTGGAAAGCAAATGGCTTGAAGACTTCAGTGCTTTGGCCGCTACCCGCAGCTTTTCGCAGGCGGCCGAACGGCGCTTCGTGACCCAGCCTGCGTTCAGCCGGCGGATCCGCAGCCTGGAAGCGGCGCTCGGGCTGACGCTGGTCAACCGCTCGCGCACGCCGGTGGAGCTGACGGCGGCAGGGCAACTGTTTCTGGTGACCGCCCGCACCGTGGTCGAACAGCTCGGCGAAGTGCTGCGCCATTTGCATCATCTGGAAGGCGGACAGGGCGAAGTCATCCAGGTCGCGGCGGCGCACTCGCTGGCGCTGGGCTTTTTCCCGCGCTGGATCGCGCAACTGCGTAATGAAGGTCTGAACATCGCCACGCGGCTGGTGGCGACCAACGTCGGCGATGCCGTGCACGCGCTGCGTGAGGGTGGCTGCGATCTGATGCTGGCGTTCTACGACCCGGATGCAGCAATGCAGATGGACCCGGAAATCTTCCCCTCGCTGCATTTGGGCCAGACCGAAATGCTCCCGGTGTGCGCGGCGGACGCCAACGGCAAGCCGTTGTTCGATCTGGAAGGTGACGCCAGCGTGCCGCTGCTGGCCTACAGCGCCGGAGCGTTTCTCGGGCGATCGGTGAACGGTTTGCTGCGTCAGCGTCAGCTGCGTTTCACCACGATTTATGAAACCGCCATGGCCGACAGTCTGAAAAGCATGGCCCTGGAAGGCCTGGGTATCGCCTGGGTTCCGCAGTTGAGCGTGCGCAACGAGCTGGCCCGGGGTGAATTGGTGATCTGCGGCGGCCCGCAATGGCATGTGCCGCTGGAAATTCGCCTGTACCGCTGCGCGCTGGTGCGCAAGGCGAACGTTCGGCTGTTGTGGCGCAAGCTGGAAGGCGGCGCGGCGCAAGGTACGGCCGGTGCGTGAAACCTGTCTCGGCCACTGACCTTCGAGTCAATAAAACCGGGCTTTTGCGGCAGATGACAGATGGTCGCAACGGGGGCTGTTTATTGCTTTCTTTGCGGTATACTGCGCGGCCTTCGGCCGGTTCGTCCGGCCATTTTTCCTACAACAAGCCACGCAATCTGCGTGGCTTGTTGTTTTTGACGCGCCTGCGGGCGCCCAGAGAGAAGAGGCGCGACGATGAGTGCACTGGTTGGCGTGATCATGGGCTCCAAGTCCGATTGGTCCACCCTTAGCCACACCGCCGATATGCTGGAAAAGCTCGGCATCCCGTACGAGGTCAAGGTGGTTTCCGCCCACCGCACCCCGGATCTGCTGTTCCAGTACGCCGAAGAGGCCGAAGGCCGCGGCATCGAGGTGATCATCGCCGGTGCCGGTGGCGCAGCCCACCTGCCAGGCATGTGTGCGGCCAAGACCCACCTGCCGGTGCTGGGCGTGCCGGTGCAGTCTTCCATGCTTTCGGGCGTCGACTCGCTGCTGTCGATCGTGCAGATGCCGGCGGGCATCCCGGTTGCCACCCTGGCCATCGGCAAGGCCGGCGCGATCAACGCCGCTCTGCTGTCGGCGAGTATCCTGGGCGCCAAGCATCCACAATTCCACGCGGTACTGAAGACCTTCCGTGCCGAGCAGACAGACAGCGTCCTGGACAATCCAGACCCACGTATTGCCTGAGGGTGTCGAGATGAAGATCGGTGTAATCGGTGGCGGCCAGTTGGGTCGCATGTTGGCCCTGGCGGGCACTCCGCTGGGCATGAACTTCGCTTTCCTCGATCCGGCGCCTGATGCTTGTGCCGCTGCACTGGGTGAACACCTGCGGGCCGATTACGGCGATCAGGATCACCTGCGGCAACTGGCCGATGAAGTCGATCTGGTGACTTTCGAGTTCGAAAGTGTCCCGGCCGAGACCGTGGCCTTCCTTTCACAGTTCGTGCCGGTCTACCCGAGCGCCGAAGCCTTGCGCATCGCCCGCGACCGCTGGTTCGAGAAAAGCATGTTCAAGGACCTGGGGATTCCGACCCCGGCGTTCGCCGACATCCATTCGCAAGCCGACCTGGACGCCGCCGTCGCGTCGATCGGTCTGCCGGCCGTGCTGAAAACCCGCACCCTGGGTTACGACGGCAAGGGCCAGAAAGTCCTGCGCAAGCCTGAAGATGTGGTCGATACCTTCGCTGAACTCGGCAGCGTACCGTGCCTGCTGGAAGGCTTCGTGCCGTTCACCGGTGAAGTGTCGCTGATCGCCGTGCGGGCCCGCGATGGCGAGACGAAGTTCTATCCACTGGTGCACAACACCCACGAGAGCGGCATTCTCAAGCTGTCGGTCGCCAGTTCCGATCACCCGTTGCAGGCCCTGGCTGAAGACTATTCCGGCCGCGTGCTCAAGCAACTGGACTATGTCGGCGTGATGGCATTCGAATTCTTCGAAGTCGACGGCGGCCTCAAGGCCAACGAAATCGCTCCGCGCGTGCACAACTCCGGGCACTGGACCACCGAAGGCGCCGAGTGCAGTCAGTTCGAAAACCACCTGCGGGCTGTCGCCGGTCTGCCGCTGGGGTCGACCGCCAAGGTCGGCGAGAGCGCGATGCTCAACTTCATCGGCGTCGTGCCGCCGGTTGAAAAGGTCATCGCCATTGATGATTGCCATCTGCATCACTACGGCAAGGCCTTCAAGGCCGGGCGCAAGGTCGGCCACGCCAACCTGCGCTGCAAGGACAAGGCGACCCTCGAGCAGCAGATCCTCAAGGTCGAGGCGCTGATCGCCGAGTAACGAGAGTTTCATCTGGCAGCGGCGGAACCATTACGGGGCCGCCGTTCTCTGATGGCAGGATGCCAAAGTCTGACTAGGCTTTTGCATAACGACCAATTCAGAGGGAAATGCCATGGGAATTATTGGAACCATCTTTATCGGCCTGATCGTCGGCCTGCTGGCGCGGTTCCTCAAACCGGGCGATGACAGCATGGGCTGGATCATGACCATCCTGCTGGGTATCGGCGGTTCGCTGGCAGCCACCTACGGCGGCCAGGCCCTGGGCATTTATCAGGCGGGTCAGGGCGCAGGCTTCTTCGGCGCGCTGGTGGGTGCGATCATCCTGCTGGTGATCTACGGCCTGATCAAAAAGAACTGATCCAAAGCGACAAGGCCCTCTCCGCCAAACCCGGGGAGAGGGCTAGAATGCTCGGCGATTTACTGTTTCCTCCTTCTACGAGCATCTTCATGCGCCGTTTTCTGTTGACTCTCCTTTTGCTGGGCTGCGGTCTGGCCCATGCCGGCGAACTGCCGGAAACCGACTGGCTGGAGCTGATGCCCAAGTCGGATCAGAAGGCCCTCGAGGCCATGCCGGAAATCGACCACAACTCCCCGGAAGCCACCGGCACCTTCACCCAGAAAGGCGGGATGAAGCAGGCCAAGGGTTTGCCGGCGGTGATGTATTCGACCAAGACCGTGGCGTCGATGAACGACAAGCACATCCGCATCGGGGGTTACCCGGTGCCGCTGGAATCCGACGCCAAGGGCCGCAGCACGTTGTTCTTCCTGGTGCCTTACCCGGGCGCGTGCATCCACGTGCCGCCACCGCCGCCGAACCAACTGGTGCTGGTGCGTTATCCAAAGGGTTTGAAGCTGGATGACATCTACACGCCGCTGTGGGTGACCGGCACGTTGAAGATCGAAAAGGTCAGCAACGACCTGGCCGATGCGGCTTATGCGCTGGACGCCGACAAGGTGCGGGTGGTGCAGGAGTCCGATCTCTGATAGTCACCGCAAAACAACTGTGGGAGCGAGCCCGCTCGCGAAAGCGCTGTATCAGACACTGAAAGGGTGGCTGACGTAACGCATTCGCGAGCAGGCTCGCTCCCACATTTTGTTTACGGTATCGATTAAAGCGGCTTGCTGCCGACGCTGACACCCAGGGTGTGACTGGCCTGCGGTGCCAGGGTCACCACGTCATCCATCACATTCGCCGTCTCGATGCACAGCATGCGCTGCCAGCCGTCGTTGTCCATGTCGCTGAACGCGGCGGCGCGGTCGATCCACGGGTTCCAGATCACGGCGGTGCGTGAGCCGGTTGCCGTCAGCACGATGCGCCGCTCCCAGGCCGGATCGACGATGCTCAATTGCGGCGGAGTATCGAGGTAGATGCGGTCGGTTTCCCCGGCAAAGCGCAGATGGCCTTGCTGGTGGTGAGTGTTCCAGTCATCCAGCGTCTCGATGTAATCCAGACCCTCCACCCCTTCGACGCGCACGTTGCGCACATCGCTTACAGCGAAATAGCTGTGCAGCGCCTGGCTGATGCTGACGGTGTCGGTACCACGGTTGTGGCTGGTCAGGCTGATGTGCAACTGATCGTCGAGGCGCAGGGTCAGCGTCAGGTCGACCTGATGTGGCCAGCCCGGGAAACCGCCTTCGGGGCAGGGCAGGGTGAACTCCACCTTCAGGCTTTCGCCCTCGGTTTCGATGCCGCCCAGTTCCCAGTCCGTCGCCCGGACAAAACCGTGAGCCGCCGCCGGCTCTTCGCTGGCACGCATCGCCTGCACGCTCTGCGGATTGCGGGCGAAGACGCCGAACCACGGCCAGCACACTGGCACGCCGGCACGGATGCTTTTACCGGTCTTGAACACGGCCTTGTCGTTCAGCCAGATCAGCGGTGGCTGGCCGTCCACCTGATAACTGAGAATGTGCGCGCCTTGCTGGGCCACCAGCACTTCGGCCTGACCGTGGCGGATGCGCCAGCAGTTCAGTTCATCCAGTTTCACGGCTTCAACATTGGGCGTGTTCATGGGACAACTCTCGAATCAGCAACTTGGGACGACTATCGACCTGCGAACGACCGCAAGGTTTAACGTGCGCGCGGCGGAACCGAACGAGTGCGACCGCTGCCATCGATGGCCACGAACACGAACACGGCTTCGGTCACTTTACGCCACTCGCTGGACAACGGATCGTCGCTCCACACCTCGACCATCATCTGGATCGAGCTGCGGCCGATTTCCAGGGTCTGGGTATAAAAGGACAGTTGTGCGCCGACGGCCACCGGCACCAGAAACGCCATGCGATCGATGGCAACGGTTGCGACACGACCACCGGCGACGCGGCTGGCCATCGCCGTACCGGCCAGGTCCATCTGCGCCACCAGCCAGCCGCCGAAAATATCGCCAAAGCCGTTGGTTTCGCGGGGAAGCGCGGTGATTTGCAGGGCCAGGTCGCCTTGCGGGATCGGATCTTCTTGTTCGAGTTCTATCATGCCGGGGGTGCCTCGGACCCGTGACTCTTCGTTTGGTATCGCTGGTGGTAGCCGTCTTCAGGAAAAACGATTCAGCACCGAACATACTACGTTCGTCACGTTTTCCATAAGGCAACTAAAGGGAAACTCTGCGAAACCGGCTGGATCCACGCACCAGGGCGACCAACGACGTTTTCGCACAGCAACCCCTTACAAGCCGGAGCAGGATTGCGAGTATATCGGTCGGTAGACTCCGCGACGACCATCCGGTTCTCATTTCGGCCGTCAAATGCGCGCCTCTATGTGCTTTTTCGAACAATTTGCTATGGTGCCGAACCTGCCCGAGCCACAGCCAGCGTTGTTGTGGCGGCAGATCCGACTATAAGAGAAGACCTTGCCATGACCACAGCGCCCTCGAGCATCGCGCAGCCGGACCAGCCCGCACGACCCCTGACCCGCAATGACTACAAGACTCTGTCGCTATCGGCCCTGGGCGGTGCGCTGGAGTTCTACGATTTCATCATTTTCGTGTTCTTTGCCACCGTGGTCGGCAAGTTGTTCTTCCCCGCCGACATGCCCGAATGGCTGCGCCTGATGCAGACCTTCGGCATTTTTGCCGCCGGCTACCTGGCGCGGCCGCTGGGCGGTATCGTCATGGCGCACTTCGGCGACCTGCTGGGGCGCAAGAAGATGTTCACACTCAGCATCTTCATGATGGCCGTGCCGACCCTGATCATGGGCCTGCTGCCGACCTACGCGCAGATCGGCCTGTGGGCGCCGATCCTGCTGTTGTTGATGCGCGTGATCCAGGGTGCGGCGATTGGCGGCGAAGTGCCCGGGGCATGGGTCTTCGTTTCTGAACACGTACCCGGCAAGCACATCGGTTATGCCTGCGGCACCCTGACCAGCGGCCTGACGGCGGGCATCCTGCTCGGTTCGCTGGTCGCCACCGTGATCAACAGCATTTATACGCCGGTGGAAGTCTCGGATTACGCCTGGCGGATTCCGTTCCTGCTCGGCGGCGTGTTCGGCCTGTTCTCGGTCTACCTGCGCCGCTGGCTGCACGAAACCCCGGTGTTCGCCGAATTGCAGTTGCGCAAGGCTCTGGCTGAAGAAGTGCCACTGCGCGCGGTGCTGCGTGACCATCGCGGGGCCATCGCGGTCTCGATGCTGCTGACCTGGCTGCTGTCCGCCGGCATCGTCGTGGTGATCCTGATGACCCCGACCGTGCTGCAGACGGTCTATCACTTCTCGCCGACGGTGGCGCTGCAATCCAACAGCCTGGCCATCGTATTCCTGAGCTTCGGTTGCATCATTTCCGGCGCACTGGCGGATCGCTTCGGTGCCGGTCGTGTGTTCGTGTTCGGCTGCCTGGGTCTGTTGGCCAGTTCCTGGACCTTCTATCACAGTCTCGCCGATCACCCGGGCTGGCTGTTCCCGCTGTATGCGCTGACCGGTTTCCTGGTCGGCACCATCGGAGCGGTGCCGTACGTGATGGTCAAGGCATTCCCGCCGGTGGTGCGCTTCAGCGGTCTGTCCTTCTCTTATAACGTCGCCTACGCGATCTTCGGCGGCTTGACCCCGATGGTGGTCAGCCTGCTGCTGAAGGAAAGTGCGATGGGGCCTGCCTACTATGTGGCGGTGCTGTGCGGGATGGGGATTCTGGTGGGCGGGTGGTTGTGGAGCAAGGGGCGCTGATTCATCCCACATGTCCGGTTACATCTGAAAGGCCAGCCTTCCGACAGGGGATGCTGGCCTTTCATCCAATTGTCATATTTCAGCCATAGAGTGTTCACACGGCCTGCTGATACTTGGCCCCGACTTAACACCCCCTATCTGCTAGGAGTAAGGCATGAAACTGAAGCGTTTGATGGCGGCAATGACTTTTGTCGCTGCTGGCGTTGCGACCGCCAACGCGTTCGCCGCTGTTGACCCGTCGATCCCGAGCTACACCAAGACCACCGGTGTGTCGGGCAACCTGTCCAGCGTCGGCTCCGATACCCTGGCCAACCTCATGACCCTGTGGGCCGAGAACTACAAGAAAGAATACCCGAACGTAAACATCCAGATTCAGGCCGCCGGCTCCGCCACTGCGCCACCTGCGCTGACCGAAGGCACCTCCAACCTGGGCCCGATGAGCCGCAAGATGAAGGACACCGAACTGGCAGCCTTCGAGCAGAAATACGGCTACAAGCCAACCGCCATCCCGGTTGCCGTGGACGCCCTGGCGGTGTTCGTACACAAGGACAACCCGATCCAGCACCTGACCATGGAACAGGTTGACGCGATCTTCTCGTCCACCCGTCTGTGCGGCGCCAAGGCCGACGTGAAAACCTGGGGCGACCTGGGCGTGACCGGCGACCTGGCCAACAAGCCGGTGCAACTGTTCGGTCGCAACTCGGTATCCGGCACCTACGGCTACTTCAAGGAAGAAGCCCTGTGCAAAGGCGACTACAAGCCTAACGTCAACGAACAACCAGGCTCGGCTTCGGTCGTGCAGTCGATCAGCTCCTCGCTGAACGGCATCGGTTACTCGGGTATCGGTTACAAGACCGCCAGCGTGAAAACCGTTGCTCTGTCGAAGAAAGGCAGCACCGATTTCATCGAAGACACCGAAGAAAACGCCCTGAACGGCAAGTACCCGCTGTCCCGCTTCCTGTACGTGTACGTGAACAAGGCCCCGAACAAGCCTCTGGCCCCGCTGGAAGCCGAGTTCGTGAAACTGGTCCTGTCGAAACAGGGTCAGGAAGTGGTGGTGAAAGACGGTTACATCCCGCTGCCAGCCAAAGTGGCTGCAAAAGCACTGGCTGACCTGGGTCTGCAGGAAGGCGGCGCTGAAGTCGCAAAAAA
Source organism: Pseudomonas sp. KCJK9016 (assembly GCF_046231795.1). Lineage (NCBI taxonomy): Bacteria > Pseudomonadati > Pseudomonadota > Gammaproteobacteria > Pseudomonadales > Pseudomonadaceae > Pseudomonas > Pseudomonas sp. KCJK9016. Next base: position 43,058 of record NZ_JBJJMM010000018.1, on the reverse strand, counting down.
GTAACAAACTGAGTCAGGGGTGAACCCCGCCTGACTCCCGTGTGGGGCCCGGCCCGCAAGCGGCCCGGCCCCCACACTCCGCGAATTCTTTTATCCACTGCCAGTGCCCTGCTGGCGGCGGATTTGGTGCGTCACTGCATTGTCATCTTTCTGTCATACAGGATCGCTAGGGTGTGCGCATGAATGATCTGGCCAATTCCAAAATGACTACGAACCCTCCCAAGCGCATTGATTTCAATACGCCTGAGTTGCAACGCAAGCGCCGCATCCGTGCGCTCAAGGATCGCTTCACCCGCTGGTACGTCCTCGTCGGCGGCCTGGCGGTGCTGGCAGCCATCACCCTGATCTTCTTCTTTCTCGCCTACGTCGTCGCGCCGCTGTTCAAGGGTGCCGAACTGACGGCCAAAGACGCACTCACCCCGGCCTGGATGCAGGACGCCGGCAAGCCACTGATGATTTCGCTCGAAGAGCAGAATCAGGTGGCCATGCGCGTTTCCGACAAGGGCCAGGCGCTGTTCTTCGATATCGACAGTGGCGCTGAATTGAAACGCGTCGATCTGCCGTTGCCGGCAGGTGCCAGTGTGACCTCCATCGGCGAAGACCAGCCGGGCCATCCGCTGGTGGCGGTGGGCCTGTCCAACGGCCAGGCACTGGTGTTCCGTCACACCTATAAAGTCAGCTACCCGGAAGGCAAGAAAACCATCACCCCGGCACTCGAGTTCCCGTACGGCGAGGCGCCGATTGCGCTCAACGAGAACGGCGGTGCGCTGGAGCACGTCAGCCTCAATGCCACCGATTCGACCCTGCTGCTGGCCGGCTCGACCGGATCGCAATTGCATGTGCTGTCGCTGACCAGCGAAGAAAACATGATGACCGGCGAAGTCACCAACGAGCAGAAGCGCATTGATCTGCCGCAGATGACCGAGCCGGTGAAGAACATCTTCGTCGACCCGCGCCAGCAATGGCTGTATGTGGTCAACGGGCGTGCTCAGGCGGATGTGTTCAGCCTGCGCGACAAGAGCCTCAACGGTCGCTACAAGCTGCTGGAAAACGCCGATGCGCAAGTCACTGCATCCACCCAGCTGGTGGGCGGCATCTCGCTGATCGTCGGCGACTCCACCGGTGGCCTGGCCCAGTGGTTCATGGCCCGTGACACCGATGGCGAGCTGCGTCTGAAGCAGATCCGCACCTTCCAGATGGGCAAGACGCCAATCGTTGAAATCGCTGCTGAAGAGCGCCGCAAAGGCTTCGTTGCCCTGGATGCCGGCGGCAAGCTCGGCGTGTTCCACAGCACCGCGCATCGCACCTTGCTGGTCGATCAGGTCGTCGAAGGCCAGGGTCTGTTCGGTCTGTCGCCGCGCGCCAACCGTGTGATCGTCGAAGCGGGCGGCAAGTTGCAGCCGCTGCTGCTCGACAACCCGCACCCGGAAGTGTCATGGAGCGCGCTGTGGAGCAAGGTCTGGTACGAGAACTACGACGAGCCTAAATACGTCTGGCAATCGACCGCGGCCAACACCGATTTCGAACCGAAACTGAGCCTCTCGCCACTGACCTTCGGCACCTTGAAAGCGGCGTTCTACGCGATGCTGCTGGCGGCGCCGCTGGCCGTTGCCGCGGCGATCTACACCGCGTACTTCATGGCCCCAGGCATGCGCCGCAAGGTCAAACCGGTGATCGAACTGATGGAAGCGATGCCGACGGTGATCCTCGGCTTCTTCGCCGGCCTGTTCCTGGCGCCGTATGTGGAAGGGCATCTGCCGGGCATTTTCAGTCTGCTGATGCTGCTGCCGATCGGCATTCTGGTCGCCGGTTTCGCCTTCAGCCGTCTGCCTGAGTCGGTTCGCCTGCGCATCCCGGATGGCTGGGAAAGTGCGCTGCTGATTCCGGTGATCCTGTTCGTGGGCTGGCTGTCGCTGCACATGAGCCCGTACATGGAAAACTGGTTCTTCGGCGGTGACATGCGCCTGTGGATTTCCCACGACCTGGGCATCACCTACGACCAGCGTAACGCTCTGGTGGTCGGTCTGGCCATGGGCTTCGCGGTCATCCCGAACATCTACTCGATCGCCGAAGACGCCGTGTTCAGTGTGCCGCGCGGTCTGACTCTGGGCTCGCTGGCCCTCGGCGCCACGCCGTGGCAGACCATGACTCGCGTGGTGATCCTGACCGCCAGCCCGGGCATCTTCTCGGCACTGATGATCGGCATGGGCCGTGCAGTCGGCGAGACCATGATCGTGCTGATGGCCACCGGCAACACCCCGGTCATGGAAATGAACCTGTTCGAAGGCCTGCGCACCCTGGCGGCCAACGTCGCGGTGGAAATGCCGGAGTCGGAAGTCGGCGGCAGCCACTATCGCGTGCTGTTCCTCTCGGCGCTGGTGCTGCTGCTGTTCACTTTCATCATGAACACCCTCGCGGAACTGATTCGTCAGCGTCTGCGCAAGAAATACTCGTCGCTTTAAGAAAGGTAGAAGTCTGTGAAACAGAACTCCCTGAAAGGATGGTTCAAGAGCGGCGCCCCGGGCGTCTGGATCAGCGGTGGCGCGGTGTCCATCGCGGTCATCATGACCATTGGCCTGCTGGCAGTGATTGCCGTGCGCGGTCTGGGTCACTTCTGGCCGGCGGACCTGATCCACGCCAGCTACGACGTCCCGGGCCAGGGCAATCACCTGGTCATCGGCGAAGTGGTGCAGAAGGAAGAAGTCCCCCGCGCACGCCTGAAGAGCGCCGGCCTGCCGGTGCCTGACCAGGGCCCGGAATTCATGACCCGCGAGCTGATCAAGGTCGGCAACCGTGACCTGAACGGCAACGACTTCACCTGGATCGTCGGCGAGTGGCTGAACGACCAGAAGAATCCGCCGGAGCTGATGGCGCTGGAGCGTCGCGAGTGGGGCAACTTCTACGGTTACCTGGTCAACGTCAAACAGGACGGCAAAGTGATCGCCGAGGGCGAAGCCGCGTGGCCCGAGCTTCAGGCGCGGATCGACCGCGTGAGCAAGCTCGCCGCGCAATTGAAAACCCTGGAAAAGACCGACATCGGCGCGATCAACGCCGGTCTCGAGCGCATCCGTCTGCATGGCCGCAAACTGGAACTGGAAGGCAAGCTCGACGCCACTGCGCAAGCGGACATGGACGCCGAGCGCGCCGAGCTGAACGCCCGCTATCAGGACGTCGAAGCCCGTCTGGCCGACCTGCACGCGCAGTTCAACCGCGACGCTTTGACGGCTCGCGATGCCAACGGCAAGGAAGTCGAAATCGGCCTGGGCAAAGTGGTTCACGCTTACCAGCCGAACGCCATGGGTACTTTCACCAAGGTCGGGTTCTACTTCAGCAAGGTCTGGGAATTCCTCTCCGACGACCCGCGCGAAGCGAACACCGAAGGCGGGATTTTCCCGGCGATCTTCGGCACCGTGATGATGACCCTGATCATGGCGATGATCGTGACCCCGTTCGGCGTTCTGGCGGCGGTGTACCTGCGTGAGTATGCGAAACAGAACACCCTGACCCGGGTGATCCGGATCGCGGTGAACAACCTGGCGGGTGTTCCGGCCATTGTTTATGGCGTCTTCGGTCTGGGCTTCTTCGTCTACGTGCTGGGCGGTTCGCTGGACCGTCTGTTCTTCCCGGAAGCGCTGCCGGCACCGACCTTCGGTACGCCGGGCCTGCTCTGGGCTTCGCTGACCCTGGCGCTGCTGGCGGTGCCGGTGGTGATCGTGGCCACCGAAGAAGGTCTGGCGCGTATTCCGCGCACCGTACGTGAAGGCTCGCTGGCCCTTGGCGCAACGAAGGCTGAAACCCTGTGGAAGATCGTTCTGCCGATGGCCAGTCCGGCCATGATGACCGGCATGATCCTCGCCGTGGCCCGCGCCGCCGGTGAAGTGGCACCGCTGATGCTGGTGGGTGTGGTGAAACTGGCGCCGTCGCTGCCGGTGGACGGCAACTACCCGTACCTGCACCTGGACCAGAAGATCATGCACCTGGGCTTCCACATCTATGACGTCGGCTTCCAGAGCCCGAACGTCGAAGCCGCACGACCGCTGGTGTACGCCACCGCGTTGCTGCTGGTGCTGGTGATTGCCGTGCTCAACCTGTCGGCAGTGTGGATTCGTAACCACCTGCGCGAGAAGTACAAGGCGCTGGACAGCTGATCGCCGTCACAAGAATTGAAGGGCTGCCGGTCTGATTCCCGGCAGCCAACCGAACCGAATTTGTTAGCACAGGGGATCTCCCATGCAGCACGAAACACATACCCACGGCATCAACATGTCTGCCCTGGGTCGCGACAAGCAGAGCCTGAACCTCGAGCAGGAAACCGTGGCCATCGAAGTGCCGGGCCTGAGCCTGTTCTACGGCGAGAAACAAGCGTTGTTCGACGTCAGCATGAACATCCCGAAACAGCGCGTGACGGCCTTCATCGGCCCGTCCGGCTGTGGCAAGTCCACACTGCTGCGTACTTTCAACCGCATGAACGACCTGGTGGACGGCTGCCGCGTCGAAGGCGCGATCAACCTCTACGGCAACAACATCTACCGCAAGGGTGAGGACGTGGCCGAGCTGCGTCGCCGGGTCGGCATGGTGTTCCAGAAGCCCAACCCGTTCCCCAAGACCATCTACGAAAACGTTGTCTACGGCCTGCGCATCCAGGGCATCAACAAGAAGCGCATCCTCGACGAAGCCGTCGAGTGGGCACTCAAAGGCGCCGCCCTGTGGGACGAAGTGAAAGACCGTTTGCATGACTCGGCCCTTGGCCTGTCCGGCGGTCAGCAACAGCGTCTGGTGATCGCCCGTACCATCGCCGTGGAACCGGAGGTACTGCTGCTCGACGAACCGTGCTCGGCGCTCGACCCGATCTCGACCCTGAAAGTCGAAGAGCTGATCTACGAGCTCAAATCCAAGTTCACCATCGTCATCGTGACCCACAACATGCAGCAGGCGGCGCGGGTGTCCGACTACACGGCGTTCATGTACATGGGCAAACTGGTGGAATTCGGCGACACCGATACCCTGTTCACCAATCCGGCCAAGAAGCAGACCGAAGACTACATCACCGGTCGTTACGGCTAGCAGACGCTGGTTGTCGCTCACTGAATTGACGCTCGCACCTTACCGGACGCTCCAAGGACGCCAACATGATTAGTAAAGAAGGCCTTACCCATCACATTTCCGCGCAGTTCAACGCCGAACTGGAAGAAGTGCGCAGCCACCTGCTGGCCATGGGCGGGCTGGTCGAGAAGCAGGTCAATGACGCGGTCACCGCGCTGATCGAGGCCGACTCGGGCCTGGCCCAGCAAGTGCGCGAGATCGACGATCAGATCAACCAGATGGAACGCAACATCGACGAGGAATGCCTGCGCATTCTGGCCCGCCGTCAACCGGCGGCTTCGGACCTGCGTCTGATCATCAGCATCTCCAAATCGGTGATCGACCTGGAGCGCATCGGCGACGAAGCGACCAAGATCGCCCGTCGCGCCATTCAGCTGTGCGAAGAAGGTGAAGCGCCGCGCGGTTACGTCGAAGTGCGTCACATCGGCGACCAGGTGCGCAACATGGTGCGTGATGCACTGGACGCCTTTGCCCGTTTCGATGCCGATCTAGCGCTGTCGGTGGCGCAGTACGACAAGATCATCGACCGTGAATACAAGACCGCCCTGCGTGAGCTGGCAACCTTCATGATGGAAGACCCACGCTCTATCTCGCGGGTCTTGAGCATCATCTGGGTGCTGCGTTCGCTGGAGCGCATCGGCGACCACGCCCGTAACATCTCGGAGCTGGTGATCTACCTGGTGCGCGGCACCGACGTGCGCCATATGGGCCTCAAGCGCATGAAGGAAGAAGTTGAAGGAACAAGCGGCGAAACCGCTAATGTTCCGGGCGATGCTGACGATAAGTAAGATTGCCTGAGAAAAGCGCCCGGCCCTTTGGCCGGGCGTTTTTGTTTGTGCATTTCCAGAATGCGCAATCGAATTAAAAAGCAGCACCCGCGAACGAAAAGTCCCGGCGTGACTGAAGAGTTTTGGCAATGTGCCATCAGCCAGCGTTATGCTTGCCGGGATTTTAATAGGGGTGTTGGATGAGCAAGATCAGTGTGTTGGTCGTGGACGATGCATCGTTCATTCGTGACCTGGTGAAAAAGTGCCTGCGTAATTACTTCCCGGGGATCCGCACCGAGGACGCCATCAACGGCAAGAAGGCCCAGGCCATGCTGGCCAAGGAAGCCTTCGACCTGGTGCTGTGCGACTGGGAAATGCCGGAAATGTCCGGCCTCGAACTGCTGACCTGGTGCCGTGAGCAGGACAACCTCAAGACCATGCCGTTCATCATGGTCACCAGCCGTGGCGACAAGGAAAACGTGGTGCAGGCGATCCAGGCCGGCGTTTCCGGCTACGTCAGCAAACCGTTCACCAACGAGCAGCTGCTGACCAAGGTCAAGCAGGCCCTGAACAAGATCGGCAAGCTCGATGCCCTGATGAACAGCGCCCCGACCAAGATGAACTCGGCGTTCGGCAACGATTCTCTGAGCGCGTTGACCGGTGGCAAAGCTGCAGTGGTCGGCTCTGCACCGGCTGCGCCTGCGGCCAACCCGTTTGCCAAGCCTGCCGCTGCCGCCCCGGCACCTGCCGCCGCACCACAGCGTGGCCTGCTCAACAGCCCGCCGGTGAAAGCACCGGCAGCTTCTGCCGCCCCGGCCAGCGGTCGTGGTCAAGGCCAGTTGCGTCTGCCAGGCGGTACCCAGCAGTGCGTGATCAAGGCCCTGAGTATCAAGGAAGCGCTGTTGGTGGTGAAGCGTACCGACAGCCTGCCTCAGATCCTCGACAGCGCCGTGCTGGACCTGGAGCAGGGCGATAACGCCGAGATCGCTCGTCTGAACGGTTACCTGCACGCGGTGGTCGCCCACGAGCCGAAGCCGGACAGCGAATGGCTGCAACTGACCTTCCGTTTCGTCGATCAGGACGCACAGAAGCTCGACTACATCTCCCGTCTGATCGCCCGCGGCACGGCGCAGAAGCACTTCGTTCCGGGCGCGTAAGCGTCGCGGGCAAAAAAAGACCGCCGCCTGTGCCGGGCCGCGGTCTTTTTTCTGGCTGTGCCAAATTTGAAACATCTGTCGACTAGCCTGGTCTGCTTCAGCTGCTAGGCTCATTCCCAGGCCTCACTCGACAGAACGTTTGCCCATGCCCCTGCGCCTGCTGTTTTTCTGTGGTCTGTTCATGGCCTCCACCTCGACCGTGGCCATGACGATCTACAAGTCCACCGATGCCAACGGAGTGGTCTCGTACAGCGACCGTCCGAGCAAAGGCTCCCAGGTGTTCGTGTTTCAGGACCGGATGGTCGAGCGGCTCGAGCGCCAGGTCTATCTCGATATCAAGAAGCAGAAGGGCACGGACGTGGTGTTCGTGCGCAACGACCTGTACGCGCCGGTGGAGGTCGCGCTGGCGTTCACCGGGATGAGCAACGTTCGCGGTGCACCGACGCAGGCGATCCGTCGGGTGCTGCCGGCACGCAGCAATACACGGCTGGCGTTGCTGACGGCGGTGTCCGCTGGCAAGCCGCTGGTGTATACGCCGCAATTCCAGTATTCCCTCGGCGACCCCGCTGGCGCCGCCCAGAGCTATCGCTATCCGTTTCCGTGGCGTGGCGGGCCGTTCCGTCTGAGTCAGGGCGCCAATGGCGATTACAGCCACTATGGACCGAAGAACAAGTACGCGATGGATATCGCCATGCCGGTGGGCACGCCGATCATCGCGGCGCGGGCCGGGGTGGTGGTGAAGACCGAAAACTCGCAGAGCGGGCGCGGCACCGATCCTTCCGGCAACTTCGTGCGGATATTGCACGACGACGGCACGATGGGCGTGTACCTGCATCTCAAGCAAGGCTCGGTGAGCGTGCGGGAGGGGCAACGGGTAGCGGTGGGCAGCCCGCTGGCGCTGTCCGGCAATACCGGCAACAGCAGCGGCCCGCACCTGCACTTTGTGGTGCAGCGCAATACAGGAGGGGGGCTGGTGTCGATTCCGTATCAGTTCAATCAGCCGCTGGGGGCATTGCCCAACTTTGCGCTGGGCAAGCGATAAAGTGTGGCGAGGAAGCAAGCTCCCTTGCCACAAAATCTACCCCGCAACACTGCTCAATCGAGCATCAGCACCTTGGCCAGAATGATCTTCGGGCCCTTCATCTTCTTGATGATGATCCGCAGACCTTCGACTTCCAGCACCTCTTCTTCTTCCGGCACCCGCTTCAGGGTTTCGTAGACTAGCCCGGCGAGGGTTTCGGCTTCGATATGGTCCAGATCGATGCCCAGCAGGCGCTCGACCTTGAACAGCGGCGTATCGCCCCGCACCAGCAGCTTGCCCGGCTGGTAGGCGAGGATGCCGCGTTCGGCCTTGCGGTGTTCGTCCTGGATGTCGCCGACCAGCACTTCCAGCACGTCTTCCATGGTCAGGTAGCCGATGATGTTGCCATCGGCCTCTTCGACCACGGCAAAGTGCGAGCCACCCTTGCGGAACTGCTCCAGCAGCTGCGACAGCGGCATGTGTCGCGATACCCGCTCCAGCGGCCGGATCAGCTCGGCCAGGTTGAACGACTCCGGAATGTGATCCAGCGCCGCCAGTTCCAGCAGCAGGTCCTTGATGTGCAGCAGGCCGACGAATTCCTTGCGCTCGCTGTCGTACACCGGATAGCGGCTGAACTTGTGGCGGCGGAACATCGCCAGGATTTCTTTCAGCGGCGCGTTGAACTCGAGGGTGATCAGGTCTTCCCGGGAGTTGGCCCAGTCGACCACTTCCAGTTCGCCCATTTCCACCGCCGACGCCAGCACGCGCATGCCCTGGTCGCTCGGGTCCTGGCCACGGCTGGAGTGCAGGATCAGTTTCAGTTCTTCACGGCTGTAATGGTGCTCGTGATGCGGGCCCGGTTCGCCCTGGCCGGCAATGCGCAGAATGGTGTTGGCGCTGGCGTTGAGCAGGTAGATCGCCGGGTACATGGCCCAGTAGAACAGGTACAGCGGCACCGCCGTCCACAGCGACAGCAGCTCGGGTTTGCGGATTGCCCAGGATTTGGGTGCCAGCTCGCCGACCACGATGTGCAGGTAGGAAATGATGAAGAACGCGGTGAAGAACGAAATGCCTTTGACCACTTCGGCCGACTGCACGCCGACCGCGCTCAGCACGGGCTCCAGAAGGTGCGCGAACGCCGGCTCGCCGACCCAGCCCAGGCCGAGGGAGGCGAGGGTGATGCCGAGCTGGCAGGCCGACAGGTAAGCATCGAGCTGGCTGTGCACGGTGCGCAGGATGTGCCCGCGCCAACCGTGCTGCTCAGCGATGGCTTCGACCCGGGTCGAGCGCAGTTTGACCATGGCGAACTCCGCCGCAACGAAGAAGCCGTTGAGCAGAACCAGGATCAGAGCGAAAAGAATCATGCCGAAATCGGCGAATATCGTTGCGAGGGACAAGCCAGGGGAAGGGTCCATGATGGAGTTTTGCGGGTTCCGTGTGATTCGTAATGGAGAAAGATTCGCGCCTGAAAGGCAGGCGCAAGTCAGCCAATGTAGCGGCTGACCTGGCGATTGCCTAGTCCGGCATTACTCAGCGGTGCTGATGACTCGTGCCTGAGCGATCTGCGCCGGGGCGAAATGGCAGGTGAAGGTGCTGCCGTGGCCGGGCACGCTGCTGATCTCCATCCGCGCGCGGTGACGCAGCAACACGTGTTTGACGATGGCCAGGCCCAGGCCCGTGCCGCCGGTGTTGGAGTTGCGGCTGGAGTCGACGCGGTAGAAACGCTCGGTCAGGCGCGGCAGGTGTTTGCTGTCGATGCCGATCCCGGAATCCTGCACGCTCAGGTGCGCACCCTGATCGTCGCCCCACCAGCGGATACGGATGTTGCCTTCGGCCGGGGTGTATTTGACGGCGTTGAACACCAGATTGGAAAACGCGCTGCGCAGTTCCGCCTCGCTGCCCTTGAGCAAGATGCTGGCGTCGGCCTCCAGGGTGATTTTCTGATTCTTCGTCCCGGACAATTGCTGCGCATCGCTCTTGATCGACTGCAACAGGGTGTCGATGTGCACGGGCTGGTTGTCCGACGGGTAATCGGTGGCTTCCAGTTTGGCCAGCAACAGCAAGTCGTTGAGCAGGGTCTGCATGCGCCCGCCCTGTTGCTGCATCTGCTGCAGGGCACGGTTCCAGCGCGGGTTCACTTCCTCGACGTTGTCGAGCAGGGTTTCCAGGTAGCCGCAGATTACCGTCAGCGGGGTCCGCAGCTCATGAGAGACGTTGGCGATGAAGTCCTTGCGCATCTGTTCCAGCTGATGGATGCGCGTGACGTCGCGCACCAGCATCAAGTGTTCGTTGTTGCCGTAGCGCGTGAGGTACATCTGGATGCGCACGCGGTCGTTGGTCGGCGAAGGGATTTCCAGCGGCTCGGCGTAGTTTTCCTGCTCGAAGTATTCCTTGAAGCGCGGATGGCGGACCAGGTTGGTCACGGGTTGGCCGCTGTCTTGCGGGGTCTTGAGGCCGAGCAGGGTTTCGGCGGCGCGGTTCCACCATTCCAGGTTGCCGTCGCTGTCGAGCATGATCACCGCGTCTTTAAGCGCGGCGGTGGACTCCTGGACGCGGTCGATCACCGCTTGCAGGCGCCCGCGTACCCGTTGGTCGCGGCGTTGCAGGTGGTAGATGCTGTCGAACACTTCGCCCCACAGACCATAGCCGTCGGGTGGTGCTTCATCGGGTTGATGCAGGCGCAGCCATTCGTGCAGACGCAGCAACTGCTTGAGCGTCCAGGCCAGGTAGAGGCCTAGTCCCGCCGCGAGGCTCCAGCCGTAGTAGCCGGTGATCAGGCCGATCACCAGACAGGCGGTGACCAGCAACAGCATGTGGCGAATCAGGGTGCCATGCCAGTTTTGATTCACGGAGCGTCCTTTACTCAGTTTCAAGCTGCAAGCCAAGGCGCATCGGCTGCTTGTAGCCAGAAGCCTGCAGCGGCTTTTTATGCCTTGGTGGAGAACCGATAGCCGGTGCCGCGCACGGTTTGTACCAGATTTTCGTAAGCATCGCCGAGGGCCTTGCGCAGGCGCCGGATGTGCACGTCGACGGTGCGCTCTTCAACATAGACGTTGCCGCCCCAGACCTGGTCCAGCAACTGGCCACGGGTGTAGGCACGTTCCTGGTGGGTCATGAAGAATTGCAGCAGCCGGTATTCGGTCGGGCCCATCTCGGCCGGACGGCCATCGATCGTCACGCGGTGGCTGATCGGATCGAGCAACAGGCCGCCGACTTCGATCGGCGCTTCGCCATCGGTCGGACCGGCGCGACGCAGCACGGCCTTGAGGCGTGCCACCAGTTCGCGTGGGGAAAACGGTTTGGTGATGTAGTCGTCGGCGCCGACTTCCAGGCCCTGGATCTTGTTGTCCTCTTCGCCTTTGGCGGTAAGCATGATGATCGGGATGTCCCCGGTCAGTTCGTCACGCTTGAGGCGGCGAGCCAGTTCGATGCCGGAGGTGCCCGGCAGCATCCAGTCGAGCAGGATCAGGTCCGGCTTGCGGTCGACGATGATGGCGTGGGCCTGCTGCGAGTTCTCTGCCTCGAGGCAGTCATAGCCGGCCATTTCCAACGCAACGGCGATCATTTCGCGAATGGGCGCTTCGTCGTCGACGATCAGAATGCTCCTGCCAACCATGCCTTAATCCTCTTGTCATTTAACTGTCTTGCGCCGCATTAGATAACGGAATTATTGCAGTCGTGTGACAGTATTTTAGTCCGGCGGCGATTGTGCAAATCCTGGACTAAGCTCTAAGTCCGAATCCTGACAACCACAAAAGAAGGTTTCCATGACTCAAATGACTGCTTCCTTCAAAGCCCTGCTGATGACCGCCGCGCTGACGCTGCCGGGACTGGCGATGGCGGCCGAACCGGCCATGATGAAAGACGGCATGATGGTCGATCACAAAGGCATGACCGTATACACGTTCGACAAGGACGCTGGCGGCAAGTCGATGTGCAATGACAAATGCGCCGAGAACTGGCCTCCGATGATGGCGCCGGCAGGTGCCAAGGCAGAGGGCAAGTGGACGGTGATCAAGCGCGATGACGGCAAGATGCAGTACGCCTACGACGGCAAACCGCTGTATACCTTCAAGATGGACGCCAAGCCGGGTGACATGATGGGCGACGGCAAGATGGATGCGTGGCACGTGGTTCACGAGCACAAATAAGCCATCGGCAGTGAAACGGGATCGCGGCCCGCAGGCATTGCCTCGGGCCGCGGTTCTTTCAGATCAGCGCAACGCGTAATCCAGCACGATCCCGACGAAGATTGCCATCCCCGCCCAATGGTTGTGCAGGAATGCCTTGAAGCAGCGCATCCGGTCGCGGTCGCGGGTGTACCAGGACTCCCAGGCGTAGCAGCCGGCCGCCACCAGCAGGCCGAGGTGGAACCAGATCCCCAGCTCGAACTTCGACCCCGCCAACACCAGACAGCCCAGCGACAATGCCTGCAAGGTCAGGATGATCACCCGGTCCGCATCGCCGAACAGGATCGCCGTGGATTTCACGCCGATCTTCAGGTCATCGTCGCGGTCGGTCATCGCGTAATAGGTGTCATAGCCCACCGTCCACAGCAGATTGGCGATCCACAGCAGCCAGGCCGACGCCGGCAGCTCGCCGGTCTCGGCGGTGAACGCCATCGGCATGCCCCAGGAAAACGCCGCGCCCAGCACCACTTGCGGGTAATAGGTATAGCGCTTCATGAACGGATAGGTGAACGCCAGCGCCAGACCGCCCAGCGACAACCAGATCGTCGCGGCGTTGGTGCACAGCACCAGCAGGAAGCTCACGCCCATCAGCAGTGCGAAGAACACCAGCGCCTCTTTCGAGCTGATCCGGCCGGCGGCCAGCGGGCGTTCGGCGGTGCGTTTCACATGGCCGTCGACCTTGCGGTCGGCCCAGTCATTGATCACGCAGCCGCCGGCACGGGTCAGTACCACGCCGAGGACGAAAATCACGATGTTGGCCAGCGAGGGCGAACCTTTACCGGCAATCCACAGGGCCCAGAGCGTCGGCCACAGCAGCAGGTAGATGCCGATCGGCTTGTCCATGCGGGTCAGTTGAATGAAATCCCAGGCCCGGGGATTCAGGCGGTTCAGGGACTTGAGCAGGCTCTGATACATCAGCAATTCTCCGGACTGGCGCGGACGGCATTCCACAGGGCCGGCAGGAAGATCTCTGCCACCAGCACGCTCAGCGCACCACGGTCGAAGCGCGAACGGCGCCCCCACAATCCTGAAGCGCGAGCGGCTTCGGGCAGCCATCGCTCAGGATAGTCACAGACTTCGATGGCCTGACGCTGGAAGGCGTGATCGCAGAACAGCAGTTCGCCCAGAGAGCGGCTGCCCAGTTCATCCATGTGCAGGCCGTCGCCCTGCAAGGCGCCGCGCGAAGCCACGCTGCGGGCGAACACCCAGGCTTCGCCATGACCGCGCAGATAGACCTCGCGCACCCAGCCTTCGCTGCCTTCGGCCAGTTCCAGCGCCGCGCACTCGTCGTCGCGCAGGGTCTGCCAGCCTTCGAACAGCGGCGTGACGCTGAAACCGTCACCGGACAGGCGGGTCAGGCGTCGGGTCAGGGAGCCTTCGTCGAACAGCCAGTCGAGGGTGGACATGTCGGGGAGGGGATCGAGGTGGCTTCGCAGGCGCCACAGCGGGGCGTTTGAGTGTTGCACAATGAGTCATTATTGGCAGCGAAAGAGGCGGCGAGCTTACCATGGCGAGCCGCGGGTTTGATTGATCCGTCGCGCCATTGCGCCGAACAGGCTTGCATCCGGCCGGTTCGATCAGTACAAAACGCCCTGAGCCGGACGGCAACGCTGCACCATCGACCGTCCGCGCCGGACACCGCCTGAATCCTGAGGAAGTACCTGAATGAAGAAGTGGCAATGCATCGTCTGTGGGCTGATCTACAACGAAGCCGAGGGTTGGCCGGATGACGGCATCGCGCCGGGCACTCGCTGGGAAGACGTGCCGCAAGACTGGCTGTGCCCGGACTGCGGCGTCGGCAAGATGGACTTCGAAATGATCGAAATCGCCTGAGACCCAACACTGAAGGAGTAGGAAATGAGTGCACCTGTCGTGATCGTCGGCACCGGGCTGGCGGGCTACAACCTGGCCCGCGAGTTTCGCAAACTCGATGGCGAAACCCCGCTGCTGCTGATTACCGCCGATGACGGTCGTTCCTACTCCAAGCCGATGCTGTCCACCGGTTTCGGCAAGAACAAGGATGCCGACGGCCTGAGCATGGCCGAACCGGGCGCCATGGCCGAGCAATTGAAGGCCGAGATCCGCACCCACACCCGCATCAGCGGTATCGACCCGGGCCACAAGCGTCTGTGGATCGCAGAGGAAGCGGTGAACTATCGCGACCTGATCCTCGCCTGGGGCGCGGAGACCGTGCGTGTGCCGATCGAGGGCGACGGCGGGGACCTGGTGTTCCCGATCAACGATCTTGAAGACTACGCACGCTTTCGGGCCGCAGCGGCGGGCAAACGCCGTGTGCTGTTGCTCGGTGCTGGCCTGATCGGCTGCGAATTCGCCAATGACCTGATTCTCGGCGGCTACGAAGTGCAACTGGTTGCGCCGTGCGAGCAGGTGATGCCGACCCTGTTGCACCCGTCCGCTGCGGCAGCGGTGCAGGCCGGGCTGGAAAGCCTTGGCGCGCGTTTCCACCTCGGCCCGGTGCTGACCCGTTTGCAGAAGGTTGCCGATGGTCTGGAAGCGCATCTCTCCGATGGTCAGGTGATTTCGTGCGATGTGGTGGTGTCGGCCATCGGCCTGCGCCCACGGATCGATCTGGCAGCGGCTGCCGGCATCCAGACCAATCGCGGCGTGATGGTCGATCGTCACCTGCAAACTTCACACGCCAATATCTATGCCTTGGGCGACTGCGCAGAAGTCGACGGGCTGAATCTTCTGTACGTCATGCCCCTCATGAGCTGTGCGCGAGCGCTGGCACAGACCCTGGCCGGCAACCCGACAGCGGTGAACTACGGGCCGATGCCGATCACCGTGAAAACCCCGGTCTGCCCGCTGGTGGTTTCACCGCCGCCACGGGGTCGCGAAGGTGTCTGGACGGTCGAAGGGCAGGGCGCCGACGTCAAGGCGCTGTGCCACGACGCCGAAGGGCAATTGCTCGGTTATGCGCTGACCGGCGCCGCGGTGATGGAAAAACTCGCCCTGAACAAACAGCTTCCGGCCTTGCTGGCGTAAATACCGGTCGTTCTGTCGGAATCACCCCGCTTTTGCCCCCACAAAGGTCGCGGGGAGACTGGCGCCGCCCGTATCCGCGTGCCATTCTCACTCCCGTCTGCCGCAGAGTAGAGCCTGCGGCGCCTTGGGCGCTGTTCCAACGAGAACAGCACGGACATAACAACAAAAAACCGACTCAAAGGGGCTTCACTAATGCGTAAACCAGAACTCGCCGCTGCAATCGCTGAAAAAGCGGATCTGACCAAAGAGCAGGCCAACCGCGTTCTCAACGCCGTCCTCGAAGAAATCACCGGCGCCCTGCACCGCAAGGACAGCGTCACGCTCGTCGGCTTCGGCACCTTCCTGCAACGCCATCGCGGCGCCCGCACCGGTAAAAACCCGCAAACCGGTGAACCCGTCAAGATCAAGGCCAGCAACACCGTAGCGTTCAAGCCGGGCAAGTCGTTGAAAGACAGCGTCAATCCGTGATCCACCACCCGCGTGGCGGGGGAGCGGCATAAAAAACGGGCATACCGATTGCGGTCGGATGCCCGTTTTTGTTGGCGTGGCTATTTCCGAAAACAAGCTTTGCCGTTGCCGAAATCCACCGCCAGGCAATTGGGTTCGATGGCGAGTTGCAGATCCTCAAACAAAGCGGATAAATCGTTACTGGAAGATGGTTTGGTTTCGCTTTTCAGCGTCAACGTGCTGTTTTCTACATGCCATGTACCTTTTGCAAAACCGTCAGCGCTGCCATATGCCACGCCTGCGTCAAAGGTTCCGTCCTTGCGCAGCAGCAGTGCCGCGCCCATCTCCATGGCGCCTTGCAGAACATAATGTCCTTCCAGCGACCGGGTATCTGCGGACGCCTCGGTAGCAGGCAGTAACAGCAGCGCCGTGAGAAACAGGGGGTTCAATTCCATGAGTTGTTGCTCCTTACCAGCTTCCGAAGGGGATGCCGTATTTTTCGATGTAGGTATTGGATTCGGGTGAAAGAGGTAGCGCGTAGCGTCCTTCATTTTTCCCTTGGTACGGCCCCTGCTTGACGATGCTCCCTTCAACCCGAGCAATTTCGACAGGCTTGAGACAAGGCCCACGCTGCCAAACCTTGGCAATACCGCCAGGCGCCAAGCCAATAGTTATGCGGTCGCGGTAGTCTGTGATCCATTTGCCATCCAGTCTGCAGAAAGCCTTTTCCGGTTAACGCATGATTTCCCGCGCAGACTCGGGAATGACAATGTAGGCCTCGTAGGTTTGTGGCTCTGCCAATGATTGCCATCGTACATAAATCAAGCGGGGAAGATCGGCACCGGTGACGTCACGCCGGGTAACACCAGATCAATCTCACCCAGGCTGTTAAGGGCAAAGTTCTCGCGATATTCATCACGAGCCACCAGGTGCACCACTTTGTTGGCGCAACCCTCCGGCAGCTTCAAGTTCAGTCCCGGACTTCTGCTGTTGGCGCCTGTGAAGTCAAGCACAGCTGCTTCAGCCAGATTGGCATCTGGCGCATAGCAAGCCGCGACCGTTTCGCAGTTGGCCTTGTTGTTCCCCGTTCCATCGAAAAACACACCAATCCGCAACGTAATCCCGGCAGGGGTTTCATCCTCCAGTTCGACCTCTTCCTCCTCTTCCTCGAGTTCGCCGTCCTCAAGATCTTCAGTGGAGGCAGCCGTCGGTCTTGCTGCCAGCGCGCCCGCCCCGTCGGTCGCCGGAGACTCAGCGGCGTTGCCAGCGGATGATTTGCCGCCCGTCACGATTTCGGTGCTGCTGAAGATTCCAGCCTCGTCGATCACGATTTGATGACCACCCGCTCTCAGCGTGATGCTGGCGCCTGCATCCAGCAGCACATTCGCGCCGGCCTTGATCTGTACCTGCTGACCCGCCTCGACCGTGCTGACCTTGCCGGCAGTCGTCTGGCTGTTGCCGTTGATGCTTTCATCGATCGCGCCCGACTTCCAGCCGGCTGTCATTGAGAATCTGCCGCTGCATGTCGCGCCGGGCGCGCAGGTAGATCAGTTCCAGTCCGGCGCGGTCTTCAAGTGTCAGTTCGTTGTAGCCGCCGGTGTCGGGCGGTCTGGCTCACAAGCGCAGGTCGGCGCGCTGGCAGTGGCGGGCGGAAAACCACCTCGGCAGGCATGGCGCGAAAACTGTTGCGGTAAGCCTGAGTAAAATCGTTTGCGCAGGACGGTTCGTGGATGGCGTACTCCTCCAGCACTTGAGGCTGTCGTCCGGTGTGCCGGACTTCAAGTAATTGCCACAGTCCGTTGTGTCGCTTGCGGGGATGCCCGGTCAGTTCGAGCAGGTGGCCACAACGCAGGGCAGGCTGGTCGCTGTCACCTTCAGTCGTTTCATAATCGGCGCGATGACGTTCCAGGGCCTGACGGGCCAGTTGTTTGCCGCGTTTTTCATTCTCCATCGCCAGCGGATATCGATAGTCCCCGAGTCGGGGCGTGAACTCGGCAACAAAGCGGCTCTCGAGCGAAAGATGAGGGCGTTTTGGATCGTAGTCGCGACGTGTGACGCGGCTGGTACGCGTCCGGGCCTGCCAGGAAAACCGGCGGACCACCGGGTGTTCCGCCACCATGGCGCTGTTACGTCGGTAGGGTGTGGCAGGCAGTGTTGGCAGAAACACCGTGTCATCGGTGAACACCAGCAGGTGCCTCTCCACCGAGTGCCGGTGATGCCATGCGATGCCGTCTTCGGCACACAGGCGCTGGATGAACTCGAAATCCGTTTCGCCATATTGCGTGCAGTATTCCCGTGGCGGCTGCGGTTGCACATGGAACCTGAAGGCGTCGGTGAGGATGCCGTGCCGTTTGAGTACGTGGGTGATGATCTGCGGGACAGTCAGGTTCTGGAAAATCCTCTGGTCCTGACTGAACTGCAGGTAATGAAGGGTTGGAACCAGCGTCAGGCCATAATGCGCCAGGCGTTTTCCCGACTCGCCCACCTGCACTTCTTCGATACGCCCGTGTATCCCTTCGCCTTTCAGACCGAAACGCAGGAATGCCGAATGGGCGAGCAACGCTTCCATGTCGAGATCATGACGTTCGCTGACGAGCTCAACCTTGAAGGCATAAAGCGTACTGACGGCCTCGGAGCCTTCGAAAGACAGCACCCTTAAGTCGTGGGGAACGGCGGGGATTTGCAGTGTAAAGCGCGCAGAAGTGACAGCTTCAGGCATACGCTTGTCCTTAAGCAGAGAGGGGGGCTGGCGTGATGTCGAAACCCTCCCTGGTCAACGGACGCGAATATTTCCCGGCACGCTAACAAGGTATGAAACAAACTTATGTAAGAAACATCTCTGGATGAAGTCGGACTGTTCCGCGTTGTAAAACAACGTTCAGGGTGTGGGAAGTGTCTGCAGGAAAGTGAATCAGGAAGATAAAATACTGTGCGGCAACCCGGCCCTTACGGGTGTTCAAATAATATTCAGTGTGTGAATTGCCATCAATTTGATGGCACTTTTATTGATCACGGTTGTCCTCCGTGATTTGTTAATAGATGACAGCGCATTTTAGGACGTGTCCTACTTCAAATTTTTTTCTTCTTTGTCATGCTGTCTCCCGTATTTATGGGACGGGCGTACGAAACGCGGCAGGCACCGGTACGAACCGCTCTAGATCAATGATCACGGGGTTGAAGGCGGAAAATGCAGAATATAAACCGATATCAGGGAAAACCTTGTTGCATATAGGGTGATCTCCTACACACCCCAATGAACAGTTCGTCTTGTTGTTTAATCAGATGCTTGCTAGTGGCCATCATAGTGATTACGATGCGCGCACTTGCAAGAGCACGTACTCAATTGGATGAGTCTTTACACTGCTCTTCGATACTGTCCCCGCGCCGCTTCAATTCCAAAAGGCGTACGACCGTAATCCAAACAAAGGCCATGGATGTCCTACTCAAGCAAACTTTCCGCCCATTACCTCGATCTCGCTAAAGCCTCTGTTTCCAAAGAGAATTTTGCGGGCGAAGACGTTCGTTTCTCGAGCGAGTTCGAGGCGCTGGAAAGCGAGCTGGCCAAAGCTTCGTCGATGCACGAAAGCGGGCAGGTCGACTGGCTGAAAATCCGCGAAAACAGCGAAAACCTGCTGCGTACCCAATCCAAGGATCTGCGTGTCGGCGCCTGGCTGACGTGGTCGCTGTACCAGCGTGAATCCTTCCCCGGCCTGCTGGCCGGCCTCGCTTTTCTGCACCATCTGTCGGAAAACCATTGGGCGGACGTTCACCCGCTCAAACCGCGCACCCGGGCCGCCGCCATTGGCTGGCTGGTACCGCGTCTGGAGCAGGTGCTCACCGAAAACGTCGCGATCAAGGAGCAACTGCCGATGTTCCGGCAGTTGTCCGAGCACCTGTCCGGTCTTGACGCAGCCTGCACCGAGCATCTGGGGGACGACGCGCCGTTGCTGCTGCCGCTCTCCCGCCGCCTGAAAACCATGATCCAGCGCGCTGCCGACAACCAGCCGGCGCCCGGCGTGGTGGGTGCGGCGGTGGCTCAGGTCAAGCAGGCGGCCACGCAGTTGCTGACCCCCGGCGCCCCGATCGATAACGAGAAGGAAGCCCACAAGGCCCTGCGCGCCCAGCAGGAAAGTGCCCGTCCATTGTGCGCCTGGTGGCTCAAGCAGAAGGCCACCGACCTGCGCGCCCTGCGCCTCAACCGCACCTTGCTGTGGATGACCATCGACGCAGTGCCCGAGCGCAATGCCGAGCAGATCACCGTGCTGCGCGGGCTGCCGGTGGACAAGCTCAAGCAGTATCAGGACCGCTTCGACCAGGGCAAATACGCTGACCTGCTGGTAGAACTGGAGGCGAGCCTGGCGAAGGCGCCGTTCTGGTTCGATGGCCAACGGATGGTCTGGGAATGCCTCCAGAACCTCAACGCCGAGCTGGCCATGCGCGAAGTGGAAATCCACTTCGCGCTTTTGATTCAGCGCCTGCCCGGCATCATCGAATTGCGTTTCCATGACGGCACTCCGTTCGCCGATCCGTCCACCCGGGCGTGGATCGCGGCCAACGTCATGCCGCACCTGCAAAGCGCCAGCGCGCCGCGCAAGGTGGAAACCGAAAACGTCGAAACCCAGCCAGCCTGGGAAAAGGCCCTCGAGGAAGTCCAGCCGATCCTGCGCAAGGAAGGCCTCAAGCCTGCGGTGCAGATCCTCAAGCAGGGGATGCAGTCGGCTCACGGCGGGCGCGAACGCTTCTTCTGGCAGTTCGCCCTCGCGCGGCTGTGCTTCCTGGCCAAGAAATACGAACTGGCCAGGAACCAGCTCGAAACCCTCGATCAGACATTACAGGACTCAGGCCTGCACGCCTGGGAGCCCGATCTTGCATTGGAAGTGCTGCACCTGCTGCACAGTTGCTGCGAGTTGTTGCCGCAGAACCATGCCGTACGTGAACGCAAGGAAGAGATTTATCGCAGGCTGTGCCACCTCGACCTCGAAGTGGTACTCGAATAGGCCCCAGGGCCACAACCGCAAGGAGAAAAGCCATGGCCAAAGAAGGCTCGGTAGCCCCCAAGGAACGCATCAACGTCACCTTCAAACCCGCCACCGGCGGTGCTCAGGAAGAGATTGAACTGCCGCTGAAGCTGCTGGCAATCGGTGACTACACCCACCGCAAGGACGATCGCAAGATCGAGGATCGCAAGCCGATCAGCATCGACAAGATGACCTTCGACGAAGTGCTGGCCAAGCAAGAGCTGGGTCTGATGCTGAGCGTGCCCAACCGTCTGCAGGAAGATGGCGAGGCTGACGAGCTGGCCGTGCAACTGCGCGTCAACTCCATGAAGGACTTCAACCCGGCCAGCCTGGTCGAGCAAGTGCCCGAGCTGAAAAAACTGATGGAACTGCGCGATGCGCTGGTGGCCCTCAAAGGCCCGCTGGGTAACGCACCTGCGTTCCGTAAAGCCATCGAAGGCGTGCTCGCCGACGACGAATCCCGCGGTCGCGTACTCGGTGAGCTGGGCCTGAACGCCACAGCCCCGGACGCCTGAGACTCCAGCAGCCAAGGAAGCCAACACAATGAGCACTAGCGCAGCACAACAGAACGCCGCCGAGAACGGCGAATACAGCATCCTCGACAGCATCATCGCCGAAACCCGCCTGACGCCGGACGACGAAGCCTACGACATCGCCAAGCGCGGTGTGTCGGCGTTCATCGAAGAGCTGCTCAAGCCGCAGAACAACGGTGAGCCGGTCAAGAAAGCCATGGTTGACCGCATGATCGCCGAGATCGATGCCAAGCTCAGCCGTCAGATGGACGAAATCCTGCACCACCCGGACTTCCAGGCGCTGGAATCGTCGTGGCGTGGCCTGCAACTGCTGGTCGACCGCACCAACTTCCGCGAAAACATCAAGATCGAAATCCTCAACGTCTCCAAGGACGACCTGCTGGACGACTTCGAAGACTCGCCGGAAGTGATGCAGTCGGGCCTGTACAAGCACATCTACACCGCTGAATACGGCCAGTTCGGTGGTCAGCCGGTTGGCGCGATCATCGCCAACTACTACCTGTCCCCAAGCTCGCCGGACGTGAAGCTGATGCAGTACGTCTCGAGCGTGGCCTGCATGTCCCACGCGCCGTTCATCGCCGCTGCCGGTCCGAAATTCTTCGGCCTGGAAAGCTTCACCGGCCTGCCGGACCTGAAGGATCTGAAAGATCACTTCGAAGGCCCGCAATTCACCAAATGGCAGAGCTTCCGTACCTCGGAAGACTCCCGCTACGTCGGCCTGACCGTGCCGCGTTTCCTGCTGCGTAACCCGTACGATCCGGAAGAGAACCCGGTCAAATCGTTCGTGTACAAGGAAAACGTTGCCAACAGCCACGAGCATTACCTGTGGGGCAACACCGCTTTCGCCTTCGGTACCAAGCTGACCGACAGCTTCGCCAAATTCCGCTGGTGCCCGAACATCATCGGCCCACAGAGCGGCGGCGCGGTCGAAGACCTGCCTCTGCACCACTTCGAAAGCATGGGCGAAATCGAAACCAAGATTCCTACCGAAGTTCTGGTTTCCGACCGTCGTGAATACGAACTGGCCGAGGAAGGCTTCATCTCCCTGACCATGCGTAAAGGCTCCGACAACGCGGCGTTCTTCTCCGCAAGCTCGGTGCAGAAGCCAAAGTTCTTCGGCATCAGCGCAGAAGGCAAGGCGGCAGAGCTGAACTACAAGCTCGGCACCCAGCTGCCGTACATGATGATCGTCAACCGCCTGGCTCACTACCTGAAAGTGCTGCAGCGCGAGCAACTCGGTTCGTGGAAAGAGCGTACCGACCTCGAACTGGAACTGAACAAGTGGATCCGCCAGTACGTGGCCGACCAGGAAAACCCGAGCGCCGAAGTCCGTGGCCGTCGTCCGCTGCGCGCTGCGCAAGTGATCGTCAGCGACGTTGAAGGCGAGCCGGGCTGGTACCGCGTCAGCCTGAACGTGCGCCCGCACTTCAAGTACATGGGTGCCGATTTCACCCTGTCGCTGGTTGGCAAGCTGGACAAAGAGTAAGAGCGACTCATGGACGGATACGGCAGCCTTTTCGAACGCCTCAACGGCGACGCGGAACTACGCAAGGGCAAGAGCCTCGAGGCTTCTGCCATGGCGTCGGTGGCTGCCCATCTGGCCAAAATGCTCAGCACCCGGGCCGGCAGCGTGCAAACGCTGTCCGACTACGGGTTGCCCGATCTCAATGACATGCGTCTGAGCCTGCACGACTCCCTGAGTCAGGCCCGCCTGGCCATCGAAAGCTTCATCGAAGCCTACGAGCCGCGCCTGAGCAACGTGCGTGTCATTTCCCTGCCGCGAGACCACGACCAGCTTCGCCTGGCCTTCAGCATCGAAGGCCTGCTGGAAGTCGAGGGTTTCAAGCGTCAGGTCAGTTTCGCCGCGCGCCTGGATGGCAGCGGTCAAGTGAAGGTCAACTAAGGAGAACCCCGATGTCTGGCAAACCTGCAGCACGCGTATCCGACCCCACCGCTTGCCCGCTCCCCGGCCACGGCACCAACCCGATTGCCGCCGGTTCCGGCGACGTGTTCTTCGACGGCCTCCCGGCCGCTCGCCAGGGCGATGCCTCGGCGTGTGGTGGCGCGTTGGTCGGCGATCTGGCGACGACGGTTCTGATCAATGGCAAACCTGCCGCCACCGTTGGTTCGGTTGGTTCTCACGGCAATAAAGTCACGGCTGGATCAGGGACGGTGATTATCGGCAATTCGCATTCACCGGCGCCGTTTGTGCCGCCGTTGCCGGTGGAGATTCAGTGGCCGTTTAGTCAGCACTTTGTGGTTCGTAATCCTAGAACCGGAACACCGGTCGCTGACCGACCGTACACCTTGCGTACAGCCTCCGGTAAAGAGGTCAAGGGCGTTACTGATGCACAAGGCCGAACGAGGCCTATTGCTTCCCACCTGGCTGAAAGTGTCACGCTTATTGTCGAAGAACAGACTTCGCTAGTGATTGCTTAAAGGACTATCACATGCCTGCACCTACTCCTGTAACAGCTCAACTCACCCCTTCCTCTGACAAGAAGCCAGCGGAAGCGGCCGTCGATCATTTCCAGATCACCGATATTCCAGGTGTGATGAGGAAAATGGGCTGGAAGGAAAGCGCTCGAATCATGCAGCGTTGGTTCGACGGTGCGCCTTTTGTGATGTCCTCAAGCGAGAAGCGGGGACGTCTTGCCGTTGACAAGATCACCAAAGAAAAGCTGTTCGATGATTTGGATTTTGAATGGCTTACATCCTCCTCGCCCCACACTGGTGAAACCATCAAAGAGCTTATTGCGAAGGCCGCAAGCCCCAGTCAATACAATGAGCTTATTGGTCGTCAAAAGGGACTGACGCAGTTGGCGCCGGGGCTTTTGCAATTTATGACCTGCATGAGAACTCTTGGAGTCCTCGATGAGGCTAACCAGGATCTTGTAAAGGGAACTCATGACTACAGTGCCTTGAATGCGAGAATGCTGGAGTCCGCTACGCAATACAATTTTCGTTCTATCGGTATTACCACTTCGGAAAAGAAGAATAACCCATTGGATGACGTGTACGGCACGTTGGGTGGGTTTGTTATTAAGTTTGCAGTTACAAAATTCAGTACTACGCCCAAGACGAAAAAGATGGCTGCTACATTAATGATTGAAGAAATCGGTTGTTATGTACGTGATACATATGAATTTCTGAATGAAGATGGCAGCGACCAATTGCTTGGGTACTGGAATCATGACGGCGTTGTCAGGCCAAGCATTTTTGCATATTTAACTTCTCCAGAAACATATGAGTCTGAGGGGAAGGTTTACTTCAAGGTGACCAACGATAGTTACAACAGTTACCGCAACAAGCTTGGGAAGGGCGGTGATTTGTTTGTGTACTCTACGGTCAAAAAATTTCCCGTATCCATTCATCATCGTTTCACTTCTGCAGATTTCGCAGAGTTTTCGCAACGATCGACCAAGCCTAAGGCAATGCCATGAAAGCGTCTTTTAGAAAGAGCTTTTTAACTTTTTCGTTGTGCGTGCTTGTGCCGGTTTTGGTTCTTTTGGGCCTGAAGGTGATTAGCTCAAAGGCCGCGGAGCCTCTTTTCATTGACTGGAATGACTCAGGAAGCTGCTATATCGCAACGTATTCACCGAATTACAATTTTTTGGGTGCAGTGGCCGGTCGTGCATTTAAGTACTTCAGCAGTCCGTATTTTTATCGCGTTTATACAAAGAATAACGATCTACTGAAAACATCAGAATGGTATCTCTGGCGGGAGGAGGGAAGTCCCGGCGTTGCCCCCGAATTTCGCGGAGAGATGATTGTTTATCCAGGCTCTGAAGGTTGGGAAAGTTGGATAGTTTCAGAGTGTCGTTGATGCCTGATTTAAAGCCGGCGTCGCTACCTGAGAAAGTTGGAGAGCGGTATTCATGGACGCAATGAGTTTGCAGGGGTATCTGGCTGGTGTCGCTGACAGTGATCTGTTTGGCTGCCTGGCCCTGTTGAGCTTGGTATTGCTCCTGACTGCCTCGCATCGGGCTGCTCGAAATTCACGTCTTCATCGTGCACTAACGCTCTCGGTTTTGGCGGCTGTTGTAGCTATCCATGGCCTTGGAACGTGGTACGGAAACCTGAGACCAGCATGAGCAACTACTCGCGTATCGCCATGTGCCTGTTTGTCCATGCCTTCGGATGCGTGGGCTACGTGTTTTTGAATGATGCAGTCGTACATGCCTACAAGCATCTGAACGGTGGGTTCACCACTCGTGGAGTCGCCATCGGTATGGCCAGCTACGCGATGTTTTACATATTTCTCGGGGTCAATCTGATTGCAGCGCTGATTCCAAGCCTCGTCGCCAAGCTAGTGATCCTGAGCCTTCTGGTGGGATTCATCCTGCTCTGGATGCTCCCCGACAACCCGTTGAGAGCCTTGTTTTATGGCGTGGCTCAAGGTTGCGTCACCTTGCTGGCAATCCTGACCACTCAAGTCATCGAGTTGCGTTGGGCATCGCGAAACATCGCTGGACGCATCCAATCGGCCCAGCCTGAGAGTGTCATCCCATGAGCAGATCGGGCATCGAGCGTAATCCACAGGACAGTTTTTTCATGAGTTCCACTACCAGGCAGGTAACCCGTGTCCTTTAACCACTACTACCAAAGCGAACTCACCGCACTGCGCCAACTGGGCCGCCGTTTCGCCGAGCGTAGTCCGGCGCTGGCGCCGTTTCTGGGGCAGGCCGGGCGGGATCCGGATGTGGAGCGGTTGCTGGAGGGCTTTGCGTTTCTGACCGGGCGTCTGCGCCAGAAGCTCGATGACGAGTTGCCGGAGCTCAGCCATTCCCTGATGCAGTTGCTGTGGCCGAACTACATGCGCCCGCTGCCGGCATTCAGCATTCTGCAATTCGATCCGCTCAAGCGTTCGGGACCGGCGCTGAAGGTCGAGCGTGATACGCCGATCGAAAGCGTGCCGATCGAAGACGTGCGTTGCCGTTTCCGCACCTGCTATCCGACCGAAGTCATGGCGCTGGATCTGGCCGCGCTGAACTACTCGGTGAAGGGCGACGGTTCGCTGCTCAGCCTGCGCCTGGAGATGAGCGCCGACGGCCACCTCGGTGAGCTGGAGCTGAGCAAGCTGCGCCTGCACTTTGCCGGCGAGCGCTACATCAGCCAGATGCTCTACCTGAGCCTGCTGCGCAACCTCGACGGCATCGAACTGATCCCCCTCGACGGCGCCGGCAAGCCAATCGACGGCGTGAGCGGCAAACCGATGGCGTTCAAGATTCCGGGTGACCGCGTCAAGCCCGTGGGCTTTGCCGAAGAAGAGGCGCTGATCCCGTATCCGCTGAACACCTTCCGGGGCTACCGCTACCTGCAGGAATACTTCGCCTTCCAGGACAAGTTCCTGTTCGTCGATGTCCACGGCCTGGACATCCTCAAGGCGCTGCCGGAAGACACCCTCAAGCAGATGCGCGGCCTGGAAATGCGCTTCGATATCCGCAAGAGCGGGATCATGCGCATGCGCCCGACCCTGGATAACGTGAAGCTGTTCTGCACGCCGATCGTCAATCTGTTCAAGCACGACGCACTGCCGATCCGCCTCGACGGCAAGCAGGACGAATACCTGCTGCTGCCGGCGGAATTCGACCTGGAAAACTGCGGTGTGTTTTCGGTGGAAGGCGTGACCGGCTGGAAGCCCGGCGGCCTCGGTTATCAGGAATACGTGCCGTTCGAATCCTTCGAGCACGACCCGAGTTTCGACGTGCCCAACAGCCGCCCGCATTACAGCATCCGCCAGCGCTCGTCGCTGCTGCACGACGGCCTCGACACTTACCTGAGCTTCGGCATCCGCCACACCGAAGCCCACGAAACCCTGTCCATCGAGCTGGTCTGCACCAACCAGAACCTGCCGCGCAAACTCAAGCTCGGGCAGATCTGCATGGCCTGCGAAGAGACCCCGGAGTTCCTGAGTTTCCGCAACATCACCCCGGCCACGTCCAGTTTCGCGCCGCCGCTGAACCGCGACTTCCTGTGGAAGCTGATCAGCAACATGTCGCTCAACTATCTGTCGCTGGCCGACGTCAACGCACTGAAGGTGATTCTCGAAACCTACGACCTGCCGCGTTACTACGACCAGCACGCGGAGAAGGTCAGCAAACGCCTGCTCGGCGGCCTGAAGCTGATCAAGCATCACCACGTGGACCGGTTGCACCGTGGCCTGCCGGTGCGCGGTCTGCGCACCGAACTGACCATCGACCCGGAAGGGTATATCGGTGAGGGCGACCTGTTCGTCTTCGCCTCGGTTCTCAACGAGTTTTTCGCGCTTTACGCCAGTCTCAATTCGTTCCACGAACTGCGGGTAAAAAGCACACAGGGAGAGGTGTACCAATGGACACCACGTATGGGCCTGCAGCCCCTGCTTTAAGCGGGCTGAGCCGGGTAATACGCGAGTACTCGCTGTTTCAGGCCGTGCTGCTGGTGATCGACCGGCTGCGCGAGGCGCACCCGTACCTGAGCGAAGAGGATCTGTACGATCAGCTGGAATTCCAGGCCAACCCGAGCCTGGGTTTCCCCGGCAGCGACGTCGACCGCGTGGAGTTTTTCGAGGAACACGGGCAGATGCGCGCGCGTCTGCGTTTCAACCTGATCGGTCTGGTCGGTTCCGGTTCGCCGTTGCCGGCGTTCTACGGCGAGCAGGCCCTGGGCGACAGCGAGGACGGCAACCCGACGCGCAACTTCCTCGACCTGTTCCACCATCGCCTGCAACGGCTGTTGCTGCCGATCTGGCGCAAATATCGCTACCGCGCCAGCTTCCAGAGCGGCGCGGTGGACCCGTTCTCGTCGCATCTGTTCGCGCTGATCGGCCTCGGCGGCGACGAGATCCGCAAGGCCAAGGAACTGAACTGGAAGCGCCTGTTGCCGTACCTCGGCCTGCTCAGTCTGCGGGCGCACTCGGCGGCGCTGATCGAAGCGGTGCTGCGTTACTACTTCAAGCACGAAGACCTGGTCATCGAGCAGTGCATCGAGCGCCGCGTGGAAATCCTCGAAGAGCAGCGCAACCGCCTCGGGTTCGCCAACAGCGTGCTGGGCGAAGACCTGGTGCTGGGCGAGCAAGTGCGCGACCGCAGCGGCAAATTCCGCATTCACATCACCGAACTCGACTGGGAGCGATTTCACGAATTCCTGCCCATCGGTTTCGGTTACCAGCCGCTCTGCGCGCTGGTGCGGTTCACCCTGCGTGACCCGCTCGATTACGACATTCGCCTGGTGCTGCGTCCGGAGGAAATCCGCGAACTGCGCATTGGCGAGAAGAACGACTGTCGCCTGGGCTGGACCAGTTGGCTGGGCTGCGAAAAAGCAGACGGCGTGGTGACCCTGGGCAGCAAAATTCATTAAGGACGTGAGCCATGATCAACGTAGACCTGCAACAACTCATCCAGGCGCTGGACGCCGAAACCCGCCGCGATCTTGAGCGTTCGGCCGAGCGTTGCGTCGCCCGTGGCGGCAGCAAGATTCTGGTCGAGGACTTGCTGCTGGGCCTGCTGGAGCGTCCGAACGGTCTGCTCTCCCGTGCATTGCAGGATGCCGACGTTGATGCCGGCGAGCTGAGCGCCGCGCTGCAGACGAGAGTCGAACACAGCGCTTCGCGCAACCCGGTGTTCGCTCCGGAACTGGTGCAGTGGCTGCAGGACGCGTTGCTGGTGGCCAACCTTGAACTGGGCCAGACCTCGGTCGAAGACGCGGCCCTGATCCTCGCGCTGCTGCGCAACCCGATGCGCTATGCCGGCAGCCGCTATCAGCCGTTGCTCGCCAGACTGAACATCGAGCGCCTGAAAGAGTTTGCCCTGTCGCAACAGCCTCAGGCAGCGGCCAGCGGCAAACCGGTGGCCCCGGGTGAGTCGCTGCTGGAGCGCTTCACCCACAACCTGACCCAACAGGCCCGCGACGGCAAGCTCGACCCGGTGCTGTGCCGCGATGGCGCGATCCGCCAGATGGTCGACATCCTCGCCCGTCGTCGCAAGAACAACCCGATCGTGGTCGGTGAGGCTGGCGTGGGCAAGACCGCCATCGTCGAAGGCCTGGCCTCGCGCATCGCTGCCGGTGAAGTGCCGCAAGTGCTCAAGGGCGTCGAGCTGCTGGCGCTGGACATGGGCCTGTTGCAGGCCGGCGCCAGCGTCAAGGGTGAATTCGAACGGCGTCTGAAAGGCGTGATCGACGAGGTCAAGGCCTCGCCGAAACCGATCATCCTGTTCATCGACGAAGCCCACACCCTGATCGGCGCGGGCGGCAATGCCGGCGGTTCCGATGCGGCCAACCTGCTGAAACCGGCACTGGCTCGCGGCGAGCTGCGCACCATCGCCGCCACCACCTGGGCCGAGTACAAGAAATACTTCGAGAAAGACCCGGCACTGGCCCGTCGCTTCCAGCCGGTTCAACTGCACGAACCGACCGTGAGCGAAGCCGTGACCATCCTGCGTGGTCTGGCGCAGGTCTATGAAAAGAGCCACGGCATCTACCTGCGCGATGACGCGGTGGTGTCGGCGGCGGAACTGTCCGCCCGTTACCTGGCCGGTCGGCAACTGCCCGACAAGGCCGTCGACGTGCTCGACACCGCGTGCGCCCGCGTGCGCATCAGCCTCGCCGCCGCCCCGGAAAGCCTGGAGCGACTGCGAGGTGAACTGGCCGAAGGTGGCCGTCAGCGTCAGGCCCTGCGCCGCGATGCCGAAGCCGGTCTGCCGATCGACCTCGAGGCGCTGGAGGCACTGGAAGCGCGGCTGGACGAAGCCGAGGCTGAAAAGGTTGCACTGGAAACCCTGTGGACCGAGCAGAAGCAACTGGCCGAGCGTCTGCTGGAACTGCGTCAGCAACTGGCCAAGGCCCGTGAAGCGGCGGCGGTCGAGCCAGTGGTCACTGTTGAGGAAGACGCCGAAGGCACTGTGATCGAAACCGTCGCTGTCGAGGTTGAAGCAGGCCAAAGCGTCGAGGAGCTGGAAGCGCAACTCAACGAAACCCACAGCGCCCTGACCGCCGCCCAGGTCAAGGAGCGACTGGTCAGCTTCGAAGTCTGCCCGCGTCTGGTGGCCGAAGTGATCAGCGCCTGGACCGGCGTGCCGCTGGCACAACTGGCCCGTGAGCACAACGCCAAGGTCGCGAGTTTCGCCACCGATCTGCGTGCCCGCATCCGGGGTCAGGAACAAGCCGTGCACGCGCTGGATCGTTCGATGCGCGCCACCGCCGCCGGTTTGAACAAACCTGATGCACCGGTCGGCGTGTTCCTGCTGGTGGGCCCGAGCGGCGTCGGCAAGACCGAAACCGCACTGGCCCTTGCCGATCTGCTGTACGGCGGTGACCGTTTCATCACTACCATCAACATGTCCGAGTTCCAGGAGAAACACACCGTTTCCCGGCTGATCGGTGCACCGCCAGGCTACGTCGGTTACGGCGAGGGCGGCATGCTCACCGAAGCGGTGCGCCAGAAGCCGTATTCGGTGGTGCTGCTCGATGAGGTCGAGAAGGCCGACCCGGACGTGCTCAACCTGTTCTATCAGATCTTCGACAAGGGCGTGGCCAACGACGGCGAAGGTCGCGAGATCGACTTCCGCAACACGCTGATCCTGATGACCTCGAACCTGGGCAGCGACAAGATCAGCGACCTTTGCGAAAACGGCGAGCGTCCGACCGCCGAAGTGCTGGAAGAAACCATTCGCCCGGTGCTCAGCAAGCACTTCAAGCCGGCGCTGCTGGCGCGGATGAAAGTGGTGCCGTACTACCCGGTCGGCGGCCCGGTATTGCGCGAGCTGATCGAGATCAAGCTCGGTCGTCTGGGCGAGCGGCTGAACCGTCGTCAGCTGGATTTCACCTGGTGCCAGAACCTCGTCGATCATCTGTCCGAGCGTTGCACCCAAAGCGAAAGCGGTGCGCGTCTGATCGACCACCTGCTCGATCAGCACGTGCTGCCGCAGGTGGCTGACCGCTTGCTCGACGCCATGGCCACCGGTGAAAGCCTCAAGCGCGTGCATGCGACGCTCGATGGCGAAGCCAGCGTGACCTGCGAGTTCGCCTGAGGTGAGTGTGATGTTCACTCAAGTACCACAGCCATTGGTCTATGCCGAAGCCTTGCTGGCGCAGTTCGCCAGCCTGTCGCGGGCGGCGGACGGTGCTGCGCTGCTGGGTGATTTCGTGCGCGGCGTGGCCGGGTTGAGCGGTTGCGAGCTGACGCAGCTGTACCTGCTCGACGCCACCCACACCTGCCTGGGGATGAACGCCGAGTGCCTCGACGGCTTGTTGCAGCCCCGTGGCGCGGCGAGTCTCCCGGCGGATTACAACGGCGAGCAGTTGCTGCAATTCGCTCTGTGTCAGAACCGCGTGGTGTGCCTCGACGATCTGGGCGGCAGCCTGCACGAAACCAGCTTCCTGCCGGCCTCGGCCATGCCGTGGCAGTCGCTGTTGTGCGTGCCGCTGGTCAATCAGCAGAAGGCCGTCGAGGGTCTGTTGCTGTGCGCCAGCCGTCGTCACAGTGACCTGCAAGGCTTCGCCGACTCCCTCGGTCAGCTCGGCTCGTTCGTGCTCGGCCAGTTGCATTTGCTGCAGCGCCTGCGCCAACCGGCGGACGCCGTGGCGCCGGCGGTCCGCAGCGTGCCGAGCATCAGCGGCTACGGCCTCATCGGTAAAAGCGCGGCCATGCGCCAGACCTACTCGCTGATCAGCAAGGTCCTGCACAGTCCTTACACCGTGCTGTTGCGTGGCGAGACCGGCACCGGCAAGGAAGTGGTGGCCCGGGCGATCCATGATTGCGGGCCGCGCCGGTCCCAGGCGTTCATCGTGCAGAACTGCGCGGCGTTCCCGGAAAACCTGCTGGAAAGCGAGCTGTTCGGCTATCGCAAGGGGGCGTTCACCGGTGCCGACCGTGACCGCGCCGGGCTGTTCGATGCGGCCAACGGCGGCACGCTGCTGCTCGATGAAATCGGTGACATGCCGTTGTCGTTGCAATCGAAACTGCTGCGCGTCTTGCAGGAGGGCGAGATCCGTCCGTTGGGCTCCAACGACACCCACAAGATCGACGTGCGCATCATCGCCGCCACCCACCGCGATCTGGCGGTGCTGGTCAGCGAAGGCAAATTCCGCGAAGACCTGTATTACCGCCTCGCGCAGTTCCCGATTACCTTGCCGGCCCTGCGCCAGCGCGAAGGCGACATCCTCGATCTGGCGAAACATTTCGCCGAAAAGGCCTGCGCGTATTTGCAACGGGATCCGGTGCGCTGGTCGGACTCGGCGCTGGAGCACCTGTCCGGTTACACCTTCCCCGGCAACGTTCGTGAACTCAAGGCGCTGGTCGAGCGTGCCGTGTTGCTGTGCGAAGGCGGCGAGCTGCTGGCCGAGCATTTTTCCCTGCGCATGGAGCCGGTGCCGGAGGACGACAGCAGCCTGAACCTGCGTGAACGTCTGGAGCGGGTCGAGCGCACATTGCTGCTCGATTGCCTGCGCAAGAACGACGGCAATCAGACCCTGGCGGCCCGGGAACTGGGTCTGCCCCGGCGCACGCTGCTGTACCGGCTGGGCCGCTTGAACATCAATCTGGGTGACTTCGATGGGTAGGCAAAAGTCCGTCGGCTTCACCTCGTCCGCTTGTTTCAGCGCCGCCCGGAAGGGTCGGCGCTTTGTGCTTTGTCTACACCTGGAGACTCTCTGATGTCTGTTCGTCACTGGCACGCTGTCCTGCTGACCGTCGTCGTTCTGTGCGGCCTCGGCGGTTGCAGCGGCAATTACAAATTCAACGATAACGATTACCGCCCATTGGGTGATCCGCAGGCGGCCAATCGCGGCAAGTGACCGCAAGGAGCATCAAACATGGAACTGGTTTTCGAAATGCTGAACACCAAGCAGTTCGTGCCCACCGAACTGTGCCAGCGGACCTTCAAGCAGGCCGGCGGCGTGATCGGGCGGGGCGAGGACTGCGACTGGATCATCCCTGACCGCAAGCGTCACCTGTCCAACCACCACGCGATCGTCAGCTATCGCGAGGGCACGTTCTACCTGACCGACACCAGCAGCAACGGCGTCCAGGATGGCGACAGCGGCGCGCGCCTGCACAAGGGCGAACCGGTACGCATCGAGCATGGCAGCACTTACGTGCTGGGCGACTTCGAGATTCGTGCGCGACTGGTGCGCGACCCGGCGACCTTCGACGGTGAAGTGGGCCTGCCCCGCGCCGCCGGCAGCATCATCCCGGACGATGCTTTCCTCGATCTCGATCCGCTGAAATCGCTGGAGCAGCAGGAGCGCGTGTACTCGGAATTCGAAGAGATGCTCGCACCGGTCACCGACCCGCAAGATTCCCGTCAGCGCGCCGACTATGCACGCATCGACATGGAAAGCCTGATGGTGCCGGAGCTGATCGTCGAGCCCAAGCCTGAGCCGGCTCCGGCACCGAAAGCCGTCGAGCGTCAGAGCGAAACCTTCTGGGACAAGTTCGGCGCGGCACTCGGCGTGAACGTGAAGAACCTCAGCCACGACGAACGTGAAACGCTGGCGCTGAACGCGGCACGTCTGCTGCGCCAGAGCATCGGCGGTCTGCAACAGAGCCTGCGCACCCGTTCGGAATTGAAGAACGAGCTGCGTCTGGCCCAGACCACCGTGCAGGGCACCAACAAGAACCCGCTGAAATTCGCCGTGGACCCGAGCGAGGCGCTGGACATCCTGTTGCAGCCGCACAAGCCGGGGCACTTGCCGGCCGAGCAGGCGATCTCCCGGGCATTCCGCGACTTGCAGGCGCATCAGGTGGCGCTGCTGACCGCCAGCCGGGCGGCGGTGCGCGGCACGCTGGAGCACTTCTCGCCGGAGCAGCTGACCCTGCGTTTCGAGCGCGACAGCAAGCCGTTGCTCGCCACCGCCGGCGGTCGCTGGAGAGCGTTCAACCGTTACCACCAGGCGCTGCGTCAGGACGATGACTGGAGCGAGCGTCTGCTGGCCCGCGACTTCGCCCAGGCCTACGAAGAACAGATCCGCCTGATCTCCACCCTCCACACCGACCACCAAGGATGATGCGCATGTCTCGCCGCTCGACCGCTTTTTTCAAGACGCTGACCGCGCTCACCCTGATGGTGCTGCTCGCCGGTTGCTCGTCGCTGTCGCCGTATTCGAAAGTGACCAAGATCAACCTGAAACTGACCGGCAGCGATCAGCTGAATCCGGACCTCAACGGTCGTCCGTCGCCGATCGTGGTACGGCTGTTCGAGCTCAAGCACCCGGTGACCTTCGAAAACGCCGATTTCTTCAGCCTCTACGAGCGCGCCAAGGAATCCCTCAACCCGGATCTGGTGGCCAGTGAAGAACTCGAACTGCGCCCGGGTGAAACCGTGGAACTGAAACTCAGCGTGGAGGAGGGCAGCCGTTACATCGGCATCCTCGCCGCGTATCGCGACCTGCCGGAAACCAAATGGCGTCACACCTTCCCGGTCACCCCGCTGGAAGTCACCGAGGCCGATCTGACCCTGGACCAGGCCGGTATCCGCAAAACCAATGAAGTGCTCGCCAAGGCGGATGACTGATCATGAATACCCATAAAGTCATCTGGCAGGAAGGCATGTTGCTGCGTCCGCAGCACTTCCAGCACAACGACCGCTACTACGACCATCAGATGAAGAC
Organism: Pseudomonas sp. KCJK9016; assembly: GCF_046231795.1. Lineage (NCBI taxonomy): Bacteria > Pseudomonadati > Pseudomonadota > Gammaproteobacteria > Pseudomonadales > Pseudomonadaceae > Pseudomonas > Pseudomonas sp. KCJK9016. The sequence continues at coordinate 8,226 of NZ_JBJJMM010000018.1, read as the reverse complement.
CCGCACCCAGTTGCTGGGCGGCTACACCTGGGGTTTTCTCAACCTGCAAATCGACTTGCAGTTCCTCAACATGGGCAAACTGGTGATCAGTGAAGCCTCGGGGATCCTGCCGGACGGCAGCCTGTTCGAACTCGGCGGCAACACCGAACCGCTGGCCCTGGACATTCCGCCGAACACCGGCAACATGCCGGTTTACCTGGCGTTGCCGCTGGTCACCGGTAACCATATCGAGGCCCGTCGCCCGGAGCAGTCGGACGTGCTCGCACGCTACACCGCGTATGACGCCGAAGTGGCCGACTCCAACGCCGGCGACGATTCCGCCAGCCAGGTCAGCTGCGGTAGGCCGGACTTCAAGCTGTTGCTCGGCGAGCAGCAGAGCGATCAGGCCTACGTGAAGCTGAAGATCTGCGACGTGCTCGACACCACGCCGGACGGCGTGATCAGCCTCGACCCGGACTTCGTGCCGACCTACATTCAGGCCCATGCTTCCAGCTATCTGCTGTCGTGCCTGAAGGAAGTGATCAGCATGCTCGGTCACCGCGGCGACACCATTGCCGAACGCATTCGTTCCAACGGCAAGGTCGGCGGCGCGGAAATCGGCGACTTCATGATGCTGCAACTGATCAACCGCACCGAACTGCTGCTGCGCCATTACCTGGGCCTGGAGCAGGTTCACCCGGAAGAGTTGTACCGTACGCTGCTGACCATGCTTGGCGATCTGGCGACCTTCTCCAGCGACAGCAAACGCCCGCGTCTGGACAGCCGCTACTCCCACGCCGACCAGGGTGCGAGTTTCCGCAAACTGATGGAGTCGATCCGTCAGGTGCTGTCGATGGTGCTGGAACAGCACGCCATCGAACTGATCCTGCAGGCGCGTCAGTACGGGATCATCGTGTCGCCGCTGCACGACCACAAACTGCTGGGCTCGGCGTCGTTCGTGCTGGCAGCCAGTGCCAACTGCGACTCCGAAGAATTGCGCAATCGCTTGCCTGCGCACCTCAAGGTCGGCCCGGTGGAACGCATCCGCCAACTGGTCAACCTGCACCTGCCGGGGATCAAGGTCAAACCGTTGCCGGTGGCCCCGCGGCAGATCGCGTTCCACTCCAACAAAACCTATTTCATCCTCGAACTCAGTTCCGAAGACCTGGCGCAACTCGAGCGCTCCGGCGGCTTCGCGTTCCACGTGTCCGGCGAATTCGCCGAGCTTGAACTGAAATTCTGGGCCATCAGGAACTGACCGACATGATCAAGGACATGGAACACAACCAGGACGACAAAACCGTCCTGCTCGACCGTCAGGGCCATGGCCCGGCGTCGAGTCCGCTGACCGACTTCGCCGCGCCGCCGCGCTTCGAACAACTGGAAGAACGGATGATCTACGCCGCGCGCCTGCGCCCGGCGGAAGCCTTCAACATCAGCCTCAATTCGCTGGTGGCGGCGTCCTCCGAACTGCTCTCGGAAGTGGTGCGCCTCAAGCACAGCGAAACCCGCGAGGATCTCTACGCGCTCAACGAGCGCCTGACCGCCGGGCTCAAGCTGTTCGAAGTGCGCGCCCTGCACAACGGCGCCGAAAGCAGCCAGGTGATGGCCGCCCGTTACGTGCTCTGCACCGTGGTCGATGAAGCCGTCGTCACCACGCCGTGGGGCAACGAGAGCGAGTGGTCGCAGATGAGCCTGCTCAGCAGCTTCCACAACGAAACCTTCGGTGGCGAGAAGTTCTTCCAGCTGCTCGATCGGCTGTCGAAAAACCCGGTCAAGCACCTGCCGATGCTGGAGCTGATGTACCTGTGCCTGTCCCTCGGTTTCGAGGGCAAGTACCGCGTGCAGGCCCGCGGCATGCTGGAGCTCGAAGGCATTCGCGACGCCCTGTACCGGCAGATCCGCCAGTTGCGGGGCGACGTGCCGCGTGAATTGTCGCCGCAGTGGGAAGGCCTCAACGATCAGCGCCGCAACCTGGTGCGCATCGTGCCGGCGTGGATGGTGGTGCTGTTCACCTTCGTCTGCCTGGTGATGATGTATTCGGGCTTCGCCTGGGTCCTGGGCGAGCAGCGCGACACCGTTCTGCAACCTTATCAGCCGCTTGATCCGGCCGCGGCCCAGCCGCAGTCGCAGCCGTAAACAGGGACGTGTGATGAAAAAGTTCTTCAAGAAAGTCGGCGCCTTCCTGCGCCAGACCTGGGTCTGGACCTTGCTGCTGGTGCTGTTCGTGGCGCTGCTGGTGTGGTTCGTCGGTCCGTTGCTGGCCGTGGATGACTACAAGTTCTGGGAGAGTCCGACCTCCCGCCTGCTGACCATCGCCGTGCTGTTCCTGATCTGGGGCCTGACCATGGTCTTCGTCAGCTGGCGCGCCGGCATCCGCAAGAAAGCCATCGAGGAAACCGAAGACGGCCAGGACCGCATCCGTCGCGATGACCTGATCGAGGAAGAGCAGAAGGAATTGAAGGAGCGTTTCAAGGACGCCCTGAAAACCCTGAAGACCTCGAGCCTGTATCGCGGTCGCAGCGAGCGCTGGCGCAGTGACTTGCCGTGGTACTTGCTGATCGGCCCGCAGGCCAGCGGCAAGACCAGCCTGCTGGATTTTTCCGGGCTGGAATTCCCGATCAATAAGATCGACCGCAAGCTGACCCGCGACACCCACGGCACCCGTCACTGCGACTGGTACTTCGCCGACCACGGTGTGCTGATCGACACCGCCGGCCGCTACCTGACCCAACCGGATCCGGAAGTCGACGGCAGCGCCTGGACCACCTTGCTGGAGCTGCTGCGCAAACGTCGTCGCGGCCGTCCGCTGAACGGCGTACTGGTGACCATTCCGGTGGAAACCCTCACCGGCGGCAGCGAGCAGGACATCGAAACCCTGGCCCGTCAGGTGCGTGCGCGTCTGCAGGACGTGTATCAGAAGCTGCACGTCGACGTGCCGGTGTATCTGGTGCTGAGCAAGGCTGACAAGCTGCTGGGCTTCGACGAGTTCTTCGATCAACTGACCCGCGAAGAAAGCGATCAGGTGCTGGGTACCAGTTTCCGCAAGGATCAGGTCGGCACCGACGTGGCCGTGTTGCGCAACGAATTCGAAGAGCTGCTGCGTCGCCTCAACAGCCAGGTGATCATGCGCATGCACTCCGAGCGCGACACCCAGCGCCGTGGCCGCATCCTCGACTTCCCGCACCAGATGGGCCAGATCGGCGAGCGCCTGTGCCTGTTCGTCGACATGGCGTTCACCGGCAACCGCTACCAGCGTGCGACGCAACTGCGTGGCTTCTACCTGACCAGTGCTCCGCACCTCACCCAGGAAATGGATGCGACCACCGCCGGTATCGGTGCAAGCCTGGGCATGAACGCCGGCGTGTTGCCGACGTTGCGCAGCGGTCGTTCGCGTTTCATCCACCACTTGCTCAGCCGGGTGATTTTCCCCGAGGCCGATCTGGCCGGTCTGGACAAGCGCGAGCGCAGCCGCATCCACTGGGGCCAGCGTGCGCTGTACGTCGGTGCGCTGGGCGCGCTGGTGCTGTTCGGCATGCTTTGGGCCGGCGGTTTCTCGGCCAACTACGAGCGCCTGGAAAACCTGCGCAATCTGGCGCAGAACTGGACTCAGCTCCGTACCGCGCTGTCGCCCCGCGACGATGCCATGGGCACGCTGAAAACCCTCGATACCAGCTACGCCGCGACCCAGGTGTTCCCGAAAAAGGGCGATGCCGCGTACCACGAGCGCGTCGGTCTGTATCAGGGCCAGGACGTCAATCCGGTGGTTCAGGAAGCCTACGAGCGCGAGCTTGAGAAGCAACTGTTGCCACGGGTCGCCACGATGCTCGAGGGTCAGATCCGCGCCAACATTAAGGACCGCGAAAAGCTGATCAACAGCCTGCGCGCGTACCTGATGCTGAACATGAAGGATCGTCGCGACGCGGCATGGCTCAAGGATTGGATCGCCACCGACTGGTCCCAGCGCTACACCGGCAACACCGCGGTGCAGAACGGTTTGAACGCGCACCTCGAGCGTCTGCTGAAGCTGCCGTTCATCTATCCGCTCAACGAGCAACTGGTGACCCAGGCGCGTCAGGTGTTGCGCAGCGAGTCCCTGGCCACCGTGGTCTACCGCATGCTCCGCGAGCAGGCGCGCAACCTGCCGGACTACCGTTTCAGCCAGCACCTCGGCCCGCAAGGTTCGTTGTTCATCGGTACCGAGTACGTGATTCCGGGCTTCTACACCCAGTCCGGCTATCAACAGTACTTCTCGGTGCAGGGCTCCGCGCTGGTCACCGACATCCTGCGTGACAACTGGGTGCTGGGCGAGGGCGCGGGCATCAGTGACATGGACCTGCGTCGCCTGATGGTCGAGCTGGAGCAACTGTACTTCCGCGATTACGCCAACTACTGGAGCGAGGCCGTCGGCCAGGTGGCACTGCCGCCGATCAGCGATGCCGGTGAAGGCGCCGAGCAACTGGCGGGCCTGACCTCGGCCAACTCGCCGGTGCTGGCGTTGCTGACCGAAGTGCGTGAGAACACCCGCTTCCCGGCCGCACCCGAACCTGTGGACGAAGCCGGCGAAGCCGCCGATGCGCTGGCGGGGCAGAAGGGCAAACTGGGCAAGGTCGGCAAGATCGCTTCCGCGTTGACGGACAAGGCTGCGGCCATGAACGTGGCGAAGAACCTGCCGGACACCGCCAAGAAGGCCCTGCAACGTCGCTTCGAGCCGTTGCATAAACTGCTCGACGACAACAACGGCCCGGCTGCCGACCTGACGCCGGCCTTCACCGCGCTCAATGACCTGCAACTGCAACTGGCGGGCCTCGCCCGTTCCAGCACGCCGGAGCAGGCCGCGTTCGAACTGGCCAAGACCCGCATGAGCGGCCAGCGCGATGCGCTGACCAACCTGCGCAATGCCTCCGGTCGTCTGCCGCGTCCGTTGAGCGTGTGGTTCAACGTGCTGGCCGAAGACTCGTGGCGCCTGGTGCTCAATGATGCCTACCAATACCTGAACGGCCGTTATCAGAGCGAGCTGTACAGCGTGTATGGCAAGACCATCAGCCAGCGTTATCCGTTCAGCGCAACAAGCACCAGCGATGTGGCGATCAGCGATTTCCGCGAGTTCTTCCGGGCTCAGGGCACCCTCGACCGCTTCTTCGACAACTACATGCGTCCGTTCGTCAGCGGTGACCCGGGCAACTACCGGATGCGCAGCGTCGACGGTCGCAGCCTGCCGGTATCCAAGGTCTTCCTCGATCAGATGGCCGCCGCACTGAACATTCGTCAGAGCTTCTTCTCGATCAATCCGGCCGAGCCGACCGTGCAGTTCAAACTGGAGCCGTACACCCTCGATCCGGCGGTCAGCCGTTCCGAGTTCAAGTTCGGCGACAAGACCATGGAATACCGCCACGGTCCGATCCTGCCGATGAACTTCAAGTGGCCGACCGATGCTGAAGACGGTCGCACCAGCCTGGTCATGGACAAGATGGCCGGGCGCCCGATCGGCATCGAGAAGAACTCCGGCCCGTGGTCGCTGTTCCGTCTGTTCGACCTGATGCAGACCGAGTACCTGACCGGTCGCGACGTGCTGGTGCTCAAAGCCGATGTGGGTGGCCTGCGCGCCAACTACCTGCTGACCAGCCAGCGCACGCCGAACCCGTTCGACATGGGCGTGATGCGCACCTTCCGTATGCCGGTGCAGCTCTGATGCTGGTGGCCAGTCCCTGGCGCAGCGCGGCGCGAACCGACCCGGGCAAGGTGCGGTCGCGCAACGAAGATGCCTTCCTCGACACCCCGCAGCATGGGCTGTGGGTGGTCGCGGACGGCATGGGCGGTCATCACGCGGGCGACGTCGCCAGCCAGATGATCGTCGCCAGCCTGGCTGAACTGCCGCAGCACGAGGATTTCGACGAACGCCTCAAAGCCATCCGCCAGTGCCTGCACTGGCTGAACCGGCGCCTGGGGCAGGAGTTGACCGTCACCGCCGGACGTCACGACAGCATCATGGGCAGCACCGTCGTGGCGCTGCTGATGGAAGGCAATCGTGCGGCCTGCATCTGGGCCGGCGACAGCCGTTGCTACCTGTGGCGCGGGCAGCGTCTGTATCAGCTGTCGAAGGATCATTCGCTGCAACAGCAACTGATCGACGAGCAACAGATGAGCGCCGAGCAGGCGGCGGCGCACCCGGCTGCCCAGGCCTTGACCCGGGCGGTCGGCGCGGCGGAACAGTTGACGCTGGATGTGCTGGAACTCGAGGTCTACCCGGGCGATGTGTTCCTGCTGTGCAGCGATGGTCTGTATCAAGGCCTGAGCAGCGATGCCCTCGGCAATGCGCTCAGCCTGGCGGCGCCGCAGGTGGCGCTGGAACGTCTGTTCGACGGCGCCCTGCGGGGGGCCGCCCGGGACAATCTGACAGCCGTGGTGATCCGCCAATGACTGAACTCGAATCCTCGGTGGACGACCTGCTGATGAGCGAAGAGCAGGCCAACAACCTGACCTACTTCGCCTTCGCCAGGGAAAACAAGGCAGAACCCTTGCTGGCGCCGACCAGGGCCAGCATCGGTGCGCTGCCGGACGTCCTCGCCGGTCGCTATCACCTCGAGCGCCTGCTCGGGGCCGGCGGCATGGGGGTGGTTTACCGGGCCCGGGATCTGCTGCACGAACAGTTTGGCGATCCCGACCCTTACGTTGCGCTGAAAATCCTCAGCGAAGAATTTGCCGAGTCGCCGGACGCCAGTGCCTTGCTCTACAGCGAGTTCGCCCTGACCCGACGCCTGCGCCACGACAACGTGTTGCGCGCGCACACGTTCGAAGTGGACACCGATTGCCAGCGGGCCTTCATCACCATGGAACTCATGCGTGGCCTGACCCTGGACAAACTGCTCTGCGAGCGGCCGCTGGGCCTGCCGTGGAAGGAATTGCGCGACATCGCGCTGCCGCTGCTCGACGCGCTGGCCTGTGCCCACCGTCGTGGCGTGCTGCACGGTGACATGAAGCCGAGCAACGTGATGCTCAGCGAAGACGGCGTGCGCCTGTTCGACTTCGGTCTCGGGCAGGCCGAGGAGGGCATCCTGCCCGGCCTGCCGCACCTGAGCCGCGAGCGCTTCAATGCCTGGACCCCGGGCTACGCCGCCCCCGAACTGCTTGAGGGCCAACCGTTGTCGGCCAGCGCGGACGTGTACGGCGTGGCCTGCGTGATCTATGAACTGGCGGGGGGCAAACATCCGTTCCGCCGCTTGCCTTCGACCCAGGCCCGTGACGAACACCTGGATCGCGAACTGCAAGCCCCGGCACATCTGCCGACACACTGCTGGCCGGCGCTGCGCACCGCGCTGGCCTTTGACGCGGCAGAGCGCAACATTTCTGCCGACCAATTGCGTGACGCCTTGGGCGCCACTTCGTCCTGGTTGCAGCGTTTGCGGCTGAGGGCGTAACGGATGACATTCGAACAGGGAGCACACTATGTTCAACCCAGCTAACGAAACGCACTTCAGCCTCACGGTCGAAGACTACGTGGGCGACCTGCAAGTCCTGTCGTTCACCGGCACCGAAGGCATCAGCCAGCCGTTTCGTTTCGACCTGGAACTGGTCAGCGAAAACCCGGATCTGGACCTGGAAAAGCTCCTGCACAAACAGGCGTTCCTCGCCCTCGATCCGCAGGGCTCGGGCATCCACGGCCAGATCTACCGTGTCGCCCAGGGCGATGCCGGCAAGCGCCTGACCCGCTACAAGGTTTCGCTGGTGCCGCAGCTGCAATACCTGCATCACCGCACCAACCAGCGCATCTACCAGCAGATGTCGGCGCCGAAAATCATCGCGCTGATCCTCGACGAGCACGGCATCAAGGGCAACGCCTACAGCTTTCAGCTCAGCCAGCCGTGCCCGGATCGCGACTACTGCGTGCAGTACGATGAAACCGACCTGCACTTCGTGCAGCGCCTGTGCGAAGAAGAAGGCATTCACTACCACTTCCAGCACAGCAAGAAAGGCCATCTGCTGGTGTTCGGCGACGACCAGACCGTGTTCCCCAACCTCGGCCAGCCGACCGCGTATGTTCAGGGCAGCGGCATGGTCGCCGAAGAGCCGGTGATCAAAGGCTTCAAGCTGCGTCTGGAAACCCGCACCAGCCGCACCACCCGCCGCGACTACGACTTCGAAAAACCGCGCCTGCAGATGGAAGCGGCCTACAAACCGGATGGCGAGAGCACCGAGCCGGATCTCGAAGACTACGACTACCCTGGCCGCTTCATCGACCGCGCGCGG